>JBDTUK010000069.1:0-44571 GCA_040007795.1 Ferruginibacter sp.
TTCAAGCTCCGTTTCCGAAACTACAACAATGCCATTCATACTCAGATTTACACTGTCCGCATAAGGCTTTATCAGGGCAATAACACTACTATCTTGTTTATTGGTTTGGTTTAGCTTGTAGTCTTTAAATTGTACGGATTGGGCCTGGTAGGGTACTTTGCAGGAAATGGAAAGAGTAATTGCAACTAATCCTGCAAAAAAAACAATGTTGATTTTCCTCATAATGTGCCTGAAAAATAATATAAAAGGAAGATAGATAATTTTATCTGTAACAAAGAATAGTAACCACAAAATTTTTATATAAAAAATAGATTTACTTTTGGATATTAAATTTTTACTATGAGTTATGAATTAACCGGCAAATTAGTTGCCAAATATGATACCGTACAACGTACCGAAACATTTAAGACCAGGGAATTTGCAGTGGAGAAAAGTGAGGATATTAACGGACGTACCATAACCAATTATGTTAAGTTTCAGTGTGTACAGGATAAAACCACCATTATTGACCGGGTAAATATTGGTGACGAGATAAAAGTGTATTTCAATATTAAAGGCAGTAAATGGGAAAAGGATGGTAAAGTGAACTATATCACCAACCTGGATGCCTGGAGAATTGAACAGATCTTGCAAACAGGAACATCTAAATCGGACAGTGATTATCTGGAGCCTTTGGATACTTTTTCTGAAACACCACCGGATGCGGTGGATGATCTGCCATTCTAATAACCTTTCCACCTCCGCCAGCTGGCGGAGGAACTTTGGAGTATAATTCTGTTAATAGCTTTTTGGATAAAAACCAAACGCAATGCAACAAAAAATTTCTCTCAAATTACTGCCATCTGAGGCAGCCAATGAAGCCATAATTAAAAAATTACTGGCTAATTCTACCGGTAGAAATGAATCTTCTATTTCTGGTTTTCATATTCTCAAACAATCTGTTGATGCCCGGGCAAGAACCATTTGGGTAAATCTTACCCTTACTGTTTTTATTGATGAACCTTTTCATAAAAGAGAAATTCAGCAATTTGATTTTAAAGATGTTCGCAATTCTGAAAAAAAAGTAGTTATCATCGGAGCTGGTCCTGCAGGCCTGTTTGCAGCACTTCAATTGATAGAGAAAGGCATTAAACCCATTATTTTAGAGAGAGGCAAAGATGTGAAAGCAAGGCGAAGAGACCTGGCTGTATTAAATAAAGAGGGTATTATAAATCCTGAAAGCAATTATTGCTTTGGTGAAGGTGGAGCCGGTACTTACAGCGATGGTAAATTATACACCCGGAGTAATAAAAGGGGCGATATTGACAGGATATTGAGCCTCTTTGTACATTTTGGTGCCGAAGAAAAAATTTTATATGAAGCTCATCCGCATATAGGTACAAATAAATTACCTCACATTATTACTGCCATGCGCAATCAAATTGTTGATTGTGGTGGAGAGTTTTTGTTTGAGAAAAAAGTTATAGATATCATTATTGAGAAAGAGAAAATAAAAACTGTTAAAACTGCTGATGGAAATTTATTTGAAGCAGATGCATTTATTTTAGCTACCGGGCACAGTGCAAGGGATATTTTTGAACTGCTTCATCAAAAACAAATTTTAATTGAAGCAAAGCCATTTGCTTTGGGTGTAAGAATAGAACACCCACAAGAATTAATTGACAATATGCAATATCATCTTTCTCCGCTTCAAAGTAATAATTTGGGCGTCCCTCCCCCTTCGGGGGAGGTCAGGAGGGGGCCGCATTTATCTCCAGCCTCTTATAGCTTAGTACAACAGGTTAACAACAGAGGTGTATTTTCTTTTTGTATGTGCCCCGGTGGCATAATAGCCCCGGCTGCAACATCTGCTGGCGAACTGGTGGTTAATGGATGGAGCCCGTCAAAACGAAATAATCCTTATGCTAATAGTGGTATGGTAGTGCAGGTAGAGTTTGAAGATGCAATCAAAAATTCAAAACCTGCCCGTCCGGCAGGCGGGTTTAAAATTCAAAATAATGCCTTGGCCATGATGCGCTTTCAACAAATGGTTGAACGTAACTGTTTTGATGCCGGTGGTGGAAAATTTGTAGCGCCTGCTCAACGCATGGCCGACTTTAGTCATGGTAAATTATCCTCATCCTTACCAGCCAATTCTTATTTGCCGGGCCTGCAATCAACCCAGTTAAAAGAAGTTTTACCGGAGTTTATTTACCAATCGCTTGCCAAAGGATTTATTGAGTTTGGAAAGAAGATGAAAGGCTATTTCACCAATGAAGCAGTTGCAGTAGCTACTGAAAGCCGTACTTCTTCGCCGGTTCGTATCCCCCGTAACAGTGAAAGTTTAGCACATCCTCAATTAAATAATTTTTATCCCTGCGGCGAAGGAGCCGGGTACGCCGGGGGAATTGTAAGTGCTGCTATGGATGGGGAGAGAGTTGCAATGCAAATAACTAATGTGCTGATTTTGAGATAACGCAATACTTACATCCATTATGTTATCACTGAGAATTAATAAATTAAGTTTCAATTTTATTTTCCTCAGGTGTGATTTTATTTAAATAAAGTACACTAATAGGATATACCAAAAAATAAAATGCTAAACCATAGTGGAGAAAAAGGACTTATTCATAAAAGCAATACAGGAAAATGAAAGATTAATTTATAAAGTTGCCTCTTTTTATACTGATAGCAACGAGGACAGAGATGATCTGGTGCAGGAAATCATTTATAACCTATGGAAATCCTTTGAAACATTTAAGCAAAATTCGGGTTTGAGTACCTGGATGTACAGGGTTGCAATGAATGTCTCTATTTTCCACCTTAAAAAAAATAAAAAGAAAGTTACTTCTGTACCATTAGGCCTCGAAGTTTCAGGTCTTCCTGAAACAGAAGGTGATGATAATGAAGAGCGATTGCAAAAATTAAGACAGCAAATTCAGCACTTGAACCTGTTCGACAAAGGTATTTTAATGCTTTATCTGGAAAACAAAAGCCACGAAGAAATAGCGGAGATCATTGGAATTTCGAAAACTAATGTGGGGACAAAATTATCTAGGATCAAGGAAAAATTAAGGCAGCAAATTTTTAAACAACAATAACTATGGAATTAGATGATTTAAAAAAAGATTGGGAAGCAGTAAATGACCAAACAGCAAAGCAAAATAATTTAACCCCCGAAATTATTGACCAAATGACCAAAAAAAAATATTACACTGCTATTAATAAAATAAAATACCCTGAATGGGCAGGTGCAATAATATGCTGGCTGGCAGCAGCCTTCATAGGTTTTCATTTTAACAGGTTAGATACTATTTTCTTTCAGATAGCTGGTATTGCTGCCATCCTGATATTTCTGCTGCTGCCGGCAATCAGTATAATAAGCTTAAACAGGTTTAATTTGATAAATGACCCGAACAAACCTTATGCAGAAACACTCAGGTTATTTGCAGTTCAGAAATTAAAGTTTCAAAAATTTCAACGGGCCAATGTACTTTTTAGTTATTTACTTGCTGCCATTACAGTGATTGTACTACCTAAACTTTTTTATGTTAAAGACATTACTCATAGTAACAACTATTTTTGGGTTTTGGCATTTCCATTAGGTTATATTTTCATATTGTTTTTTTCAAAATGGGTTATGAAGTTCTATAACAGGAAACTTAACCAGGCAGAAGAATTACTTAAAGAACTGGAATCTTAAATATAAGCAACCAGAGTACTTACCATTTATAAAATACTGCAATTTAGAAGAAAACAAATACTTACTTTGTTTGTAAATTACATTTTATCCTTAAAAAATATTGAATGAACATTTTAGAAGTACACAATCTTAAAAAATACTTTGCTACACAAAAAGCGGTGGATGATATCAGCATGTCCATCCCCAAAGGAGATATTTTTGGTTTGCTTGGCCCTAATGGTGCAGGTAAAACAACACTGATACGGATGATCACCGGAATTTTTTATCCTGATGAGGGGGAGATCTTACTTAAAGGAAAAAAGTTTGATCCTGAAAATGATGTGAAATATATTGGCTACATGCCTGAAGAAAGGGGGTTGTATAAAAAGATGAAGATTGGCGAACAGGCATTATATCTTGCCCAACTTAAAGGCCTGGGCAAAGCTGATGCCATGCATAAGATTAAAGATTGGTTCAAAAGGCTGGAGATGGAAAGCTGGTGGAATAAAAAAGTGGAAGACCTGAGTAAAGGTATGGGGCAGAAATTACAGTTTGTGATCACTGTTTTGCATGAACCAGACCTGATCATACTCGATGAACCTTTCAGCGGGCTCGACCCCATTAATGCCAACCTTATAAAAGATGAAATTTACCGGCTGGCGCAAAATGGCACTACTATCATCTTCAGTACACATCGTATGGAGCAGGTAGAAGAGATCTGTAACCATATTGTGCTGGTGAATAAAGGGAAGAAAATTTTAGATGGTACAGTACAGGGTGTAAGGCAGGATTTTAAAGAAAACCTGTTTGGTATCCAGTTAGAAAATAATCCTGAAACTATCAGCAGCCCTTCATTTGAGATCATTGGTACCGGTAAACTGGAACTCACAGTAAAGATCAATGAAGGTTTTAAACCCAATGATGTGCTGGGTTATTTTATGAACCAGGGAAGCAATATCGTTTCTTTTAAAGAAATATTACCATCACTTAACGACATATTCATTAAACTGGTGGAAGGTACGCCAACAGCAAGGCAGTTTGAAAAAGTAACTACATAACCAACTCAAAATAATCACTTATACCATGTATAAAATTATATTAATAATAAAAAGGGAATTTCTTACACGGGTACGAAAAAGAACTTTCATTATCGGTACCATCCTTTTTCCACTTTTATACCTGGGCTTGATCTTTGGGACCGGCTATATTGCCAATAAAACCCGTGAAGACTTAAAAATCGCTCTTATTGACCAATCAGGTTTATTTAGGGAGGAACTCATCAGGTCGGTAAATGGTAATGATACGGCTAACAGTTTAAGGTTAGTAACGGTCAGCCCGGAAAAATTAAAACTTAGTTTCGATTCTATTGGATACGATGGTTATGTTATAATACCTGAAAATTTTGACTGGAGATCAGGTGTAGATACTATTAAGGTTAACACAAAAAAATCTTTTGGTGCAGGAGCTATTGATCCTGTTGAAAAAAAGATCAACCTGATGTGGAATAAAATAAAACACGATAGCCTGGGCCTGGATAACACCAAAGACGCTATTTTAAGCAAAAGTGTAACGCTTAAACTAAATAACGAAAAGAACAGGAATGCAGATGCAGGCATTGCCAGTACCATTGGTTATGTATGTGGTTTTTTGATGTACTTTATCTTATTATTGTACGGCTCACAGGTAATGATGGGTGTAACAGAAGAAAAAACCAGCCGTATTGCAGAAGTGGTAATATCATCCGTAAAGCCATTTCAATTAATGATTGGAAAAATCATCGGTATTGGAATGGTGGCTTTAACCCAGTTTTTAATATGGATAGCCTGCATTTTTATTATTTATAATGTTACCAAAACAACAGGAAGTGGCGGTGTTGCTTCTGCAATGGTAGGCAGGATACAGGAGGTATTTACCAGCGTAAACATTCCGCTTACAGTAGGTTGTTTTATTTTCTATTTACTGGGAGGATTCTTTTTCTATTCTTCTTTATATGCAGCTATTGGCAGTGCCATTAATGAAGATATGAGAGAAGCCCAGTCGTTGAGTTTTCCTATCACTATGCTAATCATATTTTCCATAGCCTTAATGACGCCGGCTATATCAAATCCATCAAGCCCTATTGCTGTATGGACGAGTATAATTCCGTTCAGTTCACCCATTGTGATGATGGCAAGAATACCTTTTGGGGTGCCCAATACGGTTCCGTGGTGGCAGCTTGGTTTATCCATGCTGTTATTAATTGCAGGCTTTATGTTCACTACCTGGTTTGCCGCAAGAATTTATCGTACGGGTATATTAATGTATGGTAAAAAACCAAGCTGGAAAGAAATGATAAAATGGGCTTTCAGAAAATAGTATAAGAAGAGATAAAAAATCCGTCCCTGCTTTTTATAGCGGGACGGATTTTTTTATTTAAGTGGGTTTACCTGTGCCTGTGGTATTTCGTCCTTTGGTTTCGATGCTTTTTCAATAGCCTTGTTTAATTCATCTCCCAGGTATTTATTGATGATCTTCCAGCTTACTGCCAACACAGCAATAAACCCTCCCAATATAAGTCCAATAAGTGTATAGACAATTTTTGATTTTTTTACAGGATCATAAGGAGGTTCCGGCCTGTCCAGTGGTTCAATAATGGGTGTCTCTTTTTGCAGCCGGTATGCAGCAGATTCCCTGTTATTAACGGCATAATAATACTGTGACTGAACAGTTGCCTTATCCTGTGCAAGGTTAATTTTTGGCAAGCTGAAGCGCTGGCGTTCTTCAGGAGTAAAAAAAGTAGTTTCATCCTGGGCAATGGCACGCTTATCCAAAGCATTTAAAACCAGCAGCAAAGAATCTGCCTTTTTTATAGAAAACTCGTAATCGATCTGTGCCTTTTTCTTTTTCAGGTCTATATAAAAACCTGAGAGCTTATCAATATAAATATAACTTACTTCACGTACTAACTGCTGGTTGCTATTGCTGAAATGTAATTCAAGTATACCATTCTTATTGATCTTGGCCGAAAATGCACCTTTTAATAATTCACTGGCAATATTAATTTGTGTCAGGCTGTCTAATGGCATCTTTATGGTATTATTCTGCATAAAACCTGTATGCTTATTATTTTCTTCAATTAATAATTCAGATATGGCTTTATTCTTCATGGAAGGTATTTTTTCCATAGCAACTGCTTCCCGGGTTCTCCGGCTGTTCGCCAACTCTACAATATTTATAGAAGCATCTTCAGTAAATGATTTAGGTGCATCGGTAAGGCCGAGGAGGTTACTGATAGCAGTACCGGTACTGCTGGTATTTGAACTGCTTAAGGGAAACACAGTAGCGGTGGAAGTGAACAACATAACACTCTGTTTGGCCATGTAATAGAATAAGGTTCCAAATATCAAAGCAATTACAACAATAAGCCAACTGTATCTTTTCAGTCTTTTTAAAAGTTGTTTTATAAGTTCTATATTATTCATTTCAGAAGCATTATTTTATCAAAAAATATTACTGAATTAATTTAACAATGAGGGCTGCTGCTACAATAGGGATACTGGAAAGTAATACCTGTAAAACCGTATCAGTCACTTCTGCACCCTGTGGTCTTGAAGGGACATTTACTGTAGCGCCTTCTTTTACCCTTGGATAAAAGTGCAGGAAGAAAAGATTAGTGGTGCGTTTACTTTTGCCATTGGCATAGGTTACATATATCCGTTTCTTCCATGGCCTAATTCCAAATCCACCGGCTTTATCAATATAATATCCAACGTTGCTGTGTTCTTTATCAAAAGTCAATTTTAAAGGAGACTGCACAATACCTTTTACGTTTACAAATGGATTTATTTCTGGAATAAAAATAACATCCCCTTCCTGCAAAATAATGTCATACTTGGAATTCTTATATTTTAATGCCCTGAACAGATCGATACTAACCGGCTCTTTAGCCACCTGGCTAAGGGTTGCCTGGGCCGAATCCAAAACAATACTGCCTATCGAATCGGTTAATGAAGCCACTTTATTGGTCACATTATCCCTGAAGTACTGTGTTTTTTTCCGGTATAGAATTGCCCCGCTTAAATCAGCATTTTCTTTAATGCCGCCCGCCCGCTGTATATAGGAAGACAGCCGTTCGTATTTACTGAGTCGTGGATAAGGGCCCGAATACAGAACCAATCCATTTATCTGCACTAATTGCTGTAATTCAAATGTCGGGTTTTTTCTTACATAGATCTGGTCGTAAGGTTTTAATAGTATTTGCCTGGAAACACTATCTATTTCCAGGTTAGGAGATATTTTGACGGTTCGCAAAACAGTACGTGTAGGCTGCTGTTCTCCTTTGGCTGAATCAATATCAACAACACTTGATATTTCTATCCTGCCATATTCGGCAGACTGTTTTAAACCGCCCGATAAATACAACAGGTCCTGTAATGACATCCCTCCATACTTGTTTATCTTACCTTCTCTTCTTACTTCTCCAAATATTTCTACATATTGTTTATCTGCAAATTGGTTGGAGTTAAAAAGTAGTACCTGGTCGTTGGCAAATAATTCTACATTGTACACACTTGCGGTATCATTGGTAGTAATATCAGTTAAGTTTACTTCAACCTTGCTTGCTTTAATATTGGTACTATCCCCACCACCCCTAAAGATATAGGCACGGGGTAAATAAGTATTACGGGTAATTCCGCCGGCCCTGTTTATCAAATCAAATAACTTGTCGCCTTTTCTTGTTTCATACTGGCCGGGGTAAGAGACTTCACCTTTCATATCAACCTTATTGATCAGCCCGGGATTAACAGCAATCACTCTTACGATATCACCATCATTAAGCGGAAAATCCTGTTCCTTAAGGCGGATATCATTCGTAGGATTAATGATAGCAGTTACATTAACATCTTTAATGATCTGCTTTTCCAGTTCCGTTCTGTATATTTTAACCCCACTTGAAAAAGCATCTTTTTGTAACCCGCCCGAATATTTTAAAAGAGCTTTGACCCCTTCATCCTTTTTAAGCTGATAAAACATGGGCCTTTTAAATTTGCCTTCTGCTTTAACCTTTTTTTCTACAGTTTGAACAATCACAAAATCATTATTTTCAAGATAGATGTGTTTCCCAAAATCGCCGGTTGTAAGGTATTTATATACATCTAAAGCATCAATAACTTTTCCATTTCGTTTGATAAGTATCTCACGCAAGTTGGCAAGTTCAGTAGGGCCGCCGGCCAAAGCAATTACATTAAACGCATTTGTAAAAGCAGAAACAGTTACTGGTCCCTGGTTTCTTATTTCGCCTGCAACATTTATTGAAATAGTACGTGGCTGTCCGAGGGATACAGAGATATTAGTAGATGGAGGTACATAGGATTTAAACCGTTGTGTTAAAAGAGACCTCACATTTTCAAAAGTTAAGCCCTGCAAATATATCTTACCTATGCTTGCAGGAAAAATAGAACCATCCCTTGCAACTGTATAGTCTAACGTGGCTTCTGCACCATTCCAGAGAGAAACAATGATCCGGTCATAAACTCCAATGGGGTAATCTAAAGGTGGTGTTGATAATTCGGTAAGGGAAGCTACTACCCCTCCCCTAAACAAATGCATACCATATGTATCTTCTGTAGGGTTTTGAGATTGAGGTGTACTTTCTTTGACCAGGCTATCCTTTTCAATTTTTTCTTTAAGCGCATTATTTTTATCAGTACCGGTTGTTTTAGCACTTTCCCCGTTTTTATCCTTTAATAAGTTGTACAACTCTGCTGGTGGCATCCCGGTAGGTAAAGTGGGAACATCAGGGCTATTTGGATCTTTGAGAACCGGTGGATTTTGGGCATTTGCAAGATTAGTAACAAAGAAAAAAAGTATACCAAATAAAGCAATCGTTTTTTTAAACCTGGTATACACCTGGCTGAAGATTAGTAACATTGGTTGGGGATTGATTTACAAAATTTTAATAATGCGCAAATATAATAATTTATTTTAGTGGCTGCTTTAATGTTGTTTCAAACTCATTCCATATTTCTTTTACGATTTCTGCAGCTGGTTTTATTTTATTGATGATTGCACTAACCTGTCCTATTTCCAGTTCACCTTCATCCAGATCGCCTTCAAACATACCACGTTTTGCCCGTGCCCTTCCTAATAATTTCTGCAATTCTTCAATTGATGCACATTCCTGTTCTGCTTTCTGAACCTGTGCAAAAAAATCATTCTTCAACATTCTTACCGGTGTCAGTTTTTTTAAAGTCAATTGGGTATCTCCCTCTGCTGATGCGATTACAAGGTTTTTAAACTTTTCATGAGACGATGCTTCCGGGCTGGCAATAAAACGGCTGCCTATCTGTACCCCATCTGCTCCCAACACCATTGCGGCCATCATTTGTTTTCCTGTTGCAATACCTCCTGCAGCCAAAACAGGAATTTCAACTGCTGCACAAACCGCAGGCACCAATACCATGGTAGTGGTCTCTTCTCTCCCATTATGTCCCCCTGCTTCAAATCCCTCCGCCACAACTGCATCACATCCGGCTTCTTGTGCTTTTAGTGCAAATTTACTGCTGCTGATCACGTGTACTACTTGTATTCCCTGTTGTTTTAAAACAGTTGTCCAGGTTTTAGGGTTACCGGCTGATGTAAAAACAACCGGAACTTTTTCTTCAATAATGATCTGTATGTGTTTATCGATATCAGCATATAATAAGGGCACATTTACACCGAAGGGTTTTTGTGTTGCAGCTTTACATTTTTGAATATGTTCCCTCAATACTTCCGGATACATACTGCCGCTTCCAATTAACCCCAATGCCCCTGCATTGCTTACCGCACTGGCCAGGCGCCAACCACTGGCCCATATCATACCTGCCTGTACAATGGGATAATCAATATTAAAAAGTGCTGTAATCCTGTTATGCATCTTTATCAGTTATACTTGTTTTCAAATATCAGTTAAAAATAAGTAACAAACAGAAAGTACTTTGAAACGCAAAGTAAACGCTTTTATTTCAAAATTCATCCGTTTTTTATAAAAAACGGCAAAAAGATTACAGGATCAAAAGAAATGGCTGAGGGTATGTGAGTACCTATGCTTTATTGCCTCCCCCGCTTAAATCAATAGCGGTATTGTCCCCAATATTCAAGCTCCGGTTGACTCCCTTTACTTCTGCATCGCTTCCTATAAGCGAATTGTTCAGAACAATTTCAAAAAGGTTTGAATAGGACCCGATTATTGAATCTTTGATAATAGCATGATTCAGGGTGGTATTTTCTCCAATGGCCACATTAGGGCCAATAACCGAATTTTTTATATCACATCCTTCGGCAATATTTACAGGAGGAATAATAATGGTATTTTCAAATGAATTATTTTCAGTAACATTCCCGCCAAATTTTTTCAGTAATGTAGCATTTGATTCCAGTAAGGTTTCTTTTTTACCGCAGTCAAACCAATTCTGTACTTTAAATGACTGAAACTTTGCGCCACTCTGTATCATACACTCCAGGGCATCGGTCAGGCTGAATTCATCATAACTTTTTGTTTCGGTAGCTATTATTTTTTCAAGGCAGGAGAAAAGAAAACTGGTTTCTTTTATCTTATACACACCTACCAGGGCCATATTGCTTTTTGGGATTGAAGGCTTTTCAACAACACGGCTGATAAAACCATCGTCTTCAATCTCTGCTACACCAAAATTCCGTGGGTCATCCACCCTTTTCACACCCAACATAGAGGAAGAGGTATTTATAACTTCTTTTACATCGTACTCTGCAATGGTATCTCCCAAAACAATTAATACTTCATCTGAGCCAACTATTTCTTTAGTAAGGCTGATAGCGTGACCTATTCCAAAGCGTTCGCTCTGCTGAACAAAATGACAGTTTAAGTGAGGGTATTTGTCTTTTACATAATCCTGTATTTTTTCCCCCAGGTAACCGATGATAAAAATAAAATCCTCTATACCGGCCTCATGCAGCTGATCAACAATGATGCTGAGAATGGTTTTTCCTGCAAGTGGAATTAATGCTTTAGGCTGTGTATATGTATGCGGACGAAGTTTTGTGCCTGCCCCTGCTACTGGAATTATTACCTTCATTGTGAAACACTAATCTGCCTTGGGCAGAACATTTAGTTTACAATTGATTTTGTTTATTGCTTGAAACGGGTGTGAAAGTAGTAAATTTTGATTAATTATGTATCCTGTACACATTTTCCTTTTTATAATCAATTTATCAAAGTAACAAGTGCTGCTTATATTTGTAGCTCTAATACTACTTTATGCAGAAAGATACTTTGGTTTTTGACTTAATTAATAAAGAACTCGAACGCCAGCGTAATGGCATTGAACTGATCGCTTCCGAGAATTTTACCAGCTTACAGGTAATGCAGGCCATGGGTACTGTACCTACGAATAAATATGCTGAAGGATACCCGGGTAAGAGATATTATGGTGGTTGCGAAGTAGTGGACGAAATTGAACAATTAGCTATTGACCGTTTGAAAAAAGTATTTAAGTGCTCATGGGCCAATGTACAACCGCACAGTGGTGCCCAGGCAAATGGCGCCGTATTTCTGGCTGTAATGAAACCCGGCGAGAAGTTCATGGGGCTTGATTTAAGTATGGGGGGACACCTGACACATGGCAGCCCGGCCAACTTTAGTGGAAAAACTTATCATGCCCTGCATTATGGTGTAACTAAAGATGGCATTGTAGACTATGAACAATTAGAAACAAAAGCAAGAGCAGAAAAACCAAAGATGATCATCTGCGGGGCTTCTGCTTACAGTCGTGACTGGGATTATAAACGAATACGTGCCATTGCCGATGAAATTGGTGCCGTTGTATTTGCAGATATTGCTCATCCAGCCGGGTTAATTGCCACCGGTTTATTAAATGATCCATTTGATCATTGCCATATAGTTTCATCCACCACGCACAAAACATTACGGGGACCAAGAGGCGGCATCATTATGCTTCGCCATGATTTTGAAAACCCATGGGGAATAAAAGATCCTAAAGGAAACCTGAGAATGATGAGTTCATTACTTGACCTGGCTGTTTTCCCCGGCTCACAAGGCGGACCACTGGAACATGTTATTGCTGCCAAAGCTGTGTCTTTTGGCGAAATACTTTCAGAAGACTTTAAAGCCTATGGTAAACAGGTTATCAGCAATGCACAGGCAATGGCCAAAGCATTTGTAGATCGTGGCTACGATCTTATCAGTAATGGTACCGACAATCATTTAATGCTGATCGATCTGCGCAATAAAAATTTAACAGGCAAAAAAGCACAGGAAACATTAGATAAAGCACACATAACTTTAAATAAAAATGCGGTTCCCTTCGATGATAAAAGCCCGTTTGTAACATCAGGTATACGTGTTGGTGTTCCGGCTATTACTACGAGGGGAATGAAAGAAGGACACATGGAATCTGTAGTGGGCATGATTGATAAAGTACTGATGAATGCTGATGATGAAAATAACATCACATCGGTAAAGAATGATGTAAAAGATTTTATGTTACAATTTCCGTTATATCCCGAATTAAAATAAATCAAACGCATTTTTATGATTCAAAGAATTCAATCCCTCTGGCTTTTACTGGCCTCAGCCTGCGCATTTGCTTCATTTAAATTCCCTTATTACAGCGGCACCAATGCAAAAGGCTTATCGCCTTATGAATTAAATGCTACAGAAAATATTTTGCTTTTAATTACAACTGTAATTGTAGGTGGCTTGGCACTATTTAATATTTTTCTTTTTAAGAAGAGAACATTGCAACTGCGGCTTTGTGTTTTAGGAATTTTACTGGAAGCTGTTTTGATCTTTTTATACTATCGTGAGGTAAAAACTTTTACCCAGGGCACTTATTCTTTAACAGCCATTTTACATAGTATCATTGTCCTTGCTTTTTTTTTAGCAGCAAGGTCAATAAATAAAGATGCGAAACTGATTAAGGATAGTGACAGGCTGAGATAAGAATTTATAAATACAAAAATAAAAAAGTGCCTGAACCCAGGCACTTTTCGTTTTTAAAGATTGCTGTTTCGAATTATTGTTTAGTGAATTTAATTATACTTGTTTGTCCATTGCTGAACGTACCTTTTATCATATACATGCCTTTCTGAAGAGCAGCCAAATCTAAATTAATAATACTTGATCCGGCCTGTAACTGAACACTACTGCGCTGTACTATTTTACCTTCCATAGATACTATTATTAAGTCTACGACATCCTTTTTAGCTGTGCTAATACTTAGTTGGGCCTGATCCATAACCGGGTTAGGCAATATCGCTGTTAACAGCATATCTTTTTGCTGATCGGTAACTTTTACAATGTTTGAATAGGTAACAGTGCCGGTAATTTCGGTTGATCTGATACGATAAAAAACAGTACCTGATAAACTGTTGTTATCTACATAATCAAATGGCTGGGCACAACGTGACTGGCTTGCTGTAATAGAATTGATAGCAGTGAAATTCCTCCCATCAGTTGAACGCTCAATGCTAAAAGTAACTTCAGTACTGTTGCATGCTGCTTTCCAGTTTAAAGTATTGTAGCCATTGCCTTTTGCTGCATTCAGGTAGCTGAATTTAACAGGCAGTAAATAAGGCGTTTTACCTACGCCAAATGGAGAAAACACAGATACACCTGAACGGGTGGCGGTATTTAAACTATTATTACCAGTTCCTGCTGAAGTACCCCAGTTTGGACCATCCCAATGAGATATACCAATTTGTGTAGTTGTGTAGGTAGCAAATGTTGCACCTTCTAATGCGGCTGGCCAGGCCAATGTCATATCGGCGCTTGTGCCGGAATTTCGGTTAATCGTCCAAACAGCATCAACAACCCCTGCTTTTTTTGCAGGTGTAAATGCTAAGCCGTTAGGCAAGCCATTTTCAGTAATACCTGTAAAAACGCCAACACTAAAACTACTTGTAGTGGCTGGGGTCAATATTATAGGCAAATATGATGTACCATTACCCATTGGAAAAGTATAGGCCCCTAATGCTACCATATTATCCACCTGCAAAAAGCCATGAGTGGCTCCTGCTACCTGGGTGTTGATATGTTTGGTTGCACTAAAACCAGAACCGCCAATTGCATTACCACTAGCAATGGTTAATGTGTTAGCAGCCGGTATGTTTAATATACCGTTTGTTAATGTTAAAGCACCATTTATAGTTGTAGAAGCTGTAAATGTAACACCTGCAGAATTATTAATACCAAAATCAACATTATTTACAAGTGCCCCCGATTGGTTAAAATTTTGTGCTGTAGTACCATTAAAATTTATAACTCCCTTGCCTGTACCGGTTTCGGTGATTGCACCAAAATTATTAAAATTACCCCCAACGTTCAATGTACCCACATTACCGGGAAGGCCGCTACAGAGGTCCAGGTTTCCACCCGTTATAAATACACCTCCAAGAACAGTAAGCGTTCTATCCGTTGTACCTGAAATGGTAAAGTTACCGGCACCTGGCAGATTAAAGTCTCCTCCTACAGTAAATGACCCAGCTGTCATCAGTAACCGGAATGTCCCTGTATTATTTACAGAAAACCCATTTGCAACGGACAGGCCACTTGGCATTGCTATATTAGTTGTCGTCATACCTGGGCAGTCATAAGTGAGACTACCAAATGCCTGGTTTCCTCCAGCAGGATGTGTTGTAGTCATTCCGGTAATAGAACAGGTTGAAAAGAAATCCCAGGTTGCAGATGGAATTGTTCCGGCATTCTGGCTATGAAAGTAAGCTGCCCCACCATTCATTAATAATTTACTGGCTGTAGCGCATGTAAGTGAACCCTTGTTGGTAATTCCAGCAAATACGGTTGTAACAACTGAAGTTCCATCGGTATTATAAGTACTGCCGGCATTAATTGTAAAATTACCGCTGATTCTTGCAAAAGCACTTGCAGCTAAAGTTATATTTACATTTGTTCCAATGGTAAGATCGCCGGCAAAAAATATCTCAAAATCCGGATCAGCGGCACTACCCAGTGTTAAGGTACATGCAGCTCCTCCAATAAGGGTTACTGTTCCCTGTTGGATTGTTAAAGAACCATAGGTAACACTTGCAGGCATTGTGGAAAATGTTATAGTGCCTGCAGTATTAAATAATATATCATCTCCGGCAGCCGGAGCTGTTCCTCCCCAATTTGCTGGGGTAGTCCAATTTTTACCTGCACCGGTACCACCTGCCCAGGTCTTAAGTGCACCAAAACTTTTAACTGTGCTGAATAAAAACAAAATTGCAAACATCGAAGTGATGATGTATGGCTTTGGATTAAGTACAAATCTTTTCATGTAGTCTGTTTTATTAATTGAGTATAGAGGATGCTGAATAGTAGGTGTGTTTTAAGCACCAGTTATTTTACATAGCAATATTGACAAACTGATAGATTGAAAACTTGTGGCATTCAAACTAATTTCAGACGGGATTAGTAGCAATTAGTACAAACTTTACGTTTGTTTATCAGAATTTAATAATTAAAATTAAACTGAAAATATGACATCTCAAAGAATTAATAACATTTTTTGAACATTTGTTCACTGTAAATGCCTCCTAATTGGTATAACTGCATAAACAAAGCGCCCCGGATGGGGCGCTTTGAGGGCTTAGGACTAATAATATCTAAGCTTTATTTTTTTATGAACTTAAGTGTATTGGTTTGTCCATCGCTGAACAGGCCTTTGATCATATAGATACCGCCCGGTAAATTAGCAATGTCCATATTAACCACGCTCGAACCTGGTTGAACTTGTATGCTGCTACGGTACACCACTTTACCATCTACTGATACTATTGCAAGATCTACAACTTCATTTTTAATGGTATTGATCTTTAATTGTGCAATATTAGATACCGGGTTAGGTGATACTCCCACCAACTGCATATCTTTTGACTGTGTGCTTAATTTTACAATAGCTGAATTAGTGATCTTACCATCAACATCAATAATTTTGATACGATAGAAAACAGTTCCTGCCGGGGCAGTATTATCGTTGTAGCTGAATGGCTGTGCACAACGTGCCTGGCTGGCAGTAATGCTTGAAATGGTGGTAAAATTAATACCGTCAGTTGAACGCTCAATCTCAAATATAGCCTGTGAAGATGAGCAGGCTGCCTGCCAGTTCAAGCTATTATAACCATTGCCTTTAGAAGCATTGAAATAAGTGATCTTAATTGCCAGTACTCCACCTGAAGCATCAATCCAACCTACAGCAAATGGTGAGAACTGGGTTATATTATCAAGTGCAACTGTATTAGTTGAATTGTTTCCTGATGATGCTAATGCCTGGCAAGTTCCCCAGGCCGGACCATAATGGGCAATACCAATTAAATTGTCTCCCAATGCTGAGAAATAAGGACCTTCCAGAGATTCAGGCCAATCCAGTTTCATAGTAGCAGGAGCTGCAGTAGGTGTACCCGGACCATTATAATTTACTGTCCATACCGCATCTACACACCTGTTTTTTTGAACTGCAGAAAATGGAGTACCATTTGGTTCGCCATCGGTTGTGATCCCTTGAAATACACAAACACTATAAGTGTTATTTGCTGTTACAGCATCGGAAGGTGTAAGTGCTACAGGTAAATAATTGGTACCATCGCCAACTGGCAATGGATATGCTACAGAAGTAGTCATATTATTAACCCTAACAAAACCTTTAGCACCAGTACCATAATCTACCAGGGTGGCTATTTGTTTAGTTGCACCAAAACCAGAACCTCCGATTGCATTACCATTTGCAATAGTTAAAGTATTACCGGTTGGTATAGTTAGGATACCATTGTTTAAAGTTACTACTGCATTTACTGTTTCGTTATTACCTAAACTAACTCCGCTTGTGTTATCAACAGTTAAATTATTAAAAGTAGTAGATAAACTGCCACCAATACTTTGCATTGTACCTCCATTAAAAATAACAGTTGATGCACCACTCGCTGTATGTGTTCCTCCGTTATTAATCCAGTTTCCAAGTATAGTTGTATTCTGTGTAGTTGCATTAAAAGTTCCTGCATTCATTTCAAAATCGCCGCCAAGAGTCCAGGCTGTTGTTATTTTTTGTAAAATACCTGTACCAGCCTTTGTTAATTTAAATGCTCCGCTTGCATTACCTGCCATTAATAAGTTGGCAGTATTCGGGCTAAGTATTGGTGCACCAGTCATGGTGAAATTACCAAACTGAACCGCTGCTGTACCACTGGTTACATTAGCACCCTGGTTTACATCTAAAGTATTTGCACCAATGCTTAATGTTCCAAGTATATGTGTAATTCCTGCACTTGCTGCAGTAGCTTTGTTTGACATAATAGTTACATCGCCACCAACAGTTGTGTTATAAGCATTAACAGTTGCATCTGTTGCCAGATCCAATGTACCACCGTTAAGTTGTAATGGAACTGTATTTGTTCCAAGGCCGCTTGCATTGCTTAATTTTAAAGTACCTGCCTGCAGCGTTGATGTTCCACCAGTACGTGCAGGAGATGCTGTACCCAGAGTAAGTTGTCCGCCTCCTGCTTTAGTAAAGGCAAAATTACCAGTTAAAGCACCCAGGGTAACATTCATTAAACCGTTTGATACATCAAATACAGGTGTAGATGCAGTAAATGTTGTTGCACCAAATGTTAAGCCTCCAGTTGCGTCATTAACGTTAGCACCAAGATATGAGAACAAAGTAGAGTTGCCGATAGATAATGTACCCAACACATGAGTTATACCTCCTCCTGCAGTTAACCTGTCTGAGAAGATACTTACACTACCACCAACAGTTATATTATAAGCATTTACAGTTGTGTTAGTTGATAAAACCAATGCTCCGCTGTTAAGTGTTACGGCCTGGCCTGCAGCACCTAAACCTGCAGTATTGATAAGTTTTATTCCGCCTGCGTCAAGTGTAGTACCCCCGGTATAAGTATTAGCAAAGTTCATGGTTAATACACCATTATTTATTTTGCGGATAAGGGTTGTTCCTGTTCCATTACTGATAGCAACAGTGCTTACAATGGCAGCTCCATCATTATCAAATGTAACAGTTTTATTCCCTGCTAAACCTCCTGTCATTCCTCCTGAAATAGTAAGTGTATTTGCACCAGTTGTTGCAACCTGAGTTACTGAAAATGGTTTACTAAAAGTGATCAATCCGCTAAAGGTTGAATTATTGTCTGTATTTCCACCAATACTATAAGTTCCAGTAGTGGTCTGATTGGCAACAGTAACAGTACGGGCAATTGTAAAAGCTCCGCCTGTAAGTAATGACGCACTTGAGTTATTTGCCGTTGTTGATGCATTACCAAGTACGATTGCTGTTGCTGCATTACCAAATGGACCAGCAACACTGGCAGTAACATTAGCACCAGCTATTAATTCACCGGCACTGATAGTTGTTGTACCTGTATATGCGTTTGCTCCTGATAAAGTCAAAGAACCATCTCCTGCTTTTATTATTGAACCTGAAGTAGCAGCAGCAGCACCTGACATAGTTAAGACAGTTGCACCGGTTGAGATATCAATAGTTGAAGTAGTGGCACTAGTCAATGTAAAAGCACGATTAGTTGAAGCGGTAGCTCCTGTATATAATAATCTGCCGCCACCTAATACTAAGTTAGCCGCTACATTAGTTGCTTGTCCAAGATTTCCGGCAATGCCTCCATTACCAATTGTTCCTACACTTAATGTACCTGCACCTACAGAGGTAACGCCAGTGTAAGTATTAACGCCAGAGAAAGTAAGGGTTCCATTACCAGCTTTAGTAACACCAAATGTAGCACCACTAATTATTGCAGAAACAGTTAATCCGTCTGCGCCATTAGTAATTGTAAATGTACGGGTAGCAGCCAGAGCAAGATTACCACTGATTGATGCATTTGCTGCACCACCAGTAGAAGATACATTACCACCCAATGTAAGTGTGCCTGCTCCGGTTGTAACCGACCCTCCAGTAGTTCCACTATTAACTGTCAAAGCTCCTATTACATCTGAAAAACCATTCAGATCATAAATTCCTCCATCATTTACAATAACTGCACCATTAGATAATGCGTTGCTAACACCGTATGAAAGTGTACCTGCACTTATAGTAGTTGTACCTGTATATCCATTTGCGCCAGAAAGTTGCAATTTACCTGCTCCGGTTTTAGTAAGAGCACCTGATGTAGCAGTACTTGCACCTGATATTGTAAGTGTGTTAGCGCCTGTTGTTATTTCAAAAGTTGAAGTAGTACCATTAGGTAATGTATAGTTCCTGTTTGTAGAAGCAGTTGCTCCTGTATACTGTAATGTACCTCCATTCAGTACTAAATTGGCTGCTGCATTTGTGGCAGCACCTAAATTTCCTGCAACGCCACCATCACCAATTGTACTAACACTTAATATACCTGCACTTATCGTTGTTACGCCTGTATAAGTATTAGTTCCCGAAAGAATTACTGTACCTGAAGTTGTTTTAGTTAAAGCTCCTGTTCCACCTAATATTCCACTTATTGTACCACTTTGTACCGCATAAGAAGAACCAGTTAAAACACCAGTTGTACCGGTAATTATTCCACCGCCACTTACTGTAACCGTACCAACAGCATCTGAAAAAGTTTTCATGTCAAGGGTACCACCACTTACTGTAACAGCACCTGTAGATATGGCGTTATTAATTCCATATTCCAATTTACCGGCACTTACAGTTGTTGTTCCTGTATATGTATTGGCTGCACCAAATATCCATGTACCTGCACCTGTTTTATCAAGTAATCCACCCGAAGTAGCGATTACACTGTTCATTGCACCTACACCTGTTCCTGTCAATTCTACGTCATCACTTCCACCACCTGATGTTACACCACCTGTTAAGGTTAATGTTCCGGTGCCTGATGCATCAATAATAGAACCATCAGTTGAGGTTGCAATAATACGATTTGAAGAATGTCCTGAACCTGTATACTTTAATATTGATGATCCGGTAGTAAGTGCTATAGTTCCATTCGCAGCACTTGTAGGAGCACCTAATGAACTTGCTCCGCCACTTACATTTTCCAGTGTGGTTATACTTATAGTACCTGCACTGATTGTTGTTGTACCTGTATAAGTATTTAAACCCCATAAAGTAAGCGTACCACTACCGCTTTTAGCCAGTGAAACTGAAGTTGCGGTACCATTACTGATTACACCTGAATAAGCAGCAGGACTTGTAGTTCCTGTAACTGATATTGTTCTTGCACCTGCAGCACCACTTGCATGAGTTATATTACCTGAACCTGTTAGGGCCCTAACACTGAGATTTGTATTTGCCAGATCCAGCTGTCCGTTAGTGATTGTTAGGGTTCCTGCACTCGTCAATGCAGCAGTTAAAGTAACTCCTGCAGGATTATCAATCGTTATATCTGAAGTTGTAGGTATTCCATTCCCGGTAACCTGTGCCGCACTTCCATCATATACTATTTCTGAGCCCGCTGTATATGTACGTGTACCAGTCAATCTTATATTACCGGTTCCTGCTGTGGTTGAAATACCAGTTGTAGAAGCTATTTTCAAAATACCTGTAGCGCTTAAACTAAAGTCAGTATTATTTGCCCCACCACCATCAGCAATAAAACCTGCACTTCCTATACTTAACGTTCCGTTATTTGTAAACAGTCCATTTGTACCTGTACTATAAACATTCAGTGTTCCGTCAACTGATCCCACACTGACAGAACCTAGTGTCACATTAAACCGGGAAGTACCACTTGTACCCATCGATAACGTTACCCCGGTTGATACAGAAAATACTCCTGTAACAGTAATTGTATTACCACTTGCAAATGGAACCAGATTACAGTTGCCACTTACTGTCAAACTTGCCAGGCTAATTATTGGCACAGCAGTAATTGCAGCCGATTGATTACTGTTAATGATAACATCATCTCCTGCAACCGGCAAACCATTATTCCAGTTACCAGCTGTGGTCCATAAACCTCCTATAGTTGGGGTCCATGTTGTTGTCTTGGCAAATGCAGTGCTAGCCAAAAACAAATTAATTATCACCAATGTAATGGTGAGTAGTTTCGGGTGAAGTACAAACTTTTTCATGTTGTCCATTTTTATTTTTTAAATAGTTTGAGATAAGCTGTTGGTTTATTACAGCAGGAAATGGACAGGTACGGCTTTTGAGGAGGATAGGGCGGATAGGAAGAATATGTTAATGACAGTTACGCATTACACTGCATTACTGAACAAAAAATAAATAATCTACTAACTTAAGATTGAAAACTTGAGGTAATCAAAATGAATTCTTGTGGGGGGTGTGGAGTAACAAAATTTTATATTATTAAAACTTTGTTCACCGGTTTCAACTGTAATATTATACCGAATATTTGAAAAAACAAAGGAAATTTATATTTTTTTATAGCCTTAATGAGGCTTTGCAGAGATTAATTTAGAGAAAGTACTGGTTTACAGGAATTTGGCCGTGTAACTTTTTTTTGCATTTTTAAAACTAAACGGTTCCCCTGCATAAACGAGTTCTCCGCCGTTATCGCCGGCATCAGGCCCCAGGTCAATGATCCAATCAGCACTTCGTATCACATCCATATTATGTTCAATTACAATAATTGAATGGCCCTGTTCTATTAAAGCATTAAAAGAAGCAAGTAATTTTTTTATGTCGTGAAAATGAAGTCCGGTAGTAGGTTCATCAAAAATAAATAAGATGCTTCCCTGGCTTTTACCCTTACCTAAAAATGAAGCCAGTTTCACTCTTTGTGCTTCACCACCCGAAAGTGTATCTGAAGACTGACCTAACTTTACATAACCTAATCCCACATCACTGAGAGGCTGTATTTTTTTTGCTACTTCTTTCACATCACTAAAAAAATATAAGGCATCATCTACACTCATGTCTAATACATCAAAAATACTTTTGTCATTGTACTTTACTTCCAGTACTTCTTCTTTAAAACGTTTCCCTCCACAAACATCACAGGTAAGGTGCACATCTGCCAAAAACTGCATTTCTATCGTTTGTTCACCTTCACCTTTACAGGCATCACATCTACCTCCATCTACATTAAATGAAAAATGTTTGGGTTGAAATCCCCGCATTTTGCTTAAAGGCTGGTTGCTGTATAAATCCCGGATCTCATCATAGGCTTTTATATAAGTTACCGGATTACTTCTTGAAGATTTCCCGATTGGGTTCTGGTCAATCATTTCAATTTGAGAAATAGAATCTACATCACCTGTAATGGTTTTATGCAATCCAGCTTTTTCAATAAATTCACCTTTTAGTTTTTGAAGTGCCGGATATAGTATTTGCTTTACCAGGGTTGTTTTACCACTGCCACTAACTCCACTTACAACACACAATGTATTTAATGGGAATTCTACCGTTATATTTTTTAAATTATTCTGCCTGGCTCCTTCCAGCTTTATAGAACGATTCCATTTACGCACTTTTTCCGGTGGGTCAATTTTCATCTGACCTGATAAATATTTCCCGGTTAAACTTTCTGTATTACTTATTATTTCATCGTAGTTTCCTTCAGCTACTACTTCGCCACCCAAATGGCTTGCCAGTGGTCCCATGTCAATAATATGATCTGCTTCCCTCATCATCATTTCATCATGCTCTACCACAACAACTGTATTTCCAAGGTCTCTTAATTCTTTTAATACACTGATCAACCGTTCCGTATCACGGCTGTGTAAGCCAATAGATGGTTCATCTAAAATATACAAGGAGTTGGTTAGATTACTACCTAAGCTACGTGTCAACTGAATTCGTTGGCTCTCTCCACCGCTTAATGAATTTGCTAACCGGTTTAAAGTGAGATATCCAAGTCCCACATCAAGAAGGGTTTTTATCCGATGATTGATCTCAATCAAAATTCTTTTTGCAACTTGTTGGTCATATTCACTCAGTTTTAATGATGCAAACCAAAGCTGCAGATCTTTTACCGGCAGTTCACACAACTCTCCAATGTGTTTACCACCCACTTTTACATATAGGGCTTCGTCTCGTAAGCGATAACCTTTGCAGGAGGTACACAATGTCCGTCCTCTGTAGCGACTTAATAAAACACGGTACTGAACTTTGTATAAATTCTGTTCCACTTCTTTAAAAAATGCATTGATGCCATTCACATGTTCGTTACCTTCCCAAAGTTCAGTCAACTGTTTTTCTGTCAGATCAATAATGGGTTTGTGAACAGGGAAATTAAATTTCTTTGCTGCTTTTACAAATTGTTCTTTCCACAAGCCAAGTTTCTCCCCTTTCCATGGAGCTACAGCTCCTTCGTAAACACTTAAATTTTTATCAGGGATTATCAGATCAGGATCAATTCCTAAAATTTGTGAAAAACCTTCGCAGGTTGGGCAGGCGCCAAAAGGGTTATTAAAAGAAAATAAATTAGGCACGGGTTCTTCAAATTGTATCCCATCCGCCTCAAATTTATTAGAGAAATGAACTGGCTTACTTTTATTCACTTCTATATACATTTCGCCTTCACCTTCATAAAAAGCAGTATTCACTGAATCAGCAACACGGTGTCTTTCATCTTCATCAAATTTTTTTGCAATCAACCTGTCAATAAGCAGAAAAACTGAATTAGGGTTTTTAATATTGACCTTTTTCTCAGATTCCAAAATGTCTTCAATAGGTACAACTTCATTACTCATATAGAGCCGTGAGAAACCCTTTTGTAAAAGAATATTCAACTCTTCTTTTACATTTCTTTTAGCATGTTGCTTAAACGGGACCAACAACAATACTTTGTCTCCTTTACTTAAATTTTCAATTGCATTTATCACATCTTCCACATCATCTTTTTTTACTTCTTTGCCACTGATGGGTGAAATGGTTTTACCTGCCCTTGCAAATAACAGTCGCAGGTAATCATATATTTCTGTCATACTACCCACCGTACTTCTGGGTGTTCGGGTAATTACTTTTTGTTCAATAGCAATGGCCGGGCATAACCCTTTTATATAATCCACATCAGGTTTATTCATTCTTTGCATGAACTGCCTGGCATAAGAACTCAGGCTTTCCGCATACCGGCGCTGGCCCTCTGCAAAAAGTGTATCAATTGTCAGGGATGATTTTCCGGAACCTGATACACCCGTAACTACTATCAATTTATTTCGGGGAATTGTAACATCTACATTTTTTAAATTATGTACCCTGGCACCTTTAATATAAATGCCTGACTGTTTAGATATAGACTCTTCTTTATATTTTGTTTTTACAGTAACCATGATCAAAAATACTTACATTAATTGTGCTTCTTTACATATGTGAAACTTTTCTTAAAGAAGGGTTCACCTATTTGCTGTATACTACCATTTAGTATTTTTACCAAGTTGATGGGTATGAAAAATTGAGTGTTTTTACTCATACTAAATCAAAAAGCATCTTATATTTTTACAGTCCAATATCCAAAAAAATGAAAAGCCGTTCGAGCCTATCTAAAAGACTTCTACGAATTTTTCTCCCTTTTTTGGTACTCTTATCAAAGTCCTAACAATCTAAAACTGTAGAAGTTTATGAAATGCCTAAACAACCTTACCGACCAGCAGCTTATCCATTTGTATATGGAAGGAGATGCCAATGCCCTTGCAACCATTATAGTGCGTTACAAGGACAAAATTTACACCTCTATTTATTTATTGGTTAAAGACAAGTACCTGAGCGAAGACATTTTCCAGGATGTTTTCATCCGTATTATTGACACTTTAAAGGGTGGTCGTTATACCGATGAGGGAAAATTCCTGCCATGGGCCATGCGTATTGCCCACAACATGTGTGTTGATCATTTCAGAAAAGTTAAACGTACCCCTACTATTAAGACAAGTGAGGACCGTGACATTTTTGAAGTACTTAATTTTTCTGAGCCCGGCGCCGATCATAAGATGATGAATGGCCAAAGTCATGAAAGGGTAAGAAAAATGGTTGATATGCTACCTGAAGACCAGAGAGAGGTAATTATTTTACGCCACTATGCCGATTTAAGCTTCAAAGAAATTGCCGACTTAACTCAATGTAGTATTAATACAGCCCTTGGCCGTATGCGGTATGGTTTAATTAACCTCAGAAAACTGATGACCGAAAAACAAATTGCTCTATAAAGTTTTGTAACTCCCAAACACAAACTAAAAGCCTCCGGAACTAACGGAGGCTTTTTCATTACTATAACTATATCATTTTTTCCTCTTTTCAAACGCTTCGAGGCCACATTGTAACCAATCTTTATATTCTTTAATACCGGGTGTATACCCTACCGGGTTGTTTAATAATATTTCATCTGTACTTAAAATGGCATAGAGTGGTTGTGCATTATTCTTAAAATTCTCTGTTTCAAATGTTGCCCACTTATCTCCCACCGTAATTATTTCTTTTTCTACCCCGTCTTTGGTTTTGTAAGTAAACTGTTGTGCTGCTGAAAGTTTTTTCTTATCATCTACATATAGCGAAACCACAATAAATTTCTCTTTCATTATCTTATATACTTCAGGGTCACTCCACACATTTTCTTCCATACGCCGGCAGTTTACACAGGCATAGCCGGTAAAATCCAAAAGTATTGGTTTGTTTTCTCCCATCGCCATTAATAATCCTTCTTCATAATCATGAGAACAATTCAAATCTAAAATACATTCATTACCGCTTTGATACAGGCTATAATATAATGGAGGCGGAAAACCACTTATCAAGGTAAGATTCGCCCACTTTGTATTTGTTAACCCAGGAATTAAGTAAATAGTAAAGACTCCAAAAACAATGGCCAAGACAATTCGTGCTTTATTTAATTTTTTTATGGGGCTGTCATGAGGAAATTTTATTTTACCCAGTAGATATAAAGTGATCCCAATGCCAGCCAATATCCATATCCCGATAAATACTTCCCGTTTTAATAATCCCCAATGTTTTACCAGGTCGGCATTGGATAAAAATTTGATAGCAAGCGCTACTTCAATAAAACCTAAAACCACTTTTACCGCATTTAACCATCCACCGGACTTTGGCAATGAATTTAACCAGTTGGGAAATAAAGCAAATAAGGCAAATGGTAATGCCAACGCCAGTCCAAAGCCACCCATACCAGCTGTTAACTGAACTGCTCCCCCGGTTAATGATCCTACCAATAATGACCCTAAAATGGGGCCGGTACATGAAAATGAGACAATGGCCAAAGTAAGTGCCATGAAAAATATTCCAACAATATTTCCGGTTCCCGCTTTGGCATCTGCCTTGCCGGAAAAACTTGAAGGCAAACTAATCTCATATAAACCAAAAAATGATAAAGCAAAAATTATAAATATGGCAAAGAAACCCACGTTCAACCATGGGTTAGTGGATATTGAATTTAATATTTCAGGGCTGGCACTGTCAATAAAATAAAAAGGTACACTTAGAAGTATATAGATGAGGAAAATAAAAAAACCATAAAGTGTTGCATTAAAGATCCCCTTCCTTTTAGTAGCAGCTTTTTTGGTAAAGAAAGAAACCGTTAAAGGTATCATAGGAAAAACACAAGGGGTGATCAATGCAAGCAAGCCACCAAGGAATCCTAAAAAAAAGATTGTGAATAAACCATTCGAGGCCGATTCTTCAGTACTGATGCCAGTTCCGCCACAGGTATTCACCGGGTTTTTTAAATCGATGGAAGGAATTAATATCCTGTTGGATGCCGACATATCTACCCCTCCTTCCATTTGAATTTCAATCTTCTTTTCTTCCGGGATAAAGGCATCGGTGCTGGCAGTATTATAAAGCAGAACTGCCTTAAGCCTGGCTGGTACTACACCGGCTATATCTATTGTTTGAGTGATCTCCATGTTTTCTTCTACAACTTCAACCTGCACATTATCGAAAATTTTATCCGTAATTGTTTTAGAATTACCTGATACCTCTAAGCCGGTTTCTTTTTGAATAGTTGAATCAGAAAAGGATATCTTTAATCCCTCCAGCCCTGCAGCTTGATTAGCTTTTGCATAAACATGCCAGCCTTGCCTGATCATTCCCTTTAAATGAATTTCATACTGCCCATTGGCAATTTTTTTTCCGGTTGATGTCCATTGAACATTTGTCGAGTCCTGAGCAACAAGGGAAAACTGAAAAAAGAAAACCAGTAAAGAGACCAGAAAACCAATTCTTTTATAAAGCATACTGTTTTTATTAAAAAATCCCGATTGCATATATCGGGATAATATAGAAAGTGCTTTTATTTTCCACCCACATTAATCGTAAATGGAACATCCCTTGGCGGAAGGCATTGCCTGTCGTTACAAACCATAAAGTTTATTGAGCCTTTAACAACCGTGGCAACAGAAGATTTTATTTTTACTTTTTGAACAAAGTCCACTTTTTTGCCATAATATTTTAATACAGAGTTGAAATTTTTATCAAAAGATTTTTCCAATTTTCCTACTTCTTTCACTTTACCATCAAAACTTATGAGCGGATTTGCTGTAAAACTGATGACTGTTGGCTCCGGCCCTTTGCCGGCATCCTGTGCATACATATGCCAGTTACCATCAATGATGGCAGTTAAATGAAGTTCATAAGTTTTATCCGCAGTTTTTTTTGCGGTATAAGTCCATTTAACCGGGTTACTGATCTGTGCATTAACCGCAATAGCAAACATCATTAAAAACAAACTAAATATCGCCTTCTTCATGTATAACTTTTTCATACCCAAAATTACGAAATAACTAACAACCGGGATGTCGGCCTAAAGACTTATCGGTATCACTTTCCGCCAACATTTATTGAAAATGGAACATCCTTTGGAGGCAAGCATACCCTATCATTACACACCACAAAGGAAACCGAGCCTTTAGCTACAGTTGATATGGAGGACTTAACTTTTATATTTTGAACAAAATCGACCTTCTTTTCATAATATTTTAACACAGACTTAAGATTCTTGTCAAAAAAAATTTCCAGTTTTCCTACTTCTTTTACTTTACCATCAAAGGTTATCAAAGGATTAGCCGTAAAACTGATGACTGTTGGTTCCGGTACTTCGCCTGCATCCTGTGCATACATATGCCAATTAACATCAATGGTTGCAGTTAAATGAAGCTCGTAAGTTTTATTTGAAATTTTTTTTGCGGTATAAGCCCATTTAACCGGGTCGTTGATCTGTGCATTAGCTATAATAGCAAAGGTTATTAAAAACAAACACAGCACTGACTTTTTCATGTACAGTTTTTTATATTCAAAATTACCAAATCCGGATGCAGGCTTAATGGCCTCTTAAGCCATTTATTGTTAATTTATCCCAAACAGGTGATTAAATACATTTCTCCCATCTTCATTGCCTAAAACAGTGCAGCAGGCTCTTTCGGGATGCGGCATCATACCAAAAACATTTCTTTCTTTATTACATATCCCGGCAATATTATGAATGGCTCCGTTTGGATTGGCAGCTGAATTTATATTTCCTTTTTCATCGCAATAGCGATAAATGATCTGCCGGTGCATTTCTATTTCTTTCATTGCTTTATCATTTGCAAAAAAACGCCCTTCACCATGAGCCACCGGTATTTTTAAAGCCTTGCCTCCTTCAGATGCCGCTTCTTTCATAAAAATATTTTTACAAACAAATTGTTGCTGGCTGTTGCGTAAAAGAACACCAGGCAAAAGGCCACTTTCACATAATATCTGAAAACCATTGCAAATACCCAAAACCTTACCACCCTCATTCGCAAATTCAATAACACTTTGCATCATGGGGCTAAACCTGGCAATGGCGCCACAACGCAGGTAATCGCCAAAACTGAAACCACCGGGTAAAACAATACAATCATTTGTGTTAAACATACTGATGTCTTTGTCTTTATGCCAAAGTTGAATGACCTCCTGCTGCAGATCATTTTTAAGGGCTTCCATCATATCCCTGTCGCAATTACTGCCGGGAAAAACTACTACGCCAAATTTCATGTACTAAAAGTTGATTGGTGTATAAACATTGCAAATGTACAATTACGATCTTAATTATTTAACGAAGTAGTTTATGGCAATTACAAAACCAACCATTAACCAATGTAAAACCAATGGGAACCAGTTTTTAGCAGGATAAAGAAAAGCGGCACCTAAAAATGCAGATAATGGCACGGCACATAATATCCAGTAATCAAAAGTATGTGTGGCATTAATAAAAGGCACAAATAAGGCTACCATCAAATAAAGAAAAGTAAGATTCCAGCTTTTGCGGGCCTGGATAAGCTGGCGCCGGAAATTTTGCTGAATAAAGAATATACCGATAATGGAAGTAAACAAAACTATAAGAATTGCTGCGTACGCCCAATTGGTTTGATTGAATACAGGATAGGTAACAGCAAAACCCGGAAAACGGTAACCCTTCCATTTATCAGTCAAAAAAACAATGGCCAGTAAAAAATAATAAGGCGTGATAATGCCTAACAAAGAAATTACCCACTCAGCCAGTTTAAATGGCCTTGTAATAGCCAACCCGAAAATTATAAGGGCTGCAAAAGCAAGGGAAGGAAAATAAAAAAAAGTTGATATGCCTATGGCTATACCAATATTGAATAAAGCAGATTTTGGATTTTGATTACTATACAGGCCACTCATTTTTGCCCAAACCCAGATGAGCAAACTGTTAATGATAAGCGGAGAGGATAACATATTCCACTCCGTAAACAGCGAGGAGATGAGCAGGTAACTCATGCCTGTAAGGTAATGAGGTCGCTGCATAATACGCTGGTCATTCACTACCTTATTAAAATAAATGGCCTGGGTGTATAATAAAGAAAATGCAATAAAGGGGTAAATTCCAGGCAGGCTTTTTCCGATTGGCTCCAGCCAGTTTAATAAGGCTTTATATAAAAAACCATCTATTTGCTGGGGCTGAGGAACTCTCGGATGCAGGAAGATGGGCAACTTTAATAATACCCCATATAACAAAAGCAAAAAATTATTATACGAGTTATTCGACTTAAAAATACCGGTCACTGCAGTGGTAAATTATGAATGATAAATTATAAATTAACCCTGCGAAGTTGGCGAATAATAAGAGATTATAAAAAGATTTTTTGATTGAGCCAGGCCGGGTTCTAAAAATCTATTCGGGCAAAACAGATGTTATTCCGGTAAGCACATGGAATGATGATTTGATTCGCCCCAACCTGTTTGCTGAGTTTTGGCATAAACTCGTAGCCCCTTTGCGGACTTTTTAATGTAGGGTTCCTTTTTATTGTTCCGTCTGGGGCTATGCTTTGATCGGAAATGACCTGGTATTTTCTGTCGCTGTTAAATAAAAAATGTACTTCGCCTCCTGAATTCATTGTTGAAAAAGACATAAAATTATCTTCATTATCATCAAATTGTTCTTTCTGAATTACTTTGGTCCATTCAGTTGTTCCATTTTTATTTATACTCAACACCAGGATGTTCTCATAATAATACCGGGTAGTACTTTGATTATTAAAACTATTGTAAGGCCTGTAATAACCTGAATAAGGATCATAATAATAACCTGAAGAGGATGGATAACGGTTGTACAGGTAATCATAGCGGTTCCAGGAAGTGTTGTTGTTACGGGTATCACTGGTAAAATCTTCGGCAGTAAGAATAAAGCCGCCCTCTTTTTTAACTACCACCTGCCGGATAAAGAAATTATCGAAAGCAAAACGTAAAAGTCCATCCCGCTTTGCTTCATAACGCAATGAATCATATAATTCGGTAAACTGAGAAGCATACGTTTTCGCATTATCCTTGTCCCATATATACGTAAACAATCCTTCAATACTGCCCCTGCTTTTTTTATAATAAAATGTGTTAATGATGTAACGTTTATTGAGGTTATCAATTTTCAGCTTTACCTCATCAATATATTTATTATCAAGATCAATGGCCTGGTATACAAATACATTCTTCAGGGGTTCCTTGGTTACAATTCCCAATTCATTACTGTTATCCCTGAAACCGGATTGCTTATCATAGGTAAAAACCAGGCTCCCGTCATTTGCAAGCGAAAAATTACCATAAGATTCTTTTCGTTCATTATAATCAATAACATGCCTGTCTTTAGTTATAAGGTTAAACTGGTTATCATATAGCAGGGTTTCCATATTAAATTTCTGATATCTTGTCTGGATTTTGAATATCATTATCTTCTGCTTATCCTCGCTGATAATAGTTGAATATATTTTATTGTCAGCCATCACCGGGATCTGTGTGGTATCTATTTCAACCGGCTCACTCATTTTTTTTGCATTGGCATCCATCTTAACAACCATGCAGTGCAATATCCTTCCTTTCTGAAATTGATAGATCATGTAAAAAAAACCGGGATAAGCTACAAAGTCCATATTAAATGTCCGGTCCGGAACAAAATCAAGTTTAACCGTTTCCAGGGTGTTCATCTCATTATCATAAATATTGATCTTATGATTGGACCTGATATTTTTATACACCAGTATCTTGTTATCTAATTTTCCAATAATCTCAAAGTTCATATCCCGGGTATCTTCCCTGTCATAATCAGAAAATTTTATGGATTGTGCAAAAAGCAGGGCTGGAACAAATAATAATACGGAAAGGATATAATGAATTCGATTCATGCAGAAAAATCTTTACTATTAAAATTACAACTTAAAAACCAATGAACGTAAATTACACTGAACAAGATGTGCAGACATTTGTTTTTACATAACTAATTCAATTTTTTATATAATGGCAACAGTTTTAATTACAGGTGGAACCGGGTTGGTAGGCAAACACCTGGCCAATGCTTTGGTGCAAAAAGGATATAAAGTAATCATATTAAGCAGAACCATTGTCCGCCAAAATCAGCAGGAAAATATCAATTACGCACTGTGGAATGTAAAAAGCCAAAAAATTGATGCAGCTGCAATAAAGCAGGCAGATTATATTGTTCACCTGGCAGGTGCCGGTGTTGTAGATAAAAAGTGGACAGATGATTACAAAAAAGAGATCAGAAACAGCCGTACAGAAAGCAGCCGCCTGATCATTGATGCATTAAAAGATAACAGTAACCAGGTTAAAGCTATCGTGAGTGCCAGTGCAATTGGATGGTATGGTGCCGATACTGATCCTGTAAAACCTTTTACAGAAACAGATGCAGCTGATGTCAGCTTCCTAGGACAAACCTGCAAACTTTGGGAAGAAAGTATTGAACCTGTTACAACATCAGGCAAGCGGTTGGTAAAACTCAGGACGGGTATAGTACTCAGTACTGATGGAGGTGCCCTGGTTGAATTTAAAAAACCAATCCGTTTTGGTGTGGCTGCCATTTTAGGCAATGGGAAGCAGGTAGTGAGCTGGATACATATTGATGACCTGTGCCGTTTATTTATTCATGCCATTGAAAATGAAAATTTACAGGGCAGTTATAATGCAGTAGCCCCACAACCTGTATCAAATAAAACCTTAACCCTGGTTTTGGCAAAACTAATGAGGGGGAAATTTTATATTCCTATACATGTGCCTGCTTTTATTTTAAAGATCATGATGGGGCAGAGAAGCATAGAAGTATTGAAAAGCGCAACGGTAAGCTGTAAGAAAATACTGGATACAGGATTTAAGTTTGGATATAATAGTATTGAATCGGCATTGAACCAGCTGGAGAAAAAATAAATTACAGATCCGACCTCATCATTTTTCTTTTGCTCCACAAATAAAACAGAATAACATAGACCAGGGCAAAGGCCAGCACTATTGAATTAAAGTTGGATGGCAGAATATTTCTGGCGATACCTGAAAACTGTTCAAAAGGTGAAGTAAGCAAACCGTCGGATGCATTCATAGGCAAATAATTACCAAGATTACCCCAATCCAGGTTACTGTCTTTTTTTAACTTAATTGCCAAAAAGAATAACAGCAATGATATACCATTTTCGAAAATGGTGTAAATAAAGAAAACGGCAATAGCCACCCCTGATTTTTTTGTAAGCAATGAAATTAGTATAGCTACCATATTATAAGTAATAGCCTTCAACAAAAAGTACCCGATATTTTCAAAACCACTTAATGAAAAAGACGAACCTGAGGTTGCGCCAAAGATCAAGGCCGTAAGTATAACAACCAGCGTGGAGGCCAAAGCAAAGATCACTGCCGTTGCAACTTTAACTTTTAAGAATTCAAACCTGCTCCATCCGTCAATAATATTTTGCCGGTGTGTTTTGTAATTAAACTCATTTGAGATTAAGATCACGATCAACAAAGCAGGCAACATTAAAAAATAGCTGCTGTAATAGCTTACCGTTCTCCAAACCATATCAAAATCAAACGGCGAGCCCGAAAGCAATATTTTAGAAGCTTCCACTTTATCCAGTACATTTCTTTTAAACATATAGACAATGTAATTGGATGCACCAACGCCAAGCACAAAAAATGAAGCCAATAAAATAAACCCGGTATAAGTTTTTATTTTAAGCCATTCTATTTTCAGCAGATTAATCATTGTAAAATAATAAACAGTTAAAAATTTTATTTATCACTTTGTTTTCCGGTAATTTCCAAAAACCGGGTTTCCAGCGATTTTCGTTTTACATACAACTTGTTAAGTACGATGCCTTTTTCAAAACACATCCTGTTAATAGATTCACCGGTCATTTTTTCGGTGCATATCAAATGTAAATCGTTATCAACTTCCGAAACAGATATTACTCCTTCAAACTGCTTCATTGCATTTTTTAAGGCATTGTTATCAGCAGCACTTATTTCTATCAATACATTTACTCCCGTGTCAACTGTTCCGGCATTCATCAGTTCTGTAACCGAGCCCACAGTTTTTAAAACACCTTTTTGAATGATGGCAACATGCGTACAAACCTTTTCCACTTCATCCAAAATATGGCTGGCCATAATAATCGTTTTACCAGCTTTATACAGATCTTTTATCAGCTCCCTTATCTCTGCAATACCTGCAGGGTCAAGTCCATTGGTAGGTTCATCAAAAACCAAAATTTCAGGATCGCCCAAAAGCGCTGAAGCAATAGCCAGCCGTTGTTTCATTCCCAAAGAATAGGTATTGAATTTAGATGCCCTGCGATCGTAGAGGTTAACAATTTTTAAAACTTTCTCTATATCCTCTTCCCCATGGCCTTTTATGCCAGCAGCAATCTTTAAATTTTTTTCAGCACTCAGGTAATGATAAAAATTAGGTGTTTCCAGTAATGTGCCTATCTTTTTTCTTACATCATTTGCAGCAAGCCCTTCCCCCGCCCAGGTATAGGTACCCCCCGAAGCTTTTATCACATCCATCACGATACCCAGTAAAGTAGTTTTGCCACTTCCATTCGGTCCCAAAATTCCAAAAACAGTTTTTGGCGGCACGTCAAAACTTACATTATCCAATGCCCTGATTGACTTGTAATTTTTAGTAAGATTATTAATACTGAGAATTGCCATAGTTCAGAATATAAATGGTTGTGAAGATAGCAGAAATTTTACAAGCAGGATATCAGGGTAAATGTTTTTCGTGCCAGACAGAAGTAAAATCTCCAACCATCGCCAGGTTGCTCTTATCAAAATCAAGCCTGTTCAGGTGAAGGTCTTCAATATCTGTTTGTAAGACTTTTCGAGTAAAGGGATTCAGCGTTCCACCTTTTTCTCCTGCTGCAACTTCGGGATAATATTGAAACTGCGGATCAACCAATGTACCCCTTGGATACATGATACCTGGTGTTCCCTGCCCTCTTATGTCCAAATGATGAGGATGATCCAGTCCAATGGTATGTCCAAATTCATGTGCAGCCGTGGAAGAATTATTCAGCAGGTTTTCTAATTTAAAATAACCGGTGTTGGAATTGATACCATCGACAAATGAAATATTACCCGTTGCAAATTCTTCAATACGAAAATAATTATTGCGGGGATTCGTATTTTCAAATACTACCGGAGGGGTGAGCAGTTTATCACATCTTCCTTCAATACTAAATTTTACTTTGTATATTTTTTTTGCAAACCAGCCTTCCTGTATCGTTACTTTTCCTTCAGCGGCATTCCAATGGTCTTCTACGTCTTTTGCAATTTGAATACTCAGTTCATCGCTGGCAGCATCGCCATAAAAGATCAATACAGCATGAATGATGAGTTTGTTGTTGTGTGGTTGCAGTTCGGCTTCGCCCATTTTTTTACCTGGTCTGACGTCCCCGTCTGACCATTTTTTTTGTACTGTGACTAATAATATTAATTACGTTAGTAAGATGTTGGTCACACGGGGTCGTCAGGCCAATCCACAAATTTGTTTTGCAAGTTCTTTATTACAAATAGAATTTGAACGTAACCCCTGATAAAATCTATACGATGACCACTTCCATTCTTCAGGATTGCTTACCATTCCTGCCTCCATTGCATTATAATGAATATAATTAAAGGTATTAAGGTAATAATCCTGCTTTGAAGCATACTTATTATTCAGTTCTGCTTCATCATTTAAACAAATTGATTTTGTTTTTGGTCTGAATAAAGAACCTGATCTTTTATTTTTAATATTAAACTCATGAGCATAGGAACTTAACAGTTTCCTAAATCCATTGGTGATGGGATCAAGCAATAAACCGCCTTGTTTTTTTAATTCAAGACATCTGCTGTCAGCATAAATCATAAAATGAAAATGGGTGTTCATTAAAGTCCAGGCTAATGTTTCACAATGAGGCACTATGTAGCCTTTATACAATTGAAGAAAGTATTGAAAATGTAAATCTTCAATGAAAATATCCTGGTTATTATTACCCTGATTGAAAACATGATAAATATTTTCAGGAATGAATTTCATTGCTTAATTAATTTATTGTTACATGGTCAGACGAGGGCGTCAGACCATTTGTTAATTCCGCAAAGGCTTACCACTCTTTAATATAGATTGAATCCTTTCCAGTGTTTTCTTCTCTCCTGTTAAACTTAAAAATGCTTCTCTTTCCAGGTCTAACAAATATTGTTCACTAACTAATGTGGGTTCACTTAAATCTCCACCACACATTACATACGCTAATTTTTTTGCGACAGTTACATCATGATCGGTTGCATAATTGCCCCGCCACATACCATTGATGCCTGCATGCATAGCACCCAGCATGGAACGTCCCAGTACTTTTATATCTGTACGTTGTACCGGCATTACATAGCCATCATCATACATTTCAATCACAGCCTGTTTTGCTTCTGATATTCTTCTGCCCAAATTCATACTTACTGCATCTTTTCCTTTCCTGTAAATACCCAGGCCGAATGCTTCATCTGCCGATGTAGCCACTTTTGCTGTAGCAATGGTTAAAAAACGATTTTGCAATGGTATAGTATCCGGCTCTCCGTTATGCACTTCATCAGCTGCTCTTAATACAAATTCTTTTGTACCACCACCACCGGGAATTACGCCAATTCCAACTTCAACCAATCCTGTATATGTTTCTGCAGCAGCAATTACTTTATCGGCATGTAAACTCATTTCACAACCACCACCCAGGGCTAAACCATGAGGTGCCAATACCACCGGAATACCTGAATACCTGACCCTCATCATGGTGTTTTGAAATTGTCTTATCGCCATATCTATTTCATCATAATCCTGTTCTATGGCCATCATAAAGATCATGGCCACATTAGCACCTGCACTAAAATTAGCTCCTTCATTAGCAATTACCAATCCTTTGTATTTATCTTCTGCTAACGCAATTGAGCGTTGAATTCCTTCCAGCACTTCGCCTCCAATGCTGCCCATTTTTGTATACCATTCCAAACCCAAAACATCAGCACCCAAATGATAAGTCCTGCAAGCTGAATTTTTCCAAACCGTTTCGTTCTCAAAATTCTTCATCACAATAAATGCATCACCGCCGGGTAATGCTTTATAAGTTTTACTACTTACATCATAACATAGCCGCTTTCCGTTTTCCACTTTATAAAATGAAGTTGCGCCGCCTGCTATCATTTCATCAACCCATGCGGCAACTTTATAACCGGCAGCTTTCATTGCTTCTGTTGTTTTTGCAACACCTAACACATCCCAACTTTCAAAAGCGCCGATCTCCCAGCCAAAACCAGCCATCATTCCATCATCTACCCGATACAATTCGTCACTTATTTCAGGAATACGATGAGAGATATAAGAGAACAGGTTGTAATGAAACTGGCGATAAAATTCACCTGCCTTATCCGTACCTGCACACAATGCTTTTATTCTTGTTTTCAGGTCTTCAATTGGCTTTGCTGTTTCTAAAGTTGCAAATTTTGGTTTTTGTCTTGCCCCATATTCCAGTGTTTGCAAATTCAATGTGAGAATTTCTTTTTCTCCTGATGCAGATTTTGTTTTCTTGAAAAATCCCTGCCCTGTTTTATCGCCCAGCCAATTATTCTCTACCATTTTATTTAACCATGCAGGAATTGTGAACACATCCTTGGCTTCATCGTTCGGGCAGTTGTCTGCTACACCTTTTGCTACTTTTACAAGCGTATCAATCCCCACCACATCAGCTGTACGGAAAGTGGCAGATTTTGGTCGTCCAACAATTGGACCGGTAAGTGCATCAATCTCATCAACCGATAATTGTAATTTTTCCATCGCATTCATAATGGCCATCATACCAAAAACACCAACACGATTGGCAATGAAAGCAGGTGTATCCTTACATAGCACTGTAGTTTTACCCAATGTCAGATCACCATAGTGCATTAAGAAATCAACAACTTCAGGATCGGTATGTGGCGTAGGAATAATTTCCAGCAAACGTAAATATCTCGGCGGATTGAAAAAGTGTGTACCACAAAAATGTTTTTTAAAATCGTCACTCCTGCCTTCCGTCATCATGTGAATGGGAATGCCTGAAGTATTGGAAGTAATTAAGGTTCCAGGCCTACGATATTTTTCAACCTCAGTAAAAACAGATTGCTTGATATCTAATCTTTCTACTACCACTTCTATCACCCAGTCATAATCAGCAATGTCTTTCATATTATCAGTGAAGTTTCCGGTGGTAATTTTTTTAACTACTTCCTGTGTATAAACCGGGGAAGGATTTGATTTGATGGCTGCCGTCAATGCATCATTCACGATCTTATTTCGCTGCGATGGCCCTCCCCCTTCGGGGGAGCTGGAGGGGGCTATGATATCCAATAACAAAACCTGCAAGCCCACGCCTGCAAAATGACAGGCAATACGGCTACCCATTACGCCACTGCCTAAAACAGCTACCTTTTTTATTATTCTTTTTGACATGATCAAATTTAGTTAGTTAAACAACTATTTGTAAAATCGAAATTAAGACATTCCCGATTAAGCCGAAAATAAAAAAAGATTTAGGTAATATCAGGGATACAATGCGATGAAGACCTCTTTACTGGCAGCAATCTTCTTCTTAAACAGCCAGTTTACAAGGCTGAGCCTGTCATTGGCCGACCATATTAGTACAGGGTAGTTTGGAAAGTAGTGATGCAGGAATGGGTATTGAAAATAATAGCCCGATAGTGCATTAACCCCCGATCTATTAATTACAGCTGAAAGGCTATCAACCCAATGCTTTGTTTCTTCATCATTTATTTGATAGGGGTTGAACATTGGTGTGTAATAAGAAGTATAAAATCCGCTATCGCTAAATGCAGTCAATAGGTCCGCCCGATTGGATTCCACCAGCAATTTATTTATTAAACGATATTTATTACGCAGGTCTGTTAATGTTGCTACTGCAGCATTATAATTAGAATCATCCAGGTTCTTAAGGTCGAGCCAGATACTTGCCTGCAAACTTTTTTTGTTATACGCATTCAAAAGGTCATCCAGATTCAACCCAATTGACTTATTTATATCATGGTGTACATCGAATATTTTTTTCTGCAGATCAAAATAAACATCACATTCCATTCCGCTGGTCGTGCTATCAAGTTTACTTAACAACTCTTTTGAATCAACCGCTTTTATCCATTCTTTATTTTTATTGATGAGTATGTTTTTATTCTGAGGGTAGCTGGTATCTGTTTTATAAGCCGGAAATGTTTTTGGCAGCAAAACCCTTGTCAACCCTTTGTGCTGAATAACATCTGCTACCAGGTACAGGCCAATGATAAAGGCCATTAGCTTATATTTGTTTTTAAAGATCCACTTCAGCAGCATGAACATCCTGGTTTTATGAAAATAAAATATTTACCTTTTTCCGGTAAGACTGTTTGGCAAAACAACAAGCCTTTTATTTTGTTTCTTTTAAGCCTGTTATTAATACATTCCATTTTAAAACTAATATTTTACAACTATAACTACACTGTATTATTTACCGGGGCTGAATTAAACGATTCGGGGTTCAGTAAAGTTAAGCTGATAAAATGGTCTTTGGCAAATGATGGGCTTATTATCCTGCTGATAAACACAGCTTTATTACTGCTCTTGCAAATGGGCAGATTTGTTACCCCAAAAATAACGACCTGGCTTACTTTACCGGTATTTATTTTAATAAACAGTTTTGCCGTTTTACTCAACCTGGCCGATATATTTTATTTCAGGTTTCATTTCCAACGTGCCAATGCCGATTTGCTTTATGTGCTGGACCATCCGTTTACACAATTATTTCACCAGAATGTTTTTATTATTGCAGCTTTTTTTGCAGCAATAGCCGGTACAATATTTTTGATATGGAAGTTACACAAAAAATTATTGATCTCATTTTCAAATCGCAGACACTGCAACCTGGTAACAGTTGTTCTCCTTTTATGCATTGGTTCAGCTATTTCATTTAAAACCAGTTTTAGCAGGATCCTGGTACCTACCTATCCACTGATCGATATTAAGAGTAACCAGTTACCGGTTGTTCAGAACTCCTTTCATACTTTTTCTTATTCTGTTTTCAGAAAGAGTGAGCGTATAACAGAAGCAAATTATCTGCCTGCTGCTGTATGCGATTCAATTTTCAAGATAAAAAAATTGCTTCAAACCAATACTAAGGATACTGTCAAAAAAAACATTGTGCTTTTCATCATGGAAAGTGTGCCTTATGATTTTTTCGATTCTGCCAGTAACTTTAAAGTGGATATGCCTTTTTTTGATTCAATTTTACAGCACAGCACTTTCTTCAACAATGCTTTTTGTTATGCTCATGAATCCAATAAGGGCATTGTTGCCATACTGGCCGGCATTCCAACACTTTCCGAAATACCACTCTATCATTCTCAATTTGTAAATATGCCAATAACCCGGATAGGGACGGCACTGCAGAAAAATAACTACAACTCATTTTTCTGCATTGGTGATGACTACGACAATTTTGGTTTTGCAAAATGTATGAATTGGCTGGGCATTGAGAAATACTACAGCAAAGAAGACATCCCGGACTATAAAAACAAACCTATGCACAGCATGGGACTGCAGGATGAATATGTGCTGGATTTTATGCATGGGAAAATTAATGAGGCCACAACCCCTTTTTTTGCTATCAATTATAATGTTTCAACCCATTACCCGTATGATCTGCCTGCATCTTTTACGGCAAAGTTTCCCCACAGCTATACAGAACCAATGAAAACAATGCGGTATTATGATCATAGCCTGCAACAATTTTTTTCTGCTGCAAAAAAAGAATCCTGGTTCGGGAATACAATTTTTATTTTCTGTTCCGATCACTGGATGTTCCCGGAAGGAATCAAGGGAGAATACAATGCACTTTCGGGTTTCAAGATTCCCGTTATTATCTATGACCCTTCTTTAAATGAAAAGAAAATAAATAATCAACTGGTAAGCCAGTTTGATATAATGGGGACTATTTTAGCCGCAACAGGTTATAAAGACAGCATTATCTCTTATGGAGGAAACTTACTGGATAGTAATTCAATAAAAGGTTTTGTATTTTCCAAACCAAACAGTTCTTTATACCAGGTGGCAGACAGCAATTATATTTTAGGATTCAATATCATTAATAATAAAGTAGAGTACCTGTATAATTATAAAAAAGACAAATTATTAAAGGAGAATCTTTTGCCAGATAAAAATTCATCGGTAACATTAAACCAATTAACCACACAGGTAAAAGCTTTTATTCAAAAAGCAAGCTTACATTATAATAGCAGGTTAGTAAAATAAACCACAAGAAAAAACCGGCTCTTTACAAGAGGCCGGCATAAATATTATTCTATATTTTTCTATTCTACAAAGAATTCTTCTCCTTTGTTATTTACAAATCCTGTTTTACCGGTTTGAGTTCTTACCATCACATAATCTCCTTTAACCAGCTTCACATCGGTGTATTTGGGTTCCAGTATATAATTGTTTAAAAAATAGAACCCCTTCTGGTTATTATTTCCAACTAAAACAAAACCTCCAGCCTGGTCATACAAAATATCAGTATAATTTGATGGCACTATATCATTATTATCAGCATCTTTTATTCCGGCTTTCCCGTTTTTAGAAACAATAAAATAATTTTTCCTGTCCGTTGATCTTACCCTAAGGAGGTTATTGTTATCAACCGGAATAGACACTGCACCATTTGCACGCAGCAGGCCCTTCAATTCATTTTTCTGTACTTCCAGGTAAACTGAATTATTATTATTCCATCTTTTTATCATTGTATATTCAAAAGGTACGATCACATCAAACTTATTATTAAATACGCCATAGTTGTTGCCTTTAAGAGCCACATAATAGGTATCCTCACTGCCGGCAATCTTATAGTCCTCAGTAATTTTATCAAACAGGTCAGTTCTTTGAATAGTGCTGTAGTTTGATTCTAGGGTAACTGTTGTTGGTTTATTAAGATCGGGGACACTGTTCTCATTAATAGCCGGGCACTTTGTTATTATCCGCCCTTTTGTGTCAATACAACTTTCAATACCATCCGGTTTTAAAGAAGCACCGGCAAATAATACCGTATCCTGGTTTTGTATAACTTTACCATCTGCTGTATGTGTTCCCGCCTTATCATAATATCCAAAACGAAATGGCTTTGCTGTATAAAATTTAAACGGAATGGCTACTTTCCCTCCTTTATTAATATACCCATACTTTGAACCTTTTTTTACCACAGCATATCCCCCCACAAACAAGTTTGCTTCGGCATATGCAGGCATAATGACAATTCTTTTATCCGGGCTGGCATATCCCCACAAATTTCCCTGGCGGTAAGGGATCAAAGACATATCTGCTTCCTGGGCAAATACAGGAACTGCCAGTAATATAAAACAGGCAAGTAATAGTTTTTTACTGTTCATAAAGAGTCGTTTGAGTACAAGAGGCAAAAACCAGTCAAATAGTTACAGATTTATAAAAAAAGTTGTAATCTATTTGAAATAAAGACTCCTGGAATAAGATTTATTCTTAAATATCCGAATGATAAAATCGTTTTTGTCAGTTCACAGCACTTCCGCTATCAATTACATCAGCCGGGCTTACAAAATGCAATTTACCGGATTTATCTTCTGCCATCAGTATCATTCCCTGGCTTTCAATTCCTCTCATTTTACGGGGAGCAAGGTTAGCCACCACTACAACCTGTTTGCCAATAATATCCTCAGGTTTGAAATGTAAAGCGATGCCGCTGACGATCGTTCTCTTTTCAAAACCAAGATCCACTTCAAGCTTCAGCAACTTATCTGCTTTCTCTACTTTTTCGGCTGAAAGTATAGTTCCCACCTTCAAATCAATTTTTGAAAAATCATCAAATTGAATTTCCGGTTTAGCCCCCCCACCCCCCAGGGGGGGATCAACAGCTTTTGATAATGCGCTGTTCTTTTCTGTATTTTCCATTTTTAATTTTTCACTTTTAATTTTTAATTTTTCAACCTGTTCTTTTACTTCTTCATCTTCTATTTTCCGGAATAACAATTCCGGAGCCCTTAAAGAATATCCAACACTTAGTAATTTAGATTTACCTGCATTTTCCCAATCCAGCATTTTGTCCACCACTTTCATCAGGTAACACATTTTCTTTGCCGCAAAAGGCAAAAATGGATTGATAAAAACGGCCAGGTTTGCTGTTAACTGTAAACAAACATGTAAACAATTATCAATTTGCTTTTGGGCCTCCTGAGCCTCCCTACCCTCCGAAGGAGGGTTCTTTGACTCTGAATTTTTGAGGTTCTTTTCAGTTAGCCTGGACAGGATACTATTTAAAACATTATCAGTATCGTTAATTACCTGATCATTAGTAAACCTCATCACTTCAAAACCCAATCTGTTTAACTCAATAGTTCTTTCTGCATCATTGATTTTGTTTTCAGGTATTTGATGAATTAATCCATCAACCTCTATTATAAGTTTTTGTGAAATGCAAACAAAGTCTGCAATATATGAACCTATTATGTGCTGACGCCTGAATTTATAACTATCTAATTTTTTACCTCTTAAAATTTGCCACAAGAGGTCTTCAGTTGCTGTTGGCTTCGATCGATGCTCTTCAACAAACTTCTTAAGAAGTCCATAAGCCATAGGATCTGCAGTATGATAATCATGAATACCCTTTGCATTTTCAGTCTCCGAAGCCCCTCCTTCGGAGGGGTTTGGGGAGGCTAAACTTTTCGCCACTATCCACGGCTGCTTATCCTGCATATACTTATTCCCTTTTCTTGCCAGGTCAATCACTTCATACAACGCATCTCGGAATTTATATCCCTCTATACTATTTTGAATTTTGAATTTTGAATTTTGAATTTCCTGCAACAATTGTTTATCTGCATCATCAATAAGTTCGGCATGAAGCGGAGGCACTTTTCCTTTACAAAGTTTATGCATTAACACAAGCGCCCTGTTCACAAAATTTCCAAAGATGGCTACCAGTTCACTGTTCACTGCATCCTGAAAACCCTTCCAGGTAAATTCACTGTCTTTTGTTTCCGGTGCAATTTGCGTCAGGTAATAACGTAAAGCATCCACCATCATATCACCGCCATTCTCTTTTTTCACAAAGTCGTTGATGTAATCGTCCATTTCAATGCTCCAGCCACGGCTGGTACTCATCTTGTCTCCTTCCAGGTTCATGAACT
>JBDTUK010000070.1:0-12748 GCA_040007795.1 Ferruginibacter sp.
GCTGCAAACATGGGTATTATTTAAAAATCAATACCCACCCACTTCTTCTTTTTCTTAGCATATTTTTCAAAGTTGAACTTATATAATTTGCCCGGCCTGTGAGGTACATCCTGCTCAATTTCATCCACATCAATCAGGAAATCCATGGCAAAAAATTTCTTCCTGAAATTTCGCCTGTCCATTTTGGTATCCAATATAGCTTCATATAAGTTTTGAAGGTCACGCAATGAGAATTTTTTTGGTAAAAGATTAAAACCAAGGGGGTGCTCCTGTATCCTTTTTTGTAACCATTTGTAACAGGTCTGAAATATTTCCTGGTGGTCAAAAGCCAATTCGGAAACACTTTGCACATCATGCCAGTGCAACTCATTATCAAGTATTTTCAATTTATGATGTTGAACATTTATCAGCGAACAATAAGCTACTGTAACTACACGACCTGCCGGGTGCCGGCTAACTGAACCAAAAGCATGAACCTGCTCCAGGTAAACATCATCTAAACCGGTACGCTGTTTTAAAATACGGTAAGCTGCATCATGCAGGTCTTCCTTCTCTGCTACCAGGTCTCCCAGCAGCGACCACTTACTTTGATATTTTTTTAGATCACTCCGTATTAGTAAAACTTTCAGTTTGTTCTCATCAAATCCAAAAATCACACAGTCTACAGATAAAGCAATGCGGTTGCTGCTCTGTACTTCTGTCTGAATAGCCTGGAGGCTTTTTATATTCTGTACATGTTTGCCATTTGCTACTGTTGCCATATGCTGGTGTATTTTTAAATAAAAAATTTATTGCTTTATAAATTGGGTAAAATAGCCATTCTCAAGTTGTTGTACCCGCAGGAAATAACTGCCTTTAGGTAATGCATCTAACTGATTAGTCAAAGTCACCTGATACTGTCCCCTGAAATGATAACCATCATATAAAAGCTGCAACCTTTGCCCATAGGCATTTATCAGGGTAATGGTTACAGGCCCGTAACCCGGTACAATAAAATCAATAATTGCATTTCCTATTACCGGGTTAGGAGATATCTTTATTCCAACTCCATTTTTTATATTTTTTATAGTGCTGTTATGTACACTTGTTGTAAACTGTGATGAAGTATAATTATTAACAGGAACAATTGAACAGTTTGAACTTACTCTCCAATCATAAGTAGTGGATGAACTTAGATTAGAAATCGTTACAGAACCTGTGTTAGTTCCATTCACCACATTTATCCATGTGCTGGAAGTTGTTACTTTATAATCAACCTTGTAAAAAATTCCTGCAATTGTTGTCCAGTTTAATACTGCTGTAGTAGTGGTTATCCCTGTTACATTCAAACCTGTTGGTACAGCTGGTGTAGCAGTTACTATAATATTTATTGAAGCCCTGGGGCTTTCACCGCAAGCGTTTGTTTGGCTAACGTAATAAGTAGTATTACCTGCAGTAGTAGTAGAAGCTGTTGGTGCTGTTGTACTGCCTGTACCTCCTGTTGATGTGGTGTACCACAAAAGGCTTGTACCAGTTGCAGTAAGTGGTGTTGCAATTGCATTTTGGCAATAGGTAACCGGAGTTGTAACTACCGGTGAAGCAGCAATAGCAGAAACATTTACAGTAATAACTGCTCTTGGGCTTTCGCAACCATTAGCTGTCTGACTTACATAATAACTTGTAGTTCCTGCCGTAGCCGTAGATGGAGTTGGTGCTGTTGTACTGCCGGTTCCACCTGTTGCAGTTGTATACCATAACACATTTGTACCGGTTGCAGTTAAAGGAACCGCAGTTGTATTTTGGCAATAAGATACCGGACTGGTTACAACGGGTGCTAAAGGTGCAGCAGTTACATTTATTGTTATTGCAGCCCTTGGGCTTTCACAACTATTGGCTGACTGACTTACATAAAATATTACGGTACCAGCTGTTGTTGTTGAGGGTGTTGGTGCTGTTGTACTACCTGTTCCACCAGTTGCAGTTAAGTACCATAATAGATTGGTCCCAGTTGCTGTTAGTGCTGATGCAGTTGTATTCTGACAATAAGAAACCGGGCTGGTTACAACAGGCGCTCCTGGTATTGCGGCAACATTTACAATTATTGCTGCACGTGGACTCTCTCCACAACTCTGCGTTTGAGAAACATAATATGTTGTACTACCAACGGTGGTAGTTGATGGTGTTGGAGCAGTTGCACTACCCGTACCTCCGGTTGCAGTTGTATACCAAAGTAAATTAGTACCGGTTGCCTGCAATGGCACAGCAACTGCATTCTGGCAATAATTAACCGGGCTTGTAACAGTTGGCGCTGCTGTTGATGCAGTTACATTTACAACAATAGCGAACCTTGGGCTTTCGCAACCAATCGTTTGACTTACATAATAGGTTGTACTTCCTATGGTAGTAGTTGATGGTGTTGGTGCAGTTGAACTTCCTGTTCCCCCGGTTGCTGTTGTATACCAAAGTAAATTAGTGCCGGTAGCAGTTAATGGAACTGCTACGGCGTTAAGACAATAATTAACAGGTGTTGGTGCAGTTGGCGAACCAGTTGCACACGCAGGTATGCTTACATAAATATGATATTCACCGGGCTGCAAACTAATTGTTTGAGCAGCTGTTGCTAAAGTAAAATTTGCTCCGTTAGCTCCATTAATTCCGGTTCCGGTTCCATTACTTACATAATTTGTCCAATTACCAGTTGATTGAAACGTAACCGTTTTAGTTTGTGCAACTACATCAAGATTGGATACAACAGTAACTTGTTTACCTCCGGTATTTGGATCTGCTATCTGAAATAATTTACATAAGCCTCCGCCATTATTAAAATCATAAGTGAAAGTTGTGTTGTTGAAAATGTTTGGATTATTCAACCTGAGTTTAATCATGCTGTCATAAGTGTCGTAAAGATGTTTTCGATTGGGATCTAACATATATTCCCAGTGCGGTGGTTTATTGGCCACATTGGAACCACCAAACACGAGTGAGATATCATAGCCTCTTTCTTCAAACTGCCAGATCATTTTTGGACCGGGAACGGTAAAAAATACTGCGGCAGCAGCCTCTTCTCTTGCCAAAGCAGTTGGAAGATTTTTTACATTATAACTGCCTGAAGAATTTCCAAAGGTTAAATTTTTATACATGGTGCGTTCTTCATCATGACTTTCCATGTATCCAACTTCAGCAGGATTGTTAAAAGCTTTCTTAGGATCACTGTATACTATTGCAGATATATCCGAATTGGAAGTATAACCCATCGTGCATTGGTTGTACACTGCATTGTTATTGCCCCAAAGCATAAATCCATGCGCTGCATATTCCTGTTCTTCCTGGCAAGGAAGTGTTCCCAAAAATTCCAGGATCATATAAGTACCGGGATGGCCGGGTATTGTACCATCGTAATACCTGTTCAAATTGGCAACCCTGGTAGGGTCATAATTTTCTACTGTTGTGGTATTAGTTTGTGTTTGTGTGAATCCCTTCGCAAGGTCAAAACGATATCCGTCTACTTTGTATTCATTGAGCCAAAAATCCAGTGAACGTTGTACTAAATATTGTGTAGCAGTTGATGTATGATTAAAATCGTTGAATACACTATACGGATGTGGTGCTGTAATATTTAGCCATGGATTATTAGCAGCCGGACGGTTATTAACAGCATCCCAATACATTTTTGCCTGTGGCGCATTACCGGTGCAATGATTATACACTACATCCAAAATAACGGCTATCCCATTCAGATGGCATTTATCAATAAATTCTTTCAGTTTATTTTTTGTACCGTAATATTTATCCGGTGCAAAATAAAAAGCAGGGTTATATCCCCAACTTTCATTTCCGTCAAATTCATTTATGGGCATTAGCTCTATCGCATTGATGCCAATATTTTTTAAATATTGCAAGGAATCTATCAATGATTGATAACTATGTTCCGCAGTAAAATCACGTATCAACAACTCATAGACCATCAGATTCCTCTTATCCGGCTTAACAAAATTATTTACCTGCCAGTTGTATTGTGGTTCTGCAGTTTGCAAAATACTTACAAGGCCGGTTGTTAACCCGGTTGGATAAGGTTTTAAACCGGGATAAGTAGTTGCATTAATAAAAGGATCATTATCCGGGTCGAGTATTTTTTGTGTATATGGGTCCGCTGTTTTAATAGTATTGTCTATCAAATACTGATAGCCATACTCAGTGCCCGGAGTAAGACCTGTAAGTGTTATCCAATAATAATTTCCATCAGGGGTTTTATTCATCTGGTTAGCACACTGAACAGTCCAGTTTGAAAAATCGCCAGTCACTACCACATTATTTTTATTTGGCGCATACAATACCAGCGTGACCGCTGTGTTGTTTGCAGCATAATTAATCCCTTCCTGCACACCTGCCGGTAAAGCTGCCACAGTTGTAGATGGTGGAATATAAAAACTGAATGAATCTTTTACGGTTACAGAACCGTTATTTCCTTCCAGGAAAACCTGCTGAGTACAAGCAGATATAATAGTAGGGTTAGCAGAAATGGTAGTAGCATTAGAAGCCGTATTAATGCTGTTAACATTTAATTTCAGCGTAAGGTTAGAGTTGGCAGATGCAACGCCTGTAATACTTATGTTACCTCCAACATTTACACTGATGGGTTCTATCCAGGGAATAAATCTTGGTTCAAACGGGGGTAGATTAATACGTACGGCGTATTCTGTATTCCCGTAAACGGGAATATACATATCGCTCACATCAGAATTAACCTGCTTTAAACTGCCGGTTGGATTCCTGAAAATAACAATAACCTTTTTTATAACCTCTCCTGCAGGCACGCCGAAAAAGGAACGCATATTAGTAATGCTGTATTGATATTTATTACCACCTAACGGTGTTGCATGGGCAGCCGGATCAGTTGATCCCCAGGTAAATTTTACATAACGCCAATCCGCTGGGCCAGTACTTAAACTCGTTATTACACCTACATGTACGTATACATTGCTTGAATTGCCTCCTTCAAAATTCAGCAGCCCCTGGTTTCCTTTAGTACAGTCAGCCGTAATACTTAATGTAGAATTATCTATAGGAAATTCTGGCGTCCAGGTAAGCAGCCTCTGTGCTAATGCACTCATCCCGGCAGACAGTAAGGCAATAAAAAGTAAAACTTTTTTCAAGCAGCAATCGATTTAATGTGTAAAATAAACACATTATCTCAAAATTGCAAAATAAATAATCAGGAAACCGTCTGAAACACTACCAGTACAATGAAAACGAGCAGCTACTACTTGAATTTTTTTTATTTTTCCAGTTCATAAATAACGCTGTTATAGGAGTCCAGTGAAAAATCATTTAGATCAGTAACCTCTTTAGAAAAAATATTTTTCATTTTAGAAAAGCCATTTGTTCTTTCTATAAATCTTTTCACATTGATATTCTTTTTCTCTTTAGCCGTATTCATTACAATCATTATGGTTTGTTTGTCATCATAGCGAAAATAAACATACACCCCATTCTCAGGAACATATTGCATAAATTTTCCAGTAGTTAATGCACTGGAAGTTTTCCGGTAATTGGCCAGTGTTGCAATGTGTTGATAGATCTCCTGGTCTTTTTGGGTTCGCCCGGCGATAGAAAATTTGTTTGACTTATCTCCCGGCCAACCTCCGGGGAAATCCAGGCGGACATATCCATCACTGGGGCTTGTTGTACCTGTTGTAGCCAGTTCATCTCCATAATAAATTTGCGGAATGCCCCGGCAGGTAAACAACCATGACAATGAAGACTTATATTTATTTACATCCTCATTTACCACAGAAAAAAATCTTGCCATATCATGGTTATCCAAAAATATCACCTGTCTCATGGGATCTTTATACACAAAATCCTGTGCAAGGGTTGTATATAATTTATTTACGCCGTCATCCCATCCAAAATCTTTGTTCATCGCATCGGTAATGGCCCAAAGTGTTTGGAAATCGGTAGATGCCTGTAAATTACTTTTATAGGGAATATAATAATTATTCTCAACAAAGTAAGATTGATTGGGAACGCCATGTACCCAGGTTTCGCCAAACAAGGTCAATTGTGGATATTCATCGGTAAGCGCTTTATTACAACGATTCATAAATGGCAGATCATTGTATGCATAGGTATCAATCCGCCAACCGTCAATTCCAAATTCTTCTACGGTCCATAATGCGTGTTGAATTAAAAAATTAGCAACATAAGGATTGTTCTGATTCAGGTCAGGCATCATTTTAGTAAACCACCCGTCACTCATTACTTTTTTTTCAGCAGGGCTTGCATAGGGATCAAATAAAACCTGGTCTTTATAAGTTGTATTGGTGTATTTCGGCCATTGGTTCAGCCAGTCTTTCATTGGCATGTCCTGAACAGTAAGATGATATAAGCCAACATGATTGTACACTGCATCCTGGATTATTTTCATTCCTTTTGCATGAATAGCATCAATTAAATTTTGATAAGCAGCTTCACCACCAAGACGGCGATCTATTTTATAATGATCAGTAAAAGCATAACCATGTTCAGTTCTCTCAGGCATATCATTTTCTAAAACAGGATTAAGCCATAAAGTAGTAACCCCTAAGGAACTTAAATAATCAAGATGGTTTTGTATTCCTTTTAAATCGCCACCATGGCGGTTAAATACAGTATCCCGGTTGAGTGATTGATCCCTCATACCCGGTACCCTGTCATTTGACGGATCGCCATTGCTGAAACGGTCGGGCATTATCAAATACATAAGATCTCTTGAAGTAACTCCCTGTGCATACTCATTTCCTTTTCCCTTGCGCCGGGCTTTTAATTCGTATTGGAGATTTATATTTTTTACAAACGGAAAACTAAACTTGCCCGGTTTTGCAGTTGCATCAATTGCAAGATCAAGAAAAATATAATTCGGATTTTCAACACGGTTGATCTTAATAAGATTAACCCCTGTAGCCAGTTTAATTCCATTAGATCCCATTTTTATCATGGGGAAGTTTTCTGCAATCTTATCCCCATGCACCATTACCTGTACTTTATTCCATTTCATACCCACCCACCAGTTGGTGGGATAGCATTTGTAATTTTCTGTTTGTGCAGAAGTGAAAAAAGAGTTACAAATTAATATAAGGGAGAAAAAATATTTTTTCATGTTTATCTTTTTATTATTTTATTTTTTCATCACTTTTATCTTTCACAATAAAATTCATCATACCTGCAATGATCATTGAAACTCCACCAACAACAAGAGCATAAATACTTTCTTCATGGAATACATTCTTTACAAAAAATCCTAAAATTGCGGCGGCTAATATTTGAGGAATTACAATAAAAAAATTGAATACCCCCATATAAAAACCCATTTTATTCGATGGTATTGCACCTGAAAGTATGGCATAAGGCATCGTTAAAGTTGATGACCAAGCTAAACCCACACCTATCATAGGTACCAACAAAAGATTCTGGCTCTTGATAAACAGCATCGAAATTAATCCGATCCCACCAATCACAAGACATAACATGTGTGTATATTTTCTACCGATCTTCTTTGCTAACATAGGCAATAAAAATGCAGCAATTGCCGACACCCCATTATAAACCATAAACATCACACCTACCCAATCTCCTGCATCCTGGAAAATCTTTGAATTTTTATCTGTAGTTCCAAACGTATTTTGTGCTATTCCTGATGTGGTATATATCCACATGGCAAAAAAAGCGATCCAGGTAAAAAATTGTACAATTGCCAATTGCATCATAGTTGTCGGCATCTTAAAAATACCTGTTGAAATTTCTTTTAGTCCATTCAATAAACCTTTGGTTTTTAATTTTTCCTGTGCCCAGGTTTCAATATTTTCCGGAGGAAATTCTTTTGTAGTAAAAACTGTCCACAGCACAGAAAATAAAAAAACTACTGCACCAATGTAAAATGAATATTTTACTGAATCGCTAATAACTCCCGGCGCTGCAGTATTGCTGATATTTAAAAAATTTGTAAAAATATAAGGCAGTAATGATGCTATAACAGCACCCAATCCTATAAAAAAGGTCTGAGTGGCAAATCCGGCCGTTCTTTGAGACGAAGGAAGTTTATCTCCAACAAATGCTCTGAAAGGTTCCATCGAAATATTAATGGAAGCATCCAGCACCCATAATAAAGTTGCTGCCATCCACAATACGCTTGACTGGGGCATCAGTATTAGAGCGATTGTAGAGAACACAGCGCCCATAAAGAAAAATGGTCGCCTTCTTCCCCAACGTGGGTGCCAGGTTCTATCACTTAAATAACCAATAATGGGCTGAACAAGCAAACCCGTAATTGGTGCAGCAATCCAAAGAAAACCGATTTTATCTATCTCGGCTCCCAAAGTTTGAAAAATCCTGGATACATTAGCATTCTGTAATGCAAAACCAAACTGAATTCCGAAAAATCCGAAACTCATATTTAGTATTTGTTTAAAAGAAAGTCTTGGCTTAGGAACCGCAGGTGAGTGAGGTGTTACATACTCTGTTTCAACTTCAGACATAGCAATCGTTTTGTTTAGTTATAGCAATTGTGTAAAAAATACACTTTGCTAAAAATACAATAAATTACTATCCGGCAAAAAAATATTCCGGAGTTATGTTGAACAAATACTTGCCAGTGCTAAGAATTTAAGAGGTTCTTACTGATAATCATAAACAATATATCCCCATGGCTCAATACTGAATTCATGGCTGCTGTTTATCTTCTCTTTCATCCCCATGAAAATATTTAAAGGTTCTCCATCAATAGCAGCATCTTTAACTGTAAATTTTTGTGGTTGTTTTGATAGATTGAGAATGACAACAACTTTATGCCCACCTTTCTCTCTTTGATAAGCAAACACAGCGGCGTCATTTGAACTAACTAATTTTTTAAAAGATGCATCTGCTGCTAATGCCTGGTTATTTTTACGAAGGGTTAATAAGGTTTTATAAAAGGGAGCCATTTCATATTTGTTATTCCAGTCAATGGTATCCTTAACAAAGAACTTCAAACGTTTTTTATTGGCTATCTCCTGGCCACTGTAAATAAGCGGAACACTTTGATAGATGGTTTGTGTAAATACAGCAAATGTTTTGTACGCAGCACCATATTTTTGAAACTCGGTTCCATTCCAGCTGTTCTCATCATGATTGGTGGTAAAATACATGCGATATGCATTGGCAGGAAATTTGGCAAGGCTGGTATTAAGTGCGGAATCAAATTGCTCTACCGATTTTTTCCCGGCATACAGGTCTGTCATTGCCCTCATCATATCCCAGGTATAGGTTTCATCAAAGCCTGCTTCATGCAGGTCGGCTTTCTCTCCTTCAGCAAGCATGAAAACATTTTTAATTTTTCTCAGGCTGTCAATACATTCTTTCCAAAAGTCTGCAGGTACATCTTCTGCAACATCACAGCGAAAGCCATCAATACCTGTTTGGGTAACCCAGAATTTCATGGCATCGATCATGCTGTCTCTTAATTCACGGTTTCTATAATTCAACTTCAATACATCTGTCCAGTCATACGGCGATACAGTTTTTCCTGCAGAATCCCTTACATAGAAATCGGGGTGTGCATTCAGCCAATGGTTATCAACAGCAGTATGATTAGCCACCCAATCGGTGATGATTTTAAAGCCCATTCCTTGTGCAGATTTTACAAAGTTCTTCCAATCATCCATACTTCCAAACTCTTCATTAAACCCTTTGTAATTCTTTACTGCATAATAACTACCCATATCTTTTTCTGTCATCTTTCTTCCCGCTTTTCCGATTGGCGTAATAGGCATGAACCACAATATTTCAACTCCCATTTCTTTTAGCCTGGGTAAATGTTTTTCAAATTCCTTTATTGAGCCTGAAACAGAATACTGGCGAAGGTTTACTTCGTAGATATTGCTTTGGGCACTCCAGGATGGATGGCCAGCCTGCTGTTCAGGTACTGCTGCTGTTTCTGATTGTTTCTTTTGTTCTTCATTACAGCCACTGTTTACAAAAATAAAAAGTACAAATAGTATTGAAACCAGGTTTTTACTTCTCATAAAAAATGTTTTACGGAAAGTTAAAGCTTTTTTCAACCCACAGAAATTAATGTGTAATTCCGGGACAATAAATTTATGGCAGGATTACTTTCCGATACAAAACTTGGAGAAAATATAATCCAGCACATCTTCATTGGAAATATCGCCTGTTATTTCCGAGATATAATGCAGGCAGCGTCTGATATCTAGTGCAAGCAGGTCGCCGGAGATTTTATTATCAAGACCGGATTTTATATCAGCAAGAGATCTATCTACTTCTTTTAAAGCTTCGTAATGCCTGGCATTGGTGATAATGGTATTTTCAGAATTGATATTGCCCTGTATTACTTTATCAACCAGCCGTTCTTTTAATATGCTAATATGTAATTTATCCTTTGCAGAAATGAGTAAAACATCTTCTCCCGAAAATTTTTGTGATGCTTCTTCCAGGCCCAATACATCCGCTTTATTACCTACTAATAAATAGTTTGGGTTGGCTTCTCCCAACAATGCCATAGCGGCTTGTACATCTGCCGGGGTCTCACTATTCACATCAAAGATATAGATCACTTCATCCGACTGCTTTATCTTTTCCCTGCTTTTTTCAATACCAATCAATTCAATTACATCTGTACTGTGTTCTCTTATTCCGGCTGTATCAATTAAACGAAAAAGTATCCCATCAATATTAATTACTTCTTCAATAGTATCTCTTGTAGTGCCGGCTATTTCACTTACAATGGCCCGGTTCTCATTCAGTAAAGTATTTAACAAAGTGCTTTTACCGGCATTGGGTTTACCAATTATAGCAACACTTACTCCGTTTTTAATAACATTGCCCAATTGAAAAGATTGCAACAATTGTTTTGTAACAGTTGCTGCATTCTCTATCAGTTCATAAAAAATTTTACGGTCGGCAAATTCCACATCCTCCTGGCTGAAATCCAGTTCCAGTTCTATTAAGGCAGAAAACTGGATCAGGTTTTCCCGAAGTTGTTTTAATATTTCACTAAACCCTCCCCGTATATTATGTAAGGCTGTTCTTTGTGAAGCCGCAGTATTGGAAGATATCAGGTCAGCTACCGCTTCAGCCTGGGTAAGATCTAATTTTCCATTTAAAAAAGCCCGTTGTGTAAACTCCCCGGCCTTTGCCAGTCTTGCGCCTTTACGTATGCATGCCTGTATTACCTGTTGCTGAACAAATGGACTGCCATGACAGCTAATTTCAATTACATCTTCGCCTGTATAGCTTTTGGGATTTTTAAAAAGTGAGACCACCACCTCATCTATATCAACATTATCTTCTTTAATAAACCCAACATGAATGGTATGTGAATTTTGTTGGCTCAGATCTTTTGACGGAAAGAGCATGTTAATTATATCAATTGCCTTAGTTCCACTTAAACGAATAACACCAATAGCCCCGATACCTGATGGGGTAGCCAGTGCAACAATTGTATCATCCCAGTTGGAAATATGGTTGGGCATAGGGCAAAGATAAACCAGGATGGGGTTGATTAAACAGGTTTGCCTGATTTATCTGAAGATTATACTACTAATTACTTTGTGATTTTAGTAATTTTTTATCTGACTCGTTCAAGTCATCAATATAATATCGTTTAATATCGCATATTGTCACTTCATCAACTATGTCTACAAAATTCTTAAACCTACAGCTTTGAGAAGGTTTTATAATGAGTACAAATTTATCCTCATTACCCCTGGCAATTTTTACAGCGTTCCTTTTCTTCATAAGTATTTCCCTGATTCCCTCTGGCGAATAGCCTGTTTCTTTTACTACCAGATCTTTCTTAACAGCTCCCTCATAGTATTTTATAGTGTTTGATTTATCTAATAAAACAGTGAGTACACAAGATTCACAAATTAGATCGTTCACTATTGTTTTATCATAAGGCAGGTCCACTTTCATAGCTGTCTGTTGCGATAGTGTTGTGGTAAATACAAAAAAAGTAATGAGCAAAAACCCAAGATCAACCATCGGTGTAAGATCAACCTTCGTGCTTTTTTTATTCATTCTTTTATTTTTGCTTCTTGATCTATTTGTTTGCAGCTCTGCCATAATAATTAGTTTTAATTGAGATGTCCGGGTAGATTATTTCCATAAATAAACCGAGGATCAATGAGTTTTATTTAAACTGTCAGAAGCATTATACAAAAAAATCCCGGTGAAAAACTCACCGGGATATGTATCATTAAATAGTTGAATAATTACTCAACCAGGAAAGTGATCGGCTGACGACGATATGCGTTTACATTGCGTCCGTTTTGTATTGCCGGTGTCCAATTCTTGGTTTTTTTAATAACCCTTACTGCTTCCTGGCACATTCCAAAGCCCGGATCATTTTCACAGGTAACATCACTCAAACTGCCATCCTTGCTTACCACAAATTTTACAATTACTGTATACTTTCCTTCGCTGGCTCCATTATCCAAAGGCGCATTAGCATCCAGGGTTTTTTGCAGGTAGTTACGCCATGCAGCTTCTCCGCCAGGAAATGCAGCTTCTACTTCTACTTTAGTGAATATTTTATTTTCGTCATCTTCTTTTTTCACCTCTACAACCTGAGTTCCTTTATCTTCCACGGGTGCCTGTACGATCTGTACTTTGTTATCACTCTCTACGGTTTTTGTACTGATCACCTGGTCTTCTTTGATCTCTTCAATTTTTTCATCAGGCTTAACCTCTTCATCTTTTACAATTTTTGGAGGCGTAAACTTAACCTGGTTAATTT
>JBDTUK010000071.1:0-8835 GCA_040007795.1 Ferruginibacter sp.
GAATATTGTCCTTTGGTTAAACCATATATCTGGTTATTGAACAATAAAATATTTACGTCAAAATTCCTGCGCAGCAAATGAATGGTATGATTGCCCCCGATACTTAATCCATCACCATCGCCGGTAACAATCCATACACTTAATTCCGGCCTGGATGCTTTTAATCCGCTGGCTACGGCTGTTGCCCTGCCATGGATACTGTGCATGCCATAAGTATTCATATAATAGGGAAAGCGGCTGCTGCAACCGATACCAGATACAATTACTATATTCTCTCTTGGAATACCCAGCGTAGGCATTATCTTCTGCACTTGTGCAAGAATGGAATAATCTCCGCAACCGGGGCACCAGCGAACTTCCTGGTCGGTTACAAAATCTTTGGCGGTAAGGGGTGCGGCTGTTGTTACTGTATCACTCATAGTCATTTATTGAATCCTAAAGTTAATCAAAATAAATATGCAATAGTCAATGCTCAATGTACAATCTTCAATTTAAGACTCTGCTAACATAGATGATTCATATTTTATCCAGCAACCTTCTTTTTTGCTGTTGAAATGCTTTTTCCAATTATGGCAATCAATTCACCGGTTTCTTTAAAAACTCCATCTAATTTTAACACCGGTTTTATTAATTCCTTTTTCATTATAACCTTTAATGCGGTCCTGCATTCTTTCAATTCTTTTAAAACTACTCCCATTTTATGTATAAAATCTTTGGGGGATTCAGCTGCCTGTGCCTCTCCATAATTAAAGGTTGGTGAATGGCAGGATTTGATCAGTTGTCCTGCAATATAATTTCCAGCCCTGGTATCTGGTAAAGCTTCTACAACATCTATCATACGGCAGGTATAATCAACCAGTCTGTCTTCCAGGTCATATTTTCTGTTTTCCAAAATGGTATTTTTGATCCCTAAAATAAAACAAATGTCCAATATTCAATGCTCAACTAGCAATACTCAATGAAAAGGCGCCATGCCGATGTTAGCTTTCTGCTCCACTTGAACATTGCACATTGAACATTGTTTATTGATCATTTCCTGCCAGCTCCTCCCAATATACAATGCCCAACTATCAATACTCAATGAAAAAGCACCATTCCCATGTTAGCTTTCTGCTCTACTTGAACATTGCACATTGAACATTGTTTATTGATTATTTCCTGCCAACTCTTCCCAATATTCTGCTGCTCTTCTGGTATGAGGTATAACGATGGTGCCCCCCACTATATTGGCTACGGCAAACACTTCATACATCTGTTCTGTGTTTATTCCCAATTCATGCGATTTTCCAAGGTGGTATTTAATACAATCATCGCATCGCAATACCATGCTGGCCACCAGGCCAAGCAGCTCTTTCGTTTTTACATCCAATGCCCCGGCAGCGTAAGTATTGGTGTCTAAATTCCATAATCTTTTTATCACCAGGTTTTCTTTGCTTAAAATAACCTCGTTCATTTTAGTACGATAGTCGTTGAATTCTTTTACTAAGTTGCTCATATAAAAATTATTAAAAGTTGAACAACAAAGTTAAATTTATGGTCTTATTAATCTCTTCGATTTAAGGAATCAATTTTCAGCTTCATTAAAATGTCAATTATGCGGTACTTAATAACCTTACTCGTCTGCCTTGTTTCTTTACAGGACTCCAATGCCCAATCTCCCGATTCAAAATATTTCAACAGTATGCAATGGCGATGTATTGGGCCACACCGTGGCGGCAGAACGGTTGGAGCAGTTGGTGTTCCCTCCCAACCCAATGTTTTTTATATCGGTGTAAATAATGGCGGTGTGTGGAAGACCAATGATTTTGGCCGTACATGGAAACCCATTTTTGATGACCAGCCAACTGGCTCCGTTGGTGATGTAGTGGTATCTCCCTCAAATCCAAATGTAATTTATGTAGGCAGTGGCGAAGGTTTGCAGCGGCCAGACCTTTCGGTTGGTGACGGAATTTATAGATCGACCGATGGAGGAAAGACATGGATAAATACAGCCCGCCCGGATGACCCGGTCGGACGGGGATTAAAAGAAGGGCTGCAAATTGGCGGACTCGACATTGATCCAAAAAATGAGAACCGTGTTTTTGCTGCGGTACTTGGTCATCCTTATGGGCCCAATACAGAACGTGGTGTTTACCGAACAACTGATGGTGGAAAAAACTGGGAGAAAGTTTTATATAAAGATGAGAACACCGGGGCCATACAGGTCACTATTGATCCTAACAATAGTAATATCATTTACGCCGATATGTGGGCAGGCCGGCAGGGCCCATGGGAGAACGGTGCATGGAACGGAAAAGAAAGTGGATTATTTAAAAGTATTGATGGTGGAACAACCTGGAAAAAATTAACATCAGGATTACCAACAACAGAACAAGGCCTTGGAAGAATTGGTTTTTGTATCGCTCCTTCAAACAGCAATAGAATGTACGCAACCGTTGATGCCGGAAAATATGGCGGTATTTACCGCAGCGATGATGCCGGAGAAACATGGGTGAACATAAATGCAGATGAAAGACTATGGGGAAGAGGAAGTGATTTTGCAGAAGTAAAAGTGGATCCTAAAAATGCAGATATTGTTTACACAGCAGATGTGGTTACCTGGAAAAGTATTGACGGTGGAAAAACATGGAGCGCTTTTCGTGGTGCGCCGGGTGGTGATGATTACCACCGTATCTGGATCAATCCAAATAATCCGCAAATCATGCTGATCGCCAGCGACCAGGGTGCAATCATCACGGTAAATGGCGGAGAAACTTTTTCAAGCTGGAATAATCAACCTACAGCACAGTTCTATCATGTAAGTGCCGACAATGATTTTCCGTATAATGTTTATAGCGGGCAACAGGAAAGTGGCAGTGTTGGTATTGCATCAAGAGGTAATGACGGACAGATCAGTTACCGTGAATGGCATCCCGTTGCTGCAGAAGAATATGGATATGTAGTTGCCGATCCTTTGAATCCCAATATTGTTTACGGAGGAAAAATTTCCAGGTATGATAAACGGAATGGGCAATCACAAAACATTTCACCCGAAGCTGTACGAAGTGGTAAGTATCGTTTTTTAAGAACGGCCCCGGTGTTATTCAACCCTATTGATAAAAAAACATTGTACTATGCCGGTAATGTTTTATTTAAAACAACAGATGGTGGAAACAAATGGGATATTATCAGTCCTGACCTTTCAAGGGAAAGTTGGGATATTCCTGAAAGCGTTGGCATTTATACTAAAGAGGACATGAAAAAAATGCCAAGGCGTGGTGTGATATATACAGTAGCGCCTTCCTATATAGATATTAATACCATCTGGTGCGGTACAGATGATGGGTTTATTCATGTTACCAAAGATGACGGAAAAACATGGGCCAATGTTACACCTCCTGCAATCACAAGCTGGAGCAAGGTTTCATTGATGGACGCAAGCCATACAAATGCTAACACAGCTTATGCAGCAGTGAACAGAATAAGATGCGACGACCAGCGTCCGCATATTTATAAAACAACAGATGGCGGAAAAACCTGGACAGAGATTGTAAATGGTTTACCCAATGACCCCATCAATGTAGTAAAAGAAGATCCTATTCGCAAAGGACTATTATTTGCCGGAAGCGAAAGAGCAGTTTATGTTTCTTTAGATGATGGAGCAAACTGGCAAAGCTTAAGATTGAATATGCCTGCGACATCAATAAGGGATCTGGTCATTAAAGATGATGACCTTGTAATTGGAACACATGGAAGAAGCTTTTGGATACTGGATGACATCACTCCACTAAGACAGTTAAGCAACCAGCAATTAAATAATTCAACAATTCTATACAAACCACAAAACACATTTCGTGTAAGATGGAGTATGTATTCCGATACACCCGTGCCACAGGAAGAACCGGCAGGACAGAATCCACCCGATGGGGCTATCATTAATTATTATCTCAGCAGCAATGCAAATAATATCCAGTTAGAAATTCTTGACAGCAAAGGAACTGTTATACGTAAATATGCATCTACTGATACGCTATATAAAATTCCGGCTAATAATGTTCCGTCCTATTGGGTCCGTCCGCAGCAAATACTTTCGGGCACTGCAGGTTCACATCGTTTTATGTGGGACATGCATTACCAGCCTTTAAATGTTCCTCCTGCTTATCCTATCTCGGCAATTTATATGAATACTGCACCCGATCCTACATCGCCATGGGTGTTGCCGGGAGTTTATACAGCAAGATTGACAGTGGGTGCCCGCCCGGATGACCCGGTCGGACGGGGGAAAATATATAATCAATCATTTACAGTAAGGATGGACCCCAGGGTGAAGACAAGCCTTAAGGATTTACAATTACAACACGATCTGAGCCTGATGTGTTACAACAATATTAAAAAATGTATGGAGGCCTTAAAAGAAATCAGTATAAAACATGATGACAAATTAATTGACTTCGAGAAAAGCCTGAGAAAATATTCTGGCACCTTTAGTTCAATACATAATACTTTACAGGATAGTGATATGCCGCCAACATCGCAGGTGATCACTGCTGCAAAAGAAGCAGAAACCGGATTTGCAGAGGCCTGGAAAAAGTGGATGGCAATAAAAGATAATTAGGGCTATCTATATTTAACTATCGCTAATTTTCTGCATGCAAGAAAGAATACATTTAAAAGGCCTGAACGGGATTAGAGCCATTGCTGCAATCAGCGTAGTAATAGCTCATACAAGAGTTCCTGAATTTAACCTTAGCTATGATCTTCCCGCTGGTCTTGCCAATTATGCAGTAACTATTTTTTTTGCCTTAAGTGGTTTTCTTATCACTTACCTTTTGTTTACCGAAAAAAACAGGACCGGGATCAACATCAAAAAATTTTACATCCGGCGTATATTACGGATATGGCCTTTATACTTCGCCTATTTACTTGCTGCGGTTCTTACAATATATTTCTACAACCCCGGTACCTTACCTGGTTCGCTACCTTATTATTTATTTTTTGCGGCTAATATCCCCTCATTGCTGGAGTCGCACCTGCCCTATTTATCTCATTACTGGAGCCTGGGGGTAGAAGAACAGTTTTATTTATTCTGGCCATGGATCATTAAAAAAGCAGACCGTGTTTTAAGGGCATTGATCATTTTTACAATAGGCTTCATTCTTTTAAAACTGGTTTTCCATTTTATTTACTTTCACTGGAAAAATGACAACCCTTTATATATTAATTCAATCCTCCGGTTCGAATGTATGTCACTTGGAGGTATTGCTGCTTTACTATGTCTCCAGGGTCACCGGCTTTTCTTAAAAGTAGTTACACATAAAGTCACAGAAATAGTATGCTGGCTAAGTCTACTTGCAATGATGCTAAATAAATTTTTTATTTATCCATTGATCAATCTTGATATGGCTGCATTGGTGGCCATCGGTTTAATTGTAAACCTGGGTTTCAACAAAAAGCCACTCATCAGCCTGGAGAATCATTTTTTTGATCTACTTGGAAGGCTATCCTATGGCATATATATCATTCATCCGCTGGTGATCTTTTATTATGCTTTAGTGTTAAAGCATTTTAATATTGGAACTGTTGCAAAACCCATTGTGGTTTACGGAGGTACCATTTTGCTTACCATTACAATAGCCTGGCTATCCTATGAGTTTTTTGAGAAAAAATTCCTTAGGTTAAAAGACAAGTTCAGTACGGTAAAAAATTCTGATAGTAAATACACGTAATGCAAATTCAATAAACCTGTATCTATTTTTTTTCTATACAGCTCACTAAAAAATCTTTTACTCCCTGCACTATCTTATCTACTATCTGTTGCTGAAATTTTTCATCCAGTATCTTCATTTCATCTTCGGGGTTGCTGATAAATAATGTTTCCACCAAAGCATTAGGATATTCAACAGGACTGTTGAGCATAAAATTAAAACTGCTGTTATTGCCCATCTCTTTCAGGTCCAGCTCCAGCATGCGTTTGTAAATGGCATTGCTTAAATTCCTGAAGCCCGGATAGCGATAGAAAGTGCTGGTGCCCGTAACCCTTATCGGGTCTGCAGATGAATTAAGGTGGATGCTGATGAGCAGGTCGGGCACACTATCCCGGTAAAATAAAATGCGTTCTTTATTATCAACAAATTTTTCTGTTGTTCTTGTCATGATGACTTTGGCCCCGGCCTGTTCAAGTGTTTTTTGCAATTTTAGTGATACAGCAAGTGCCAGCATTTTTTCAGATGATCCGGTGGGCCCGCCGGCACCGGTATTTGTTCCGCCGTGCCCTGCATCTACAGCAATGGTCAGGTTATTCAGCGATAAATTTTCAGGCTGCCGTTTTATTTTTACAACCAGTGTATTACCTCTGTAATAAATACTATGCCCCCAATGCTGTGCATGTTTTAGTTCGATGCTGATCCGGAATATTCCATCTTCAATTTGTTCATACGACACATTTTTTATCTCCTTCGTGTTTTCCAATTGCGTTATCCAGTTGGTATTATTGGTAGCACCAAAAACATCCACTATAATTTTTGAAGGATCAACCAATTGAAAACTTTGGTAGGGCAATCTTGCAAATAAACCAAGCTGCACATAGTCAAAAGCTTTATCACCGGATACGGTCCATTTATCGGTAAGCGATTCGGGAGTAAAAGTTCCTTTCGGCAAAAATTCAACCTGGTCATCATCAATAAAAGCGGTACGGTATTTCGAGAGCTGCACCTTGTACTTACTGCCAACCTTTCCAATTACTTTCAAAACCACATTTGAATCCAGGTAACCAATTTTTGCGCCACCGAGCCTGTCTTCACCAAGGCCAAATAATAAATAGGCCTGCCTGCCTTTTGTTACAGCAATATCCGGTGCCAGCGGGCCAAACATCGATATCCAGTTTTTGGTTTCTTTAGTTATTGTTTTACCACTGCTGTCTGTAATGCTTACCGGAATTTTACTAACTAAAAAACTATCCGTTTCTTTTATCACATACTCGCCCTGGTAAATACCGGGCATTTTATTATTGGCCATTTCATACAGCGGAATATTTTTATTTGCAATAACAGTACTTTGGGTTAATGCTTTCACTCTAAATTTTATCCTGTCGCCCGGCATTACAAACAAATTCCCTTCGGGGAAAGTTTCAATGCTGGTTATATCCAGTATTTTAACCGTATCTGGTGGTGGAGGCAGCGTATAGTTGTAGGTTATTCTTTTAGTACTTGTTTTATCCGGCGGAAAGAAAGCGATCAAAGTAAAGGATGTGTCGCCCGGTTTTAAATTAAGTTCATAAGCAAAAGCGCCGGTTGGGTAAACCTTTACAGGCTGGTCGTTAATATTAAGGCTGCAGCTTTTGCAGGTACTGCCCACAATGTACTGGCGTGATGTCTTTACATTGTTTTGTTCTTTGGTGGGTTCTACCAGTTTTATAAATGGCTTATCAACAGACTGGGAAAAAGACGTTGCGGTAAACAATATTGCCACGATGATCAGTAAAAATTTCATTGAAGCAAGATAAATTAAAATACAGCGTTAATGGGTTAATTGTTAGCAAAAAACAAGGAGCTCTGGCTAGATTTGTAATATGAACGAGATCGTTGGTTTCGATAATTTTTATGCTGAAAAAATAGAACCTTCATTAGCCGAGCTCAGGAAAGAATGCAGGCAGGCAGATATATGGCATCTTGTGGGTATTGGGGCTGCCATACTGGGTTTCTTATCTTTTCTCGGGTACCAGGCCGGGGTATTGAGTGGGCCGCAGGCTTCGTGGCTGTTTATTTTTTTTGCAGGCTGGGTGGTATTTTCTGTTTATAAATATACGCAGCGTAATGACCGCTTCACCGATGATTTTAAAGCGGCGATCATAAAAACTATTATTGATGATGTTTGTCCGGGGCTGATATACAAACCCGGTGACTCGGTCAGTTCCCGTGAATATAAAACCAGCAGCCTGTATCGCTATCGGTATGATTATTTTGATGGTGATGATTGTATAGAAGGCGTTATCAATAATGTGTCTTTTCATTGTTCCGAACTTCATGTACAAAGTGACTATGGATATAATAACCAGGTAACTGTTTTTAAAGGATTATTTTTTGTTGCTAAAATAAACAGCCGGTTTACCGGGGGTACTTATATATGGCCACGGCAAAGGGCACAGCTTGCAACAAGTGTAATGGATGAACGTTATCGTTTACTGCCGATGCCAAGAACAGAAAATGTTCATTTGGGTGATGAAGAATTTGATCATTACTTCAGGGTATGCAGCACCTGGCCATCGCAGGCGATAGAAATTTTAAGTCCTGAGTTAAGAAAAAGCTTACTGCACATCAGCCGGTCAATGAAGATCGCATTATCATTTTCTTTTGTTGCCGGCAGGTGTTTTATAGGTGTGCCTGTGGAGGAAGACCTGCTTGAGCCTACAGAATATGATCCCGGAGATAAGGAAGAGATCAGGAAATATTTTATAACCATCCGTCTTATTACTAATATTATCAGTCAATCAGGATTATCAAAGTTACAATAGAATAGAAAGACAGAAAGCTGTATTAGATCTGCTGCATGGCAGATGTTTATACCAGGGAAAAGCGTAGTAATAATATGAGCCCTATTAAAGGCAGGAATACAAAACCCGAAATATCGTAGCACACATCAGGAAAATAATAGTTCTTTTCCCCACCCTTTCCACAATCTCCTTCAAACACGTTCCATAACATAATCTTTACCTTTTCTTCACGTTATCCTTTTAGCTTGCCTAACGGCAAACAGGCTTGTAACTTAAAAACCATAGTATGCAACAATCTGATACCATTCTCTCCCTTACCACCGATCTTTTAGCCAATCACGCTTTTAATCATCTTCGGGATGATGAGA
>JBDTUK010000072.1:0-9860 GCA_040007795.1 Ferruginibacter sp.
CAGCGCCGTGCCAGGGATGAAGTACGTACATTTTTTAATTATGAATTATGAGTTATGAATTATGCGTTGGGGGGTTCATTATTAATTTTTAATTATTAATTGATATCCGAGGAAGGTTGCAATAATGCCAAGGATAATGCTTAAACTAATATAGGTTATCGCCATACCATATTTTCCGCTTTGCAGCAGCCCCAAGTTTTCTAATGAGAATGCCGAAAAGGTAGTGAAGCCACCACAGATACCGGTTGCCAGGAATAATTTCCATTGCTGTGATAATACTTCTTCTTTTACCGTGAGTGCAAAAACGATCCCGATGATAAAACTGCCGATGATATTTACGGTTAGGGTGGCATAAGGAAATAATTTTGTATTGATCAGTAAGGCAGTGCCATAACGGAGCATAGAACCTATTCCGCCACCAAGGCCAACCAGTAATAAATTTTTGATCATTGCTGTTTTATAAGTTTCCCGAAAAAGTATATTGAAGGTCGATGAGCCACTTTTTATTGACCCTTACCACTTTTAATTTGGTCTTTACATCCTTACTGTAACTGTTGCTGTAATTAAAGATGCAGATAGTATCGGTAACATAGCTGATCTCATTTACAATAATATCAGCAGCCTTGTATTGCTCCAGAATTTTTTTATCCTTGGTGCTGTACTGTTTCTGAAACCTTTCGAAGATCTGGCTGTTGGTCTCATCCTTAAGCAGGAACTGTCCGGCTTCATCAAACCTGTTATCCAGTATATCCCGTACAAATGTTGTGGCTACTTCTACATCTGTAACCGGCGCTTTTTTGGTTTCACTGTTGCAGGCAAGCAGGCTTGTAAACAACGTTATTGGTAAAAGGATTTTTTTAAGCATACTTAAAGTTAAACATCTTCGGGTATACAAAAAAAAGTACCCACCAAAAGGCAGATACTTTCTTTCATTGTATTTCGGGGGTTAGTTAGTTTTCATTTTACTTTTTAGAGAATCTATCACCTTCATGCTCTTATCCATCAGCTTTTTCAGGGAATCTGTATTAATATTCTTTAGTTGTTCCAGGCCATTCTTCAGGCTGTCCAGGGCGCCATCCATACCTTTCTCTTTCATTTTTTGCATTCCTATATTCATCATGGTACCCATGTCCATAGCTACTTTCCAGCTGCCTTCTTCTTTCTTTAAAACAAAATCAATTGACTCACCGCCTTTTAATTCTTTTACATTAACGGTAGCTTTATCACCATCAATTTTTGCTTCGCCCATTTCCATTTTACTTTTATCAAATTGTTCGTGGGTTTTATCTTCAGCAACATTTCCAGCCATTTTCATTCCTTGTTCCATCATATCCAACATACTTTTGCTGTCGGCTGTGGCTAATTTCCTGGCTTCTACAAAATCTTTTTTCGCCATGGCATCAAAGAAACCTGTTAAAACAGTTTTGGGGTCTCCGCCGCCGCTATTGCAACTGCTGAGGTAAATAGTTGAAAATGCAAGTACGGCAACAAACAATTTTTTCATAAATAAGTTTTTTAAGTTTAGGCTTCAAAATTAATTTTATTTTCCAGGTTTTAAATTAATATTTATCCAGATTTTATTCCTTTTTCTTTGCTTTGAAATTAAAAGAGTCCAGCGCCTGTGCTCCTTTATTTAAAAGCATTTTCAGGGTATCCTTATCCATGTTCTGTAATTTGTCGAACCCCGTTTTCAGGTCGGGCCTGCCGGGCCCCATATTGCCTTTCATACTGTTGAATATCTCGTTACCTGCTTTTGTCAAAGCAATTTTCCAAATGCCATCTTCCTTCACTAATCCAAAAGTATGCGTGGTTTTTTTTCCTTCATCGGTAATTTCTGCTTCCACGGTTGCATTATCACCATCAATCTTTTCATTCTTCAGTTTATATTGAATGTTTTTAGCATTCTCCATAAAGTCTGCAATCACTTTTTCTTTTATCTTTTTCAGGGCCTCGGGGTTTACAGCTTCCAGTATTTTTTCCGCTGCTTCCATCATGCCGGCGTCTGATTTAGTAACGAATTTTTTAATACTGTCAATATTGCCACTCTTCATAGCTGCAAACATACCATCAATACTGGCGGCTGGGGAAGCGGATTCACTTTTACAGGCGGCAAGGCCTGTAATGATACAAAGGGCGAACAGTATCTTTTTCATAAATGCTTTTGAATTTAGTGATCAAAAATAATTTTATTTAAACTGTTTAAACTATTATTTATTCAGACTTTTTTCTTTGCTGATCTTTTTTAACATACTATAAAAAACCAGGCAACTAAAAAGCTGCCTGGCATAAAGTAGGGGTTAGCAGAATCACATGGGTTAAGGAGTCTTTTTTTGCTCTGTGGTTTTTACATCATCCTTATTATACGCCTTAATGATCTGTTTCACCAGCCTGTGCCTTACCACATCTTCCTCATCCAGTTCTATATGTGCTATGCCTTCAATATTTTTTAATATACGGGTTGCTTTAAATAAACCGCTTTGTTGATTCTTGGGCAGATCTATTTGTGTAGGATCGCCGGTAATGATTGCTTTTGCACTGGGCCCGATCCTGGTCAAGAACATTTTTATTTGCAGGTCGTTGGTATTTTGTGCTTCATCTAAAATGATAAAGGCATTATCCAATGTACGTCCCCGCATGTAAGCCAGTGGTGCTATCTCGATGGTACGGGTGCTCATATAATAACCTAATTTATCAGCAGGTATCATATCATCCAGTGCATCATATAATGGCCGTAAATACGGATCAATTTTTTCTTTCAGGTCGCCGGGCAGGAAACCTAAACTTTCACCAGCCTCAACAGCAGGCCTGGTTAAAATAATTTTCTTTACCGATTTATTTTTTAATGCCCTTACCGCCAAAGCCACAGCTGTATAGGTTTTACCCGTACCGGCGGGGCCAATGGCAAACAGGATATCATTTTTATCACAGGCTTCCACCATCAGTTTCTGGTTGGCCGTACGTGCCCTTACGGTTTTACCATTGGGGCCAAATACCAGCACATCATTTGGATTGCGGTCAATGAAATTATCAACGGCCCGTTCATCATCACCGCCCAGTATCTGTTCAAAATAATTGGCACTCATGTGCCCGTTACGTTCCAGGTAGCGGAGTATGAGGTCAATCTTTTCCCTGGCACCTTCTATCTGCTCGGGTGCACCGCTTAATTTAATTTGTGTGCCGCGGCTGAGAATTTTTAAGAGGGGAAATTTCTTTTTTAAGATGTCTAACTTACCGTTGTTTACGCCAAAAAATTCAATAGGGTTTACGGTTTCGAGGTTAATGATCGTCTCTGTCAATGGATTTTAGTTTTTACACTGTTTCTGTCATGCTGAAAAAATAAAAGCATACATAGCAGCGGTCAGTTATCAATATTATTTCAATTGGTACTTATTATTTATCTCTTTTCAAATGTAACGAAATGATAGTATTGCATGGCAAATTTACTTATACACACAACGCTTATTTTAGTGGAAAAGTTTATAACAAATAAAATTTAACAAAGAAAAATAGAGGGATGGATATTGTATGAATTAATTTCTTTCCAGCTGGTAACATGATTATCGTAATGGTGTTCCCTGCGATGATACAGCCTTCCAACTATTATTCCGGTATATCCACACGTCATAAAATCTTGTCCTACGGTTTGTAAACGGAATATCTTTTATTCTTCCCTTTGTAACACTTACAAAACTTACAACAGCAGTAGCTTCATAAAACCTGATATGCACATCATCTAAATAAAGAGAATCCACCACATGATCATTGTTGATCCGTTGGCTTATGTTTTTATATATCCCATCCAGTTCTTCCTGTTTATTTAATATGCCGGATGGGTTTATGGAGATGAATGAATCATCCATCATTTTAGAAATGGTAGCTGTATCCAGTTTGAATTCTGCTATCAACCAATCGTACTCAATTTTTTTAAGGATTTCTGCAGCAAGCCTTGAGTCAATTTTTTGTGATAGTGCCTGGTATGAAAGGGATAGCAAAAATGATATTATTGTTACAAACTTTGCAAAAAAAGAAGAATTCATAATTTTTCAGTTTGAAGGGGAATGTTAATATCAGCCCGGGTATACAGACCTGAGGTGTTTAATAGAAGCATCCACCATTTTGATCAATATACCGGTATCAATATCTTCCAGCTTTTGAATATGCACACAACCGCCGCTCATTTTATGCTTCCCGAATTTTTTGAGCAGTTCTTCCTTTGCTTTGGCATTGGAAAGGTATAGCGTTATTGAACTTGCCCTTGGAGAAAGCCCAACAAGTGGTGCATCACCTTCACGGCCGGTTTCGTATTTATAATGATAAGATCCAAAACCAACAATAGCTGTTCCCCACATTTTTGCTTTAAACCCGGTATGCTTAACTATCAGGTCAATGATCGCTAAACAGTCTTTACGTTTCTTTTCGTCTTTTACTGTCTTTATAAAGGCGACAACACTATTTTTGTTTTCGGTTGTTTTGTTTTGTTTTTGTGCCATAATATTTTTATTTATTCTTTTTTAAATTGACAAAGAAAGAACAAGGGTTTACCTTTTGTATCAAATGTTTCGGGGTAACTGTCGCCTTTTAAGTTGTAGCAAATAGATAATTGCCCGTTCTCATACTTATAAAGGGCAGTAAAATGGTTTCCCTTATTAACACCTTCCTTACCGTAAATATCCATTTTATCATTGGTATATTTTACAACGCCTTTATCAACCGACTCGGCACTAAATACATAAGTGCTGTCACTGATGATAAGCTTTTGTTTTTCAAAAGCAGCAGCTGGTAATTCCGTGCCGCCTATTTCCTCTTTCACAGGTATCCAGGTTCCGTTTAAGGGGGTTGAACTGGTTTTCGAATTTGTATTCTTTGTTGCCGTACAACTAATACCTAAACAAATAAATAAAAAGAGGATGAGTTGTTTCATATTTTTTAATTTTAAAGTTATAGTTTTTTTAGAAAGGATTGTGAAAGCTGCTTTATATTTCCACAGCTTTTTATAAATTATCCAGACGTTATTAATCATTGGGGTAGTAAAAACTTACCAGGTATCAATTTTTAGTTGTTTAAAAAATGATGATTCTTCTATTTCCCTTACAGCACCGGGTTTCAAATCTCCCAATTTGAGATCTTCTATGGAAACACGGATCAGCCTTTTACATTTATGCCGCACAGCAGCTATCATTTTGCGTACCTGGTGATATTTGCCTTCGGTAATGGTTATTAATATCCAGGTAAATGGGGGGTAAGCTGTTAACCGTTCACCCATGTTAATTATTTTTTCCGGGTTTTTAACAATGGCTACTTTGCAGGGACTGGTAATATAAGTTTCTCCTGTTTTTATTTTGATGGCAACACCGGTCCTTAATTTCTCCAGGCTCTCTTCCGAAAGCAAATTATTTACCTGCACCAGGTAAGTCCGTTCATGCGCAGTATCTCCTGAAAATAATAGCCGGGTTACTTTTTTATTGGTCGTTAATATTAATAATCCTTCAGAGTGATTATCTAATCTTCCAATTGCATGGATGCCTTCCGGAAAATCAAAATCAAGATCGCCCAGTAACCCAACCTTATGTGTGCTCACAAACTGCGACACCATATTGTAAGGTTTGTTGATGATAAAATAGCGGTTGGTGGTGTGACTCATACTTATGTAAAATAGTAAGTAATGGTGATAATTTATGAGCTGGATGGGCTCTCCCGTTGTTGGGGTTCGTGCCGATGGTATTAAAGCCTGGCTATCACCAACAACATAGCTTAATTATTAGTTTCTCATTCATTGCCGCTACAGTCTTGTTGGTGATACCTACGCTGCAGTATTTAACGCACGAACACCTACAAGGCCAAACAAGAAACCCCTTGTTAGCAGTTGTTAATTTGATTTCTTTAACAAATTTTCTAATGAAAACTGAATACACGTGATTGAAGCCAACCTTTCGGCGTTCTTTTCAGAGAACAATTGCTCTGGCAGGAGCTGTCCATTCGGGTTTTGCTTTTTCGTAAAAACGCTGATATGCTAATTGAAGAGCTCCATAATCGGGAATTTCGTAAATTTCATTTGTGCCTGCTACTGTTTCGCCCACAACCCCGAGGCTCTTATCGAACTTTCTTATTTCTATTGCTAGTTTTTCTTTTGAAAATACCGCACCCCATTCGTCATGATAAAACTCATGATCATCGGTCATGAAATCAATTAGTGTATTAACGTCTCCTTTATTGTAGGCTTCCCGGTATATTTTATCTAAAGCAATAATAGTATCATAAAGTTGATGATTTGCAGGAATATATTCTGGAAGAATTATTTTCTTTGTCTTTGCTACTGTTAATTCCGAAGAAGCCTCTTTTTTTTGATTGCAAGAAAAAATAATTACTGCTCCTAGTAGTGTTAAAAAAATATTTCGCATTGCTAATTATGTTTTAAACTTATATGAGATTATAACTACTAACATCGAGCATTGCCGCAGGTTGGGTATTTGTTGCTGAGTCTGCCCGGTGATGTTGCCTATTAAAGAAACGGATTTTATTTTAACCGCAAAACAAATTATTAAACGGTCAAGCTGATAACCGAAGAAGAGTAGAGAAAATTTGCTGTGAATATAACTGTCCGCCCAACTATTGGCAAGTTTTGTTGTGTGCAGTTTTCTATTAGCCTTATTTCAATATCGGTTTTTTTTTGCGACAGTTTCTTTCATTTTATCTAACTCGCCTGAAGTGAATAATTTGCCATTAATCATTACAGAGAAAATATTTTTAGTGTTTCTAATATCGGTTAATGGATTGCCATTTAATATAATCATATCTGCTCTTTTACCAGCCTCAATAGTTCCTAATGTGTCAGTCATTTTTAAATATTTAACTGGATTAAGAGTTGCTGTGCGTAAAGCGTCAATAGGGGTCATACCGAATTCAACAAACAGAGCCATTTCATCATGGAGGCTAAATCCGGGGAAAGCATAAGGATTATATGAATCTGTTCCTGCTAATATCGGAACTTTTTCTTGCCATAATATTTTAATAATAATTTTTTCAATATCATATCTTTTTCTTTTATTTTGCCAGTCTTGTGAAGTATTCTTTTTGATATCATTTTCTGTTTCTTCTTTCCATTCATCTCTAGCTTCGGGAGATAAATACTTAAGCCTTATATCATTTGTAAATGAAGTGTCATTTGAAAAGTATCCACCTCTATTGGTTACAACAGTAGGAACTATATAGGTGTTATTTTTTTTTAATAGCATTGCAATAGCTCTCATTCTGTTCTCCGAAAAATTATCTAACATAAACTTTTCACTGCTTCTGGCTTTTTCTATTCTAAGTTTGGGTTCCATGCCTGTTTCGAAATTGTCTGCATTAATCTTTTTCATTTTCATGGCTGAATCGGGAAAAGAACATGCTTCAATCAGGAAACCATATAAGTGTTCCATACTTGCCATACCTGCTTCTGAGGCCCTTGTCAGCCAGACCCTATGTGGTACGTGACCAACAAATTGAACCTTCCTTTCCTTACACTTTTTAGAAATGGCTTCGAATACCTCAGGCTCTAAAAAACTATAGATTTTAATGAAATTAACTTTGGCATTTGCCAGGGAATCTACAAGATGAAATGCAGCCATTGTATCTCCTGCAGAAAGTGAGCCTTTCCAAAAAACTTTCTTTCCATCAAGAATATGTCCGGATGCAATGAAATGAAAAAATGGCATTGACCCTTTTTGCATTTCGATTCTTAAGCTGTCTATTATTTTCCTGTCTCCCCACATTTCTCTAAATCCTATGATTCCGTTTGCAAGGAACAAAGGTAATTGCCATTCATATCCTTCATCTTCTTCTAATACATGAACATGCATGTCCCAAAGACCAGGAATTATATATTTCCCCTTTGCATTTATTACTCTAACTTCTTTAGATAACTTAATCTTTGCGATGGGGCTAACTGAAATAATTTTATTCCCTTCAACAATTACTTGATAGTGTTTAAGAAGCTTGTCATTCTGAACATCAACTACAGTTGCATCATAAAAAATGGTTTTGGGTATTTGCGCATTACTTGTCATGCCAAATCCTGATAGAAGAACAAGGAGCAATATTGTTTGTCGCTTTCTTATCCTTAATAGTTTGTAGAGTTTTGAATAAATTGCACACAACACGTAAATATACGCCACTCCTTGTACAGTTTTAGATTGACTGCCAAAGAAAAACCGTACAAGATAAATTTCATCACTGATAAATACGGACTGAAAGTTTTGCGAATTTATCAACGCATCAGCACCGTAGTTCCCCTGGCTTTGTACACTTTATTATCTACGCCAATTGCTTCCAGCATCCAAACTACCGTTTGTACTTCTATGGGTGTTCCTTTAAAGATCCCATCCCATCCCTTTTCTAATTCGTGGGTTTCAAATACTAATTGTCCCCAGCGGTTATATATTCTAAAGTAAGAGAGTTCTTTAATGCCGATCATGAAGGGACGCAGGATATCATTGCGGCTGTCATTGTTTGGCGTAAAGGTATTGGGTACATAGATTTCTATACTCTTGTTGATCTTCACTACCTGTGTATCTATGGTTATACAACCTGAGGCTGTTCTTATTTCAACAATATATTGTTGTTCTTTATTACCAATGAATACGGGTTTGTAACTTGCAGGGTTGTCTAAACTGGTGGCCGGTGTCCACAACACGTTATTGCCAAAGGGCCTTGCCTGCAGGGTTAATGGAAGATTAACAACAGCAATCTGCGACGGGTTATTAATGCCGGGCCTTGGTGCATCCACAAATACAAAACGTTTTTGGATATTTAAAGGCAATGGGCATTGGCCTGAACTTACCGATAAACTCATTACATAATTTCCTTTGGTTGTATAAACCTGTGGCGGCGGGTTACGTAACGTAGATGTTTGGCCGTTGCCAAAATCCCATAAATAAGAAACAGTAGTGGTGCCGGGTTCAATGGTATTATTTACCGGCAGCACGGGTAAGTTTATACAGATGGGGTCAATAGAAAAATTTGCAAGCACATTCGCAAAAACATGAACAGTAAGTGTTGTGCTGTCGGCACAGGCGCTGCTGCTGCTAACGATCAACACTACTTTATACGTACCGGCGGATTTATAACTGTACGAAATATTACGGCCGGTACCTGTAAAGCCATCACCCATTATCCACTTGTATTGCATGGCGCCAACAACATTGGTACTGGTATTTGTAAAAACAAACCTGTTATTAAGAAAGCACTGGTCATTTTTATTTACCGTAAAACCAACAACAGGTATGCTGGTAATACTCACATCCTGCACAACAGTAGATAAGATACAGCCGGCAAAATTAAACACAGCGGCATAATAAGAACCAGATTGGGTAACCCGGTAGGTACTGTCATTTGCACCAGGTATGGCAATACTGTTTTTATACCACTGGATACTATCGGCATCCCTGACTCGTAATACGGTACTGTCGCCACTGCCAATACACCAGGTTGCACTGCCCAGAACTTCCAGTGAATTATCAAGCAGGGCTGCTTTTACTGTAACTGTATCGGTACTAAAGCATCCACCACCATCATGCCTTACCGAAAGAATATAAGTTGTTGTAGTATCCGGGCTGGCAAGCGGATTAGAAAGGGTGGGGTCGTTTAAACCCGTTGCCGGACTCCATTGGTATATCCATCCCAGTTTGGCGGGCACACCCAATTGCACCGTGTGGTTATTGCACGAAATAAGGTTGGGTCCTGCGTTTGCAACGTAATGTAAAGTATCTGTGAGTTCGGTATATAAAGTATCCAGGCATCCATACCCGGCATAAGGAACCAACACAACAGCAACTGTGGTACCGGTAGCAGGTGGCGGAAGAAAAGTGAGTGTTTGAGCATTG
>JBDTUK010000073.1:0-5583 GCA_040007795.1 Ferruginibacter sp.
TTCTTAACCGTCCATCACGTAACGCCGATTTACCAACAGTATAAGTTACTTTATATGATGCTTCGGTTAATCCAAAACGATTGTGCGCCGGGTATTTTAGTTCAGGCACCGGGTTATTATTATAAATAGTTCCATTATTCTGGCTCACATCATACAAGCTTGCACGTCGTCCGTTACCCCAATCAAAAATTGGCGCTTCACCCTGTGTGGAAATGCTGCGGCCGTCGCCTGTTGGATGAGAATACATCATCACTGCATCAGCTGTGGAATTATCAGGTGCTGTTTCCAGTATCTTAACCTTTACCGTACCGGAAAAACGCATGCAATCACTATTATGGATCTCTGATGAAATACCATTGAAGGTTACAGAAATTTTTGTTGTTTCATCAGTACGGAAACCACAGATATCTGCCAGGTTTATATCAGGCTGTGATTTGAAATACGCTTTTTCAGATCCAAACTCAAAGCATCTTTTGATATACACAATTTTTCCATTGGGTACTTTAAATGAAACATGCTGCAATGGAAAAGGTAATTGATAGGTGCCATCTGCTTTTTTGATAATGCCTGCACTGTCTCCGGTGTAGTTTGGCTTTTCAAAAATTATTATATCCGGCGCCACTGCAATATTGGTATTTACCTGTGGCAAAGTTTTTACCACTACCATCTTTTTTGGCGTGCTATCTGCTTTTTGCTTTGCCGGCTTAATTACATTTTGTGCCTGCCCACAAAAAATTGCGGACAAAAAGATCAATAGAAAGCCTGCTGTTTTTTTCATGATAGTATAGGTTAATAATTCAGTAGCTAAATTACTTTTATAATTGGAATGTTGCAATACATATTTATGTAGTTTCCCTTCTGGCCTCAACTGGCGCAAGTGCCTGCCTGCCGGACTTGCTCCGTGCCCCGTCGCTGAAGCTATGCGAAGGTGAGTAGGCAGGTTCCCTTCCTCAATCATTAAATAACAAACGTAAAGTTTATGGGATCACTTGATGCCTCTTCAAATCTACTTTATTGTATCGGGGAGTTAAAAAAGCTAATTGCAATGTGTGATAACCTAATAAGGATTTTTCTTTGGTTTTTTCCTGGTATCATACATATTCAGGATAATTACTTTGTTGTTTTTAATTTTATAATAAAGCCTGTTATGCCGGGTAATGAGTAAACCCCTTATATCTTTTACTTTAGCAGACAATACTCCAATATAAGGTTGCTTTGTAAGCAAATCAATACGGCGGTCAATTTTTAGGAGAAATTCAGAGGCTACTTTGTGCGACCATTCTTTTTCCAAATAGGCCAGAACTTTTTGTACCCTGTTGGTAAAGCGTTTCCTGACGACTATTTGGTACGCCATTTATCAGTAGCTTTTTTAAATTCGTCAAGTGTTTGGGTATCTTTTAAATCATCTTCTGCTGCCAGATCATTTAATTCCTGTAGTTGTACTTCGGTGAGATTATCTGTAATATCTGCGTCCTTTACTTTTCCGTAAAACACGAAATCTTCTTTTAGTAAGGAAAGCAATTCTTCATCATTTGTGTTTTCAATATAGGAGACCAATTCTTTTTTTAAATCATTTACCGGCATACAACGTATTTTTATCAAATTTAAAAAATAATCTGCATAGCTGCAATAAAGATTATTCCCCTCCGCCGATTGGTGTTCCCTTCGGCAATTAATAAATAACAAACGTGAAGTTTATGAGATCACTTCCCAAAATAACCGGGACAGGGTTTAGACTTTAAGCAAAATTATTTTGTCTTCATTTTATTATTCTTTGCATCATGTGTTAATGTTGCCAAACCCAATGCTTCCAGCAATGGTGGTACATACACCCCAAATCTTCCACGGAAACCTTTTTTCAAACCATACCATCCTGCTACAGGATTTTTGGGTGAGCGGCCCCATGCTTCTACAGTACCCTCTTTTGCTTCTTTTTGTTCATCAGCACCACCCAGGTCCATCCAGTCGCCATGTTTTTTAAGCATGGTATGCAGGTCATCAACGCAACGCCATTGATAATGAAGTGTTGTACTCCCCACTTTGCAAACTAAAATATCATCTTCTTTATACATGATGTAAGCTGATGAACCGGGGGCTGTAGCTAATTCCCAGGGACTTTCTTTAGTGCCCTTGCCTTTTGGTTTTGTCATATTTTTTTGTTTTAATTATAACTCATAGCTTCTTTTGTCAGGAATTTTTTCAACAGAGCCATTTGCCCGATATCATAACTTTCGTGTTGTGCCAGGAAGGCAATTGTTCCGCCAATGGATGAATCGCCGGTTGGATTTTTAAATGGTGCATCGGCAGCAAGATGTTCATCTGTTATGGCGGCAAGGGCTTCCTTTAACAGGTCGCTTGCTTTTTTCCATTCTTCTTTAATTTTTTCCAGTGCGTCAAATTTCATTGATTCATCAAAGGGCTTAAAACCTTCAAACATTCCGGTATATGGATTATTGCCGGGCTTCCCCAGCAGCATACAAATATTGTAACGTGCCCAGGTGGTATGTGTGGCTAACCAGTTCAATGGATTGTTGTGATCGCTGATCCGTTGTTTTGCCTGTTCATCAGTAACACCGGCCAATGAATTAATAAATAACCGTTCATTCAGGTTAAAGATGAGTGTTGAGTGGTCAAGTGCTTTTGTCATAATTATTAATTTAATTTTTAAAATGGTTTACCTGTTCTATAACGAATGAACTATGCCGGATTGGACAAAAAATAAAATTGGAAATAAAAGGTATGTTTTTTTTAAAGAAAGAAAAAACTATATTAATTAAATGATCTTTTCTTAACCGGCAAGATGCCACAACTGGCGTAAGTAAGTTTCGGTAACAACCGGCAAGTGTTCACCAACTGGCTCCAGCAACTGGCATCAGTGGGGTACCTGCCGCCTATTATCAAGCAGTGCTATGTAGCACGGCGAGTCCTGCTCAAAGAGTCCTGCGGACAAGCCAATACACAAAATCAAGTGAAGCCACTCGCCTGAAAAAGGAACATCCCGTTTTCAACATCTATTGTGTAATAATTGCTATTATATCAACACCTGATATTGGTCATAATTAATAATGACTCCTTTATTTATTTTTATGTTGCAGCAAAAGTTGAAAACAGGTTACAATTTTAACATCAGATATTACCCATTACAGTAGCTTGTATTATTTGGTGAATTCCATTCGCTGATATTACTCTGGCACCCTTAAGAAAACCTGAGAACTGCTGAAACAACCCAACCGGCAATACATGAAACTTTAAACAACGTTTGAAAGCATAATGTCTTTCAACCGGATTGATTAATGGCTATTGCAAACATGATAAAATGATTTTTATGAAAAAGCTCCTTTCGCTAACAGCAATTTTTCTATTCGTATCTGTTATTTCGCAAGCACAGTATTCCATCGACTGGGTAAGGCCTGCCGAGGCTTTCAGTAAAACAGGGGTAATGATGGTACGGGACCAGGCAGATAATGTGGCAGTAACCGGCTTTATCACCTCCAATAACATTTTTACCCGCAAATATGACCGGTTTGGCAATTTACAGTGGGAGGCCGTGTCAACATCCGGCGTTGCATCTAATTATGAAAAACCGGTTTGGATAAATGCCGACAGCAACAACAATATTTTGGTGGTTGGATACCGGTATGCAAACAGTGGATCATTACAATATCCCAATGCATTGGTAGTTTTAAAATATGCCCCATCTGGCACTTTGCTCTGGAAACAGACAATTGCCATGACCTTTTTTGTAAATTCATTTATCAGCTTTAACCTGCGGAGTGAAGTGGATGCCAATGGCAACCTGTACATTGGTACTGTTGCCAGTTCTCCTTCGGGATTTGTACTGGTTAAACTTGCACCGGACGGCACTACCTTATTTACCAGCAACAATAATCTTAACGGCGTTACCATGTTCAGGTCTCTGCGGCTGAATGGCAACAGAATTGTATTCAGTGGCAGTTCTTCCAATTTAAGTGCTGCTATTGCCATAGCCTGGGATACAACAGGAAATGTATTATGGACCGGCTCATTCCTGGGGCAGTCGGGCAATGATGTGGAACTGGATAATGCAGGAAATGTTTACATGCTTACGTCTTACCCAAACCAGGTTACTGCATCAAGCGGACAGGATATACTTATTTATAAAATTGATCCATCCGGCACTCAGTTATGGGTTAAAAATTTTGATTTCGGCGGACAGGATTTTCCAACCCGGTTCACATTGGTTGGCAATAAATTAAGTGTGATCGGATATGGCAGTATCAGTGCTTCTTATTTCGACTGGATTACCTTTCAATTGGATACCGGAGGTAACATACTGTGGAATGTGCGGTACAATGAAACCTCAGGCAATGATGAACAGTCTAATTTTATTGCAGCACAACCCAATGGCGAAGTTTTTGTTACAGGCCGCGGCGGCCCCATGTTTATCCAGTTTGGAAACAGCTATCTTCGGATGATCACCGTTAAATATGATAATACCGGTGTACGCAAATGGGTAGATTCGGTACATATTTACGGTGGAAAAGGCATAGCCTGCAGCATTGCCAGCGACAGCAGTCTATATGTACTCAGCGATTCTTACATGACAGCTTTCCATTTCCTGGATCACACAGAAGGTGTACCCGCTGCCGTGCCTTCAGCATTAAATGTTACAAATATTGCCAGCACCTACGCCACTTTTTCCTGGACAGCTGTGCCCAATGCGTATTTGTATCACTTGCGGTATAAAAAATCATCTGATATTATATGGACCGTTGCATCTATCAATATTCCAAATATTACAATAAATGGATTAACGGCTGCTACCTCCTACGATTATGCCTGTGAAGCCATTAATAGCGGCGGCCCTTCTGGTTACAGCGCTACACAAACCTTTTCTACCGGAACTGTTTTGCCGATAAATGGTTTTGATATAAATGTAAAACGACAAGGAACAAATGTATTATTAAACTGGAGTACGCAATCTGAACAAAACAGTGCCTATTTTGAGGTAGAACGCAGTTATGATGGACTTGCATTTTTTACTATCGGACGGGTACAGGCGGCGGGTAACAGCAGTGGCCAACGGAATTACAGTTACCTTGACCTGAATGTAGAAAACCGGCTGATTTATTATCGCTTAAAGCTGACAGACATTGATGCAGCATTCAAAATCAGCCCGATCAGGATTGTACCCAAAATAGCAGGCCAGCAGGAATTTTCATTTTTTCCAAATCCTGCAACCACAAATGCAGATCTTGTTTTGAATGAACCAGCCAGAGAAGATATTCAGCTTAGGATGATCAACCAATTAGGGCAGGTGGTATTATATAAGTTGGTTGTAAAAGGCATACAATTAATCAAACTGGATTTGCAGACCTTAAGCCCGGGTATATATGCAGTAAGCCTTACATCTCCCGGATTAGTTTGGATAAATAAGTTAGTGGTAAAATAACCCCATCTGGTCCCATGTGTCGCAGGTAAAAACTTACTGCTGCAGATATGCTTTCAACCCACAGGTAGGTATGGCACACTAAGTAATCCATAACGAGGACCTAGTTGCCGCGTTTGTTGAATTTTAATTCAATCTCAAAATCAAAATGCCCT
>JBDTUK010000074.1:0-8913 GCA_040007795.1 Ferruginibacter sp.
GGTTCTAAATTTTCTTTATTGCCTCCCGATAATTCAAGCGGCAACTTTGTAAAAGTGGTACAACGCCTGCCGGTAAAAATTGAATTTAATAAAACAGAAGAAGCATTGTTAAAACAGTTGATACCGGGTATGAATGTAACTGTTGATGTACATATAGCCCCAGCCCCCTAAATCCCCCAAGGGGGAACTTTGCAGTAAGATTGTACAAGATGTTTTCGAGGAATTTAAAAGAACTATCAAGCTACTAAATGAATAAACTAAAAAATATTCAGTCTCCCAACTCCCCCCTTGGGGGGTCGGGGGGGCTGGTGGAGTATGGCGGCAGAAGGGTGATCATCACCATCACTGCCATATTTTGTGCACTGCTTGAAATTGTAGATACCACCATCGTTAACGTGGCGCTTCCTAAAATGCAGGGAACACTGGGTGCAACGCTGAGTGAAGTAGGCTGGGTAATTACAGCTTACGCTATCGGTAATGTTATCATCGTACCTATGACGAGTTGGTTATCGCAACAGTTTGGCAGGCGTAATTATTTTGCAGCTTCTATTATCATCTTTACTGTTTTCTCTTTTTTATGTGGTAATGCATCGGGTATTTGGGAGCTGGTAGCTTTCAGGTTTTTACAAGGTCTTGGCGGTGGTGCTTTATTAGTTACCTCGCAAACCATCATCACAGAAAGTTATCCTGCCGAAAAAAGAGGCATGGCACAAGCCATTTACGGATTAGGCGTTATCATCGGGCCAACACTTGGCCCTCCGCTGGGCGGTTATATTGTTGATCATGCATCGTGGCCTTATATTTTTTACATCAATATTCCAATTGGCGTAATTGCAACCCTGCTTACTTTACAATTTGTAAGAAGCCCGAAATACGGTGAAAAAAGTAAAGTGATGGATATTGACTGGCTGGGTATTGGCTTACTGGCCATTGCCATCGGCTCGTTACAATATGTGTTGGAAAAAGGGCAGGACGATGACTGGTTCAGCAGCAGTACCATTTTAGTGCTTGCTGTTACTGCAGGTCTTGGCTTATACTTTTTTGTGTGGCGTGAATTAATTTTCAGAAAGCCAATTGTTGCATTACGGACTTTAAAGAATGGCAACCTGCGGGTGGGTACTATCTTATCCTTCATTATGGGTTTTGGTTTGTATGGTTCCACTTTTATTATTCCACTTTACACACAAACCATTTTAGGCTGGACGGCACAACAGGCAGGCATGCTGATGGTGCCTGCCGCACTTACAACAGCCGTGATGATGCCCATGATAGGTATGTTACTGCAAAAAGGTGTGCCGCAACAATACCTTGCTGCCGGAGGCATGTTTCTCTTTGCCGTATTCTCATTTTGGGGCTATAATATTTTAACACCCAATACCAGTACTGATGATTTTTTCTGGATGCTGATCATTAGGGGAATTGCCATGGGTATGTTATTTATACCGGTTACCACACTGGCACTCTCTACTTTAAAAGGGCAGGAAATAGGCCAGGGTGCTGCCTTTACCGGCATGATGCGGCAACTGGGTGGTTCGTTTGGTATTGCACTTATCACTACTTTCTTATCAAGACAAAATGTTACTCACTGGAGCAACCTTGCTTCTAAATTAGATGCAAGTAACCCTGCCGTTCAGCAACGTTTACAAGGTATACAGCATGTAATGATAAGCAAAGGCATGGCTGCCGATGCGGCTGTTAAAGCCAGTTACAAAGGCTTAAATGGCATGGTACTAAAACAGGCCGCAGTATTGTCTTACATGGATGTGTTTTTATACCTGAGCATCATGTTCTTAATTTGCGTTCCGTTTGTACTGATGGTTAAGGGAAATAAAAAGAAGAAAGTAGATCTGTCAGAAGCTATGCATTAAAAAATCCCACCCATTGGTTTCAATGGATGGGATAACTGATTTTTTGAAAATTTATTTATAACAATACTGCTTCGTGTGTAATATTGGTGTTCAACAATTTTGAAATAGGGCAGTTGGCTTTTGCATCAGCAACCGCTGCATCAAATTGTTCTTTATTAATACCAGGTACTTTTGCAGAAACTATTAAATGCGATTCGGTGATGGCACCTGCGGCAGGGTCCAATGTAATTTCACATTTGGTATTGATCTCGTCTGCTGTAAAACCGGCTGCCCCTAATGCAAAACTCAATTTCATACTAAAACATCCTGCATGTGCAGCAGCTACTAATTCTTCCGGATTGGTACCTATGCCATCTGCAAAACGTGTATTAAAGGAATATTGATTTTTGTTTAATACACCGCTTTGTGTACTGAGATTACCACTGCCTTCTTTACCTGTGCCGTTCCAAACGGCTGTTGCGTTACGTTTCATTTGTTTTATTTTTTGATGATGATGATTTTGATTTTCTTTCCAGTTTTTGGGGAATAATAAATAGTGCCAGTACTATGATAAAGATAATGTAACAAATCTTAACCGAATACGGCGCAACCAGGATGGCTGTAAAATTCAATATGATAGCCGCAATATTTTTATTAAGCCCATCTTTGATGGAGTCAATAGATAAACTCTCATCAACCAGGGAAGCTTTAAAATAACTATAGCGCCTTACTATATAAGCCGCAAGTGACGACATCATTAAAACAAAAGCAAGGCTCATGGCAGCCAAAGGTATCTCAGGATGGTCTCCAACCATTGCAGTAGGAAAAGGAATGATCGTTATCCAGAACAGCATATGAATATTATACCAAAGTAATTTCCTATCCGCCTCTTTAATGGTATGAAACAACTGGTGATGATTTATCCAAAACACTGCTACGAATAAAAAGCTGAATACAAACCCTATAAAATGAGGAGATAATTTTACCAGTTCGTGTAGATTTTGCTGAATGGTAGCCTCTGTTGTAAATTTTGGAACTTTAAATTGAAATGCAAGCAGGGTAATTACGATGGCAAAAACGCCATCGCTAAATGCCTCTATACGGGTGGTAGAAATAAAAAAACTTCTGCTTGTCATTAGTAATTTGAAAAATATTTTGAAAACGCTGCCTCATTAAAACCGATAAATACGTTTTCTCCGGATTCAATAACAGGCCGTTTGATGATACTGGCATTTTCTATCATCAATTTTATTGCTGCTGCCTGGTTAGTTATTTTTTTCTGTTCTGCCGGGGACAGGCTTCTCCAGGTAGTGCTTCGTTTGTTAAAAACAGTTTCCCACCCTGCTTTATTACACCAATCTGATAATTTTTCCTCGCTTATCCCAAGTTGTTTATAATCATGAAAAGAAAAAACGATCTTTTTTTTATTGAGCCAGGCTATTGATTTTTTAGTTGTATCACAATTAGGAATTCCATACACAATTAGTTTAATCATATCAATATTCCGGTAATTTTGGTTTGGTCTTCATTATATTCTCAATCTTCTCCATTACATCAGGAGTAAGTTTTGCAGTTACCTCTACTGCTTTCAAATTATCCAGCAGTTGCGTTTTTTTTGTAGCACCTAAAATTGCAGTGCTTACATCCGGATTTTTAATGCACCATGCAATACTTAAGGAAGCTGTACTTACACCTAATTTATTCGCCAGTTCACTTAGTTTTTTTACTTTTTTTATTTTTTCATCCATTACCCATCTTTCCTTAAGCCAATCAAATCCTTCCAGTGCAAAGCGGCTTCCTTTAGGAATACCATCATTATATTTTCCGCTTAAAAGACCAGATGCCAAAGGGCTCCAGATAGTTGTACCCAAGCCAACTGTTTTAAATATCTGCAGGAATTCATTTTCCATTTTATCCCTTTCAAACAAATTGTATTGTGGCTGTTCCATGGTTGGGCCGATCAATCGATAATGTTGTGCTACTTTATGGGCTTCCATAATTTCTACTCCGCTCCATTCACTGGTACCCCAGTATAGTATTTTTCCCTGCTGAATAAGATGGTTCATGGCCCACACCGTTTCTTCAACAGGTGTATTTTTATCGGGGCGGTGGCAGAAAAACATATCGAGGTAATCTACCTGTAATCTTTTTAATGCTTCATCGCAGGCTTCCAATAAATGCTTGCGGCTGCACCCGGTTTGATTGGGTTTATTATTTTTTCCTCTCCATCCCCAAAAAGCTTTTGATGAAACAGTGTACGAAGTACGATCCCATTTTTTCTTTTTTAAAACACGGCCCATCATCTTTTCGCTTTCACCCAATGCATACACTTCAGCATTATCAAAAAAGTTTATTCCGTTATCGTAAGCAATGCCCATTAATTCATCAGCAACCTTATCATTTATTTGTTTGCTAAAACTTACCCAGCTGCCAAAAGACAAAACACTTACCTGCAAACCTGATTTTCCGAGACGACGGTATTCCATAATACAAATTGATTTTAAGTGCCGAAGTTAAGATAACAAACCCACAATGGTTTTGTTTTGCAATTGCTTAATTAGCGGGAAATTCTGAGGCAGGAATTTTCATAAGACCCTGTGACGGATTTAAGATAACCCAGTTTTTAAAATCCTGTGCGGCCTGCATACCCGTACCATTTATAACTTCCATTTTCCGGCGGATACGTACCGGTTTATCGGTATAAAATTCATTACCAGTCTTGTTCCTGTCCCACCACAATTCAGTACAATATAAAGTGTCGCCTAATACATTTATCACAACCACACTATCTTTCAAAAAGACCCTGCTATCCAGTTCAAGGTATTTTCCATAGTGTGCATCCAGCCGGCTATCAATCCCGGCAGTATCATTATAAAAATCTACGTGTAAAGTATTTGGAAATTCTACATAAGGCATATTATCCTGCACCCGTAACATTAAAGGAGATAAAAGCTTTGCCTTAGCCTTACCACCCAATGTATAATTAATATCTGCATTTTTAATCTCTTCCACACCCAGGCCCCTGCTGTTTATGTCTTTTACTTCTTTATAACTGTTTCCGCAGGAGGATAGCAGGGCTGCTAATAACAGCCAGACGGCTATGCAGATAAAGATTGTTTTTCTGTAAGAACCCCGCCAGAATGAATCTTTCGGGCTGGCTTTCAGGCGACCGGTATTGCAAAGCAATGGTACTGCCATGAGAAAGTGTTGTTATTATTGAAGTTAATTGTATTTAGGTTTCTGAAACCAGCGGGCATTCATAGAAACCCCGATACTAAAACGTACAATATTTTCACGGAGATTTGTTTGTTTGTTACCCCTGTTTCCAATTTCCAGAGCGGTATTTAAAACAACATACTCACCGGTGTAACTAATACGCTTTAATGAGGTCAATGGCATTCCTGCACCTAGTGTAAATCCATATTCAGGCCTGCTTGCATTTACCTTAATATAATCGGAACCATAATATAACCCGGCCCTGTACTTAACAAAGTTGAAATATTTTTTTGTCGGTTTATTTATTTTAGCCGGGTAATACTGTGTTCCGGCCCTTACCACCATGTTGTTTTTTACTTCGTCTGTTTGTCCGTAATACCGGTAATTACTCCAGTTGCCGTATTCAACATCAGCGCCAAACATCCAATGCTCATCCTGGTAGCTGAAACCAAAACCAACCATGGCAGGAAATTTAATTTTTCCTTTTACATCACTTTCCTGGTATACACTGTCCAGGCGTAAATACCCGCCGTTCTGGTCATAGTAAATTGTTTCTCTTACAATATCGCTTTTGGCATTTAAAGTCTGTTGAAGATTACCGTACAGTCCTAATCTTAAATTTTTCAGGGCATTCCCTTTATCATCTTTTCTAAATGCAATATCATATTGCATGCCGCCATTTACAAAAAATCCTCCAAATGTGGTTTTACTGGCTGAACTTGACGGATAATAAAAAACACTGTCGTTAATAAAGGTCAGCGATGTATTATGGTCTTTACTTCCGAACATATAGCCTGCATTGATACCAATACTGAAATTTTTGATCTTCAGGCCCGTTCCAACAAATGCCTGGTTAACACCACCACTGCCTTCATAAAGTGTATGCAGGCTATCTATACCCGTAAGGCGTTCATTTTTTTCTATCTTATAATTTATTTTTGAAACGGGCTTTAATCCAAAAGTCATTCCCCATCGCATATCTTTTTTAAGCATCTTAGGGGTAGTAAGTGGAAATGCCAGTTGCAGGTAAGAAAAATATGAATTAGCCGAATTGAATTTTTTTGCCGGATTGGTGCTCTTTAATGTTCTGAAGTCAGCTTCAAGACCTACATCAAAAATAGTGTTGGTAATACTTGCAAGTGAGGCCGGGTTAGTAAAATTTATACTCTGATAATCTATTACAGCAGCAGAAATACCTCCCATTGCCCTTGTAAAAACGTTATGATTGGGCGTAAGATCACCCAAACCATACCGGGAATATGGAGAATTTTCTTGTGCTTTTACTCCTAATTGCAAGCAAAAAATCACAAAAAGAACGGATAAAAATTTAGCTGTTGTTAGTTTCACTGAGTGCATACAAACCTTTAAATAAGAAATTAGAGTCGGCAAATATCTTGTTTTTAAGTTGCCCGGCAAAATAGGTAGTATCACCCCCGGTTAAAACCACGTTAAAGTTCCCGTATTTATTGGCATAAGAATCAATGAAACCGTCTATTTCATAGGCCATTCCGGCAATTACACCACTCTGCATATTTGTTTTTGTATCGTACCCGATCAGGGGAAAATTCCAGTCTTTTTGTACCAACGGCAGTTTTGCAGTAAATACCTGCATGGCTTTAAAACGCATTTCCATACCCGGAGAAATACTGCCGCCGATGAACTGGTGATATTGATTAATGAAATTATAAGTGATGCAACTACCTAAAGCAATCACCAGGTTATTTTTTCCCGGATAAAAATGAACCGCTGCGGCGGAAAGCGCTAACCTATCTGTGCCAATCGTCTCCGGCTTTCCAACCGGGGTGGTAAAATTTGCTTTGGTAAGATGAGAAACTTTGTGAAATGCGGTTTGTGCAGCCAGCAGTTTTTCTATTTCTGCATTATGATCAACTACAGAAGATAAAATTGTTTTCTGCGGTTTGTATACCGCCAATAATCTTTCAATGGTTTCCACTTTATCATCAGGTAAAGTAATTTCTTCAGAAAGTATTTCATTTTCAAAAACAGCCGCCTTTAAACGGGTATTCCCAAAATCAAAGCAGATGGTTTTTATCATTTAATAAAATTTTGGGGTCAGGGGTTCAATCATGAAAAATAGTTGCTAATTATCTAACCCTTTTAAATTTTTAAAATGTCCGTTTAGTTTTACTTTTTCTTTTAACGTTTCCATTTCCGCCAACACCGGTATTACTTTTGTAAGGTGGCGTTTTAAATATTCCTGCCGTTGTAATTCGTGTAGCAACTCCAGCAATTCATATTCTTCCGGTAATGAAAGCCCGGCATGATGTGCTACATCATAACTCCACAATTCTTCATCAGGCTTTGGAAATTGCTTTTCAATTTTTAGCAGTTTGTGCAATTCTCTTATTCCTTTTACAATACCCTGCATTAAAACCTTGTTTCCTTTTTCATTGTTATCGGGGTAATTTACAATAGCGCCGCTGTACAATTTATCAGGCAATTCATTTATCAGTTCCAGCATCCGGAAAACCTGTAACCCCTCTGTTTTAATATCCATTTTACCATCTTCATATTCCCGGCTTATTTCTTTTACCTGCACCAGCGTACCCATCTCATTAATCTTTTCATCCCGTACCGATGGAATGCCAAATGGTTTCTTTGTTTCAAAACATTCTTTAATGAGTTGCTTGTACCTGGGTTCAAATATATGCAGGTTAAGCTGTTCACCGGGGTAAACTACAATACCAAGCGGAAATATGGGAATAAAGTTGGTCAATTGATTTTATTTTGAAGCCCTGAATTATTACTCATCTCTTTAAGATAGGTATATTTTAAAAAAGTATACCATGCGGTTGTTTTTGCAATGATAAACCCTTCTCTTCCGTCTAAAAAACCAAATTGAAAAATATAATACTGTAAAAAAGCAAATACGGGTGAAAAATACTGCTTAAAGAAATTCGGTTTTTTCCCGGTGGTAAAATATTTCTTTGCATTCATCATGGCATAGTTGGTCATCTTACCAGTATAGTCCTTCATATTTCTTACAGTATAGTGCAGGATATTTCCATTGAGCATTGTTGTTTTTATGCCTTCGGGAAAGATAAGATTTTCATGTACCGCAGCATTATTCCATTGTACTTTTTTCCGGTTAAAAAGCCGGATATGTTTATCAAAACCCCATTCGCCAAACCGTATCCATTTATTACAAAAGAAATTTTTAAACCGGATATTGAATACTTCCGTATCATCAGTCAATGAAAGTTGAAGTAATGACTGTTGCAATTCGGCATCAATGGCTTCATCAGCATCAAGGCTCAGTATCCAGTCATTCTTTGCTACAGCAATACCTTTATTTTTATTTATGCCATAACCAGCCCAATCCATTTCAATAACCGTAGCATTAAACTGTTTACAGATCTTTATGGTTTCATCAGTGCTGCCACTATCTACGATTACAATATCATTGATAACGGGCTGCAAACTTTGCAGCGTGTTGGCAATAATATGTGCTTCATTCTTAGTAATGATGACAACCGAGATATTCATTCTGCAAAGAAACAATAAAGAAAAATACAATCCTGCTTTATTGTTTCTTTCAGATAACCGGTAATTAATTTGGAATTTGAAATTAGAAAATTGAAATTTGTTTAATGTGGCAGCAACAGTTAGATGAAATTAAACAAGGTAACAGCAAAACGCTGGCCCGTTGTATTTCTTATATTGAAAATGAAGTAACAGGATATGAAGAGCTGTTACAGCAACTGCCCCCTTCTCATACTCCAATTATTGGTATTACCGGCCCTCCTGGTGCCGGTAAAAGTACATTGGTTGATGCTTTAATTGGTTTACTGGTACAGGAAGAAAAATCTGTTGCGGTATTATGTGTTGA
>JBDTUK010000075.1:0-5627 GCA_040007795.1 Ferruginibacter sp.
TTTCAAATTTTACTTACAGCCAGGTAAATCCCCGTACACTAAACCCTTCTCAGCAATCAGTAATAAAAAAACCCCAGCACGATCCACCTACAGTGGTTAATAAATATACCGAAGTGCTGGCTTATGATATTTGTACCAATGCGATCACGGTTGCTGATGCAACATTTTACAATGCTGGCGATACCGTTTTAATGATACAAATGAAAGGAGCCCTAATTGATACCAGCAATACTCCTTCATTTGGAACAGTGCTCGATTATAAAAATGCAGGTAATTACGAATTCAATTATATCAGTCAGAAAACAGGTAATGTATTAGCTTTTAAAAACAGGCTCACCAGGAATTATGATATTCCTAATGGTGTTGTACAATTGGTGAGGGTACCTTATTATAAAGCCGGATACTTTAGCGGGGGCTTAACCTGCGATAATTGGGATGGAACCAAGGGAGGTGTCCTGGCCATATTTTCTACCCAGGGTTTAATAACTGAAGAAAGTTTAGATGTAAGTGGAAAAGGATTTATGGGGGCCTTAAGTTTTATTCCTGCCCCTGCTTCACCAATATGCAACCAGAATAATTATTTCTACCCTGGCACCAGTCAGTTCGCTGCTTTTAAAGGCGAGGGCATTGGTTCTTTGTCGCCAAATTACAGTAAGGGAAAAGGAAGTTTTGCAGGTGCAGGTGGTGGCGGTAACAGTCATAATGCAGGTGGCGGTGGTGGTGGCAATGGTGGTGCCGGTGGGTTTGGTGGTTATCAAACCGATTCCTGTGGGTCTGCTCCTTTTGATAACAGGGGCATGGGTGGAAAGAATCTTTTATACAACAGCAATGCCGATAAAATATTTTTAGGCAGTGGCGGCGGTGCAGGCCATACTGATATTGTTAACCAGGCAATACCCTATGGAGGAACAGGCGGTGGTATCATGATCATTATCACCGATACACTTTGGCAAAGAGACGGAAACCTTTTAGCAAATGGCTATGATGCCAACACTTGTCTTTCGCCTAATTGTAATGATGGAATGGCAGGTGGTGGATCGGGAGGAACAATTTTATTAAGTATGGAGATGGTAATTGACAGTGTTACCGTTGAAACGAAAGGTGGTAAAGGTGAAAGTGTAACTGGTAGTATAGTACCGGGTGGAAGGCCCGGCCCGGGCGGTGGTGGTGGTGGTGGCGTTTTTTATTTTACCGGGAATTCATTGCCTGCAAATATGAAATATATTGCTGATGGGGGGAACAATGGGGTAATCATACAGGATGCCAATAATGCATGGGGCGCTACAAAAGGAAATACGGGTATCAGTTTTTTTGATTTGGTACTTCCCATTGATAATATTTTATTTACTCCCAATATTGATTCTGTAAGAATTGATGACACACTTAATTACTGCAACAATATTTTATTTAAAGGATTAGGCTATACCAATACTTACCCGGTTGTATCATGGCAATGGTATTTTGGTGACGGCGGAACAGCCGGTACACAAAATGCAGTTCACAATTACGGCGTTGCAGGCAACTATACTGTAAAATTAGTTGTTACCGATATTAACGGTTGCAAAGACAGCATTTCAAACATTATAAATACAGCAGGCCCAATGCCTGCGAATGCCGGAGCCGATACGGCTGTTTGTGCAAATGGGCTAATTTCTATTCCATTAAATGGAACTGGTACGGGTTCTTATTCATGGTCGCCTGCAGCCGTACTTAATAATAATACCATACCAAATCCAATTGCAACCATTGATACAACAACTACATTTTATTTAACCATTTCAAATGGAACCGGTTGTTCGGGCCTGGATACTGTAATAATAACGGTAAATAAAAAACCAACGGTAAAAACTTTAGGCGACACTTCAATATGTAAAAATGCAACACTGATCTTATCTACCGGCGGCGCTGTAAGTTATAACTGGAGCCCGGGTATTTATGTAAATGACTCAACCATTGCCAGTCCCCGGTACACCGATTCTGTATCCCGTACATTAATTGTAACGGGCACTGGTGTAAATGGATGCAAGGCTGCTGATACTATTACTGTAAATGTAAAAACACCCGTTACTTTTATTGCCCCACCCGATAAAACTACCTGCATAGGCAAATCGGTTCAGCTAAATGGAAACAATGGAAATGGGTTTCAGTATTTGTGGACACCTGCGTTTTATTTAAGCAATGCCAACATTAAAAACCCCGTTGCAAATCCTCCTTTTTCAATGGCCTATACAGTTACCATTACAGATAATACCTGCAACTACGACAGCAGTTTTGTAGTGAATGTAACCGTACTTCCATTACCATTGGTAAAAGCTACCAAATCGAATGATGTGAATTGCAATAAACCGTTTGCACAATTGAATGGAACCGGTGCTGATCATTATACCTGGTCGCCGGGGGCAACATTAAATAATACCGGCATTGCCAATCCGATTGCGAACCCTGTTGTTACAACTAAGTATATTGTTACAGGTACAGATAATACAGGCTGCGAAAATACCGACAGTATTACTGTGGTTGCAGGTTTTGGAAATAATGGAATTTTATTACCCAACAGTTTTTCGCCGAACAATGATGGAATCAATGACTGTTTTGGTATACGTTATTACAGAGATGTTAAGGATCTGACCTTTATTATTTATAACCGCTATGGTATAAAAGTTTTTGAAACCACTAATGCTTTTCAATGCTGGGATGGAAATTATAAAGGGCAAAAAGCTGACCCTGGCAATTATGTATATTATATAAGTACAAACACATTGTGTGGCCCGGTCACTAAAAGAGGGAATATTATGCTCATTCGTTAAAACAATATTTACATACTTTAATTTTATAGTTTAAACAAAGGCGCATACCTCTCTTCTCACAGAGCTCTGTGAACTAATAAGCAAGTGCACTTACACAAGTCATCATTGGCCGGCAATATGTGAATCATGTAACTTATTTTAAAATTTATGTAAAACTGTCTGTATAATGATATTGACCTTTACAGTCCTGTTATTTAGTAACCACCCAGCCTAACAGCCAAACAAAATAAAGATCAAAATGAAAAAGAATTTAACCGCTAAAACATCCATCAGCCTCAATACCACAGCAGCAAAAGTATGGAAGGCGCTTACTGAACCAAAACTGATAAAAAAATATATGTTTGGTACAGATGTGAGTTCTGACTGGAAGGAAGGAAGTACTATCACCTGGAGCGGTGAGTATGAAGGAAAATCATACACGGATAAAGGCGTGATCAAAATGATAGAACCTAAGAAAATATTGCAACACACATACCTCAGCTCTATGTCGGGTAAAGAAGACAAGGCCGAAAATTATGCAACGGTTACTTATACATTGGCAAAAAAGGATGATAAAATTATGCTTGCTCTTACGCAGGACAATAATGCTAACGAGAAAGCGAGGGAAAGCAGCACGAAAAACTGGAAAATGGTTCTTAAAAAAATGAAAGAGGTTGTTGAAAATAATTAAGGTTATATGATACGGAAACTTACATCAGGGGAGTACCGGCTTTATTCCAGGAAAAAAAATCCAAAAACAAACAAGCGAAGGAACCTTGGCACATTCTCTTCATTGGCTGCTGCCAAAAAGCACGAACAGGAAATACAATATTTTAAAAGACAGTAAGTTTTCACCATTGCCGCATATTAAAGAAGTAAATTAATTGACCACCTGTTTATTAACAAAAAAAGATAAATTATGCAAACAAAGCCTTCACCCATGACCACGTTAAGTACCGTGTTGGAAAAACTGAGAACCAAACACCAGGATAATGAGTTTAAAATGGAAGAAAACCGTTTTACCGGAAGTAATAACAAACTATATACTCCGGAAGATCTTACTATCATTAAAACTTATCGTTTTGAAGGTGAGTCCGATCCGGGAGATTCTTCTATCTTATATTTAATTAAAGCCAACGATGGGCTTGTAGGGTATAGTATTGACAGCTACGGAGCCTTTTCCAATCATGAAGCGGCTTACGATGATTTTATCCGGAAAATAAATGTTGAAGATCATGATGAGCAGGTTATTTTTAATGACTGACCTTATTGTTGAAATTGATCTCTCATCAAATCCTTATAATTATAAATTTTATGAAAAGAAATTTTCTATACCTGCTATTGTTATTTGCGTTTCCGGCAATCTCCGGCTGCTCAGCAATAGGAACCATTTTTAAAGCAGGTATGTCGTGGGCCTTTTTCCTGGTGTTTATAGCTATTGTTGTAATACTATGGCTCGTTTTCCGTGGCAAAAAATAAACCTCTACTCACTTGCACATGCTATAAAAAAAGCAAATTATTTAAGTAATATTGTAACTTAAATAATAAAGTGACTACAGACAACATAACCCGGATATGGAAACTTCAATAACTACAAACAGGCTTTTAATAGAACCACTTGCTATAACAGATAATACATTTATACTTGAGCTTGTAAACTCAAAAGGCTGGCTCGAATTTATTGGTGATAGAAATGTACATTCAGAAGATGATGCAGTTGCTTATATTCAAAAAATTAATGACAACCCCAATGTAATGTATTGGGTTGTCAGGTTTAAAGACAACAGTACGCCGGCAGGTGTAATTACTTTTATAAAGCGTGACTACCTGGACCATCATGATATCGGGTTTGCATTTTTACCAGCGTTTGCAAATAATGGCTACGCTTATGAAGCATCCAAAGCAGTACTATCTGAGGCAGTAAAAAATTCAGCGCATTCTTATATTCTTGCTACTACCATGGCAACAAATGGCAGTTCTATAAAATTATTGGAAAAACTTGGATTGCAATTTGACAAAGAGATTGAAGTTAACGATGAAAAACTACAATTGTATTCCATCTCTACAGACAAGTTGTATATCTCCGAAATAACTAAAACGTTTTTTGCTGTGTTTACCAACAAAAATAAAAAACAACCCGGGTTTGATGAATTGAACCGTATCTGTATCCCTGAAGTTATGCTGATACGTAAAGAAAATGAAGATGTATCAGTCTATAACCTTACGACATTTATTGAACCAAGAAAAAAAATACTTTTTGACGGGACACTTAGCGAATTTGAAGAAAATGAAACTTACCAGGAAACTAAAGTAATTAATAACATTGCACAACGATATTCGGAGTATGAAAAAAGCGGGATCTTAGATAATAAAGCATTTAAACAGGAAGGCTATAAATTTTTACAATTCATAAAGAATGGCAACCAGTGGAAAATCAGTTCAGTGATCTGGGAAGATAAGAAAGGCTCACATCCTGCATAGCTCAATTGAGCAAAACCGCCCGCTTATTATATTTATTCCTGTACTCCACACCGGTGTAAGCCCTGTTATCCTTTTAAAAATAGTACGGAATGCATTCCTTCCCAGGTCTCTGGCACAGAACCTGTCTTTGCCCGCAGGCAGGCTCCCGGTACTACGAAGCCTAATACCTGCCAACAGAGAGTTTAATTACGGCGGGTTCCATGGCTTTGCAAAAGCCCGGCATGGAGAAACTCGCCTGAAACTTAAAGATTTGAAATTTGATTACCAGGTTGTATTGGCGAAAGTTTTTTTTTGTCGAAAAACTTTCGCTTTTTTTACTAACCAGTTGGTTTTAATACATTTAAAAAAATAGTTTTTTTT
>JBDTUK010000076.1:0-12155 GCA_040007795.1 Ferruginibacter sp.
GAATTTGTTAAAACCTTAACAATCATCATAAAATGCGGCACGATATTGTATCGTTTGGGTATAATTAAATAACTTTGAGATGTATCATACAGCATCTATGTCAGCAACTTTCGAATCAGAGAAAAACAGGAAAGCATTTTTATATACTGCAGCAATATGTATTGCAATACTGTTGCTGGCTATACTCATCTCCTGGAGGCTGCCACAACATCCCCCCATGGTTTACCAGGACCTGATTGAAATTAATTTAGGAAATAATGCTGAAGGCTTTGGTCAAGTGCAGCCATTGGTAAAAGGAGAAAAATCTCCCGGTGAAGAAAGTGCAGAACAACCAAAGGCTGCTGCGGCAAAAACGCAAACTGTTGAAGAAACGAAAACTGATGATCTTGCTGATAAAGAATCAGCACCTGTTACCAAGCCGGAAAAAACAACGGTGAAAGTTAAAACGCCAACTCCTGTAGTTGCGCCTGCACCTAAACCGCAAAAACCAAAGATAGCCGGATATAATGGGCCTAAAAACGGAACCGGAAATGGCGCTACAGAAGATAATGGTTATAAATACCAGGGTAATAATCCGAATGGAAAGGGTGATGCAGGAAACCCGAATGGTAAACCGGATAGTTATGGAAATAATCCCGGAGGAAAAACAGGAGGAACATTAAAGGTATCAAAAGGTGACAGGACCATTGTGAATAATTATATTTTTATGGGCGACCTGCCCAGGGCTACCATCAATGCGGTAATCAAAGTTTCACCAGCAGGCAGGGGAACATTTGTTGGTTTCGATAAGGGATCAACCAACGCCGATGCAAAGTATGCAACCGCCATAAGAGGCTACCTGCCCAATATTGAATTTAGTAAATCAGATCACGAATCAATTGTAACTGTTCCGTTCAACTTCAGAGAACAATAAGCAACTTTCATTTACATCGTCTTTATATTTGTGCTAATGAATTATCAGCAAACCATTGATTATTTATACGCACATTTACCCATGTTCAGCCGCATTGGTGCAGCGGCTTATAAAGAAGACCTGGATAATACACTGGCTTTGTGCAAAGCATTGGATGATCCGCATACAAAATTCAAGAGCATTCATATAGCCGGAACAAATGGTAAAGGCAGTACGAGTCATATGCTTGCTGCCATACTGCAACAGTCAGGTTATAAAACAGGCTTATACACTTCTCCACATTTAAAAGATTTCAGAGAACGGATAAAGATCAATGGCGAAATGATCAGTCAGGAATTTGTTATTGATTTTGTAGAAAAAACAAAAAGCATTTCGGAAGATGTAAAACCATCTTTCTTCGAACTTACTGTTGCCATGGCTTTTGATTATTTTGAAAAAGAAAAAGTCGATATTGCCATTATTGAAACAGGCCTTGGCGGAAGATTAGACAGTACCAATGTGATCACGCCAATTTTATCAGTAATTACAAACATTGGTTACGACCATGTAGATATTTTGGGAGATACTTTGGAAAAGATCGCTGCTGAGAAAGCAGGAATTATTAAACCAAATGTACCGATCGTAATTGGAGAATATTTACGGGAAACAAAAGACATCTTTATCAGCAAGGCAAAGGAGATGAATGCGCCCATACATTTTGCTCAGGATGAATATAAAGTTTCCAAAATAAATTATACTCCACAATCGCTTAGCTGCGATATTACGGATATAGAATATAACGTAACTGAATCTTTTAAATTAGATCTTAATGGTTTCTACCAAACCAGGAATTTATGTACTGTGATATCTGCAGAAGGCATATTAATGCAGCATGGTTTTGTCATAAAAAATTCAGATGAAAAAAAAGCGCTGAGAAACGTGAAGGCACTAACCGGACTTTATGGAAGATGGGATGTGATTAGTGAAAACCCGGCTATCATACTTGATGTTGCACATAACGAAGACGGGATAAAACAATTGTTGAAACAGTTGACAGTAGTAAGTAACGATTTATCGATAATACATTTCGTTACAGGTATGGTTAAAGATAAGGATGTAACCAAAGTATTGTCCATCTTACCCAAAAATGCTAAGTATTATTTCAGCAATGCACATATTACAAGGGCTATGCCCCATGAGGAGTTAAAAGAAAAGGCTGCACAATACGGATTAAGCGGCGAAAGTTTTGATGACGTTAATATGGCTTTGAATGCAGCGAAAGAATTGGCTGCTGCAGATGATATTATTGTTGTTTGTGGTAGTGTATTTCTTGTAGCAGAAGTAGATGCTTCTTTACTTTAATGAATCTAATTTATTAAATGCATAGAAAAGGCAGGTAGCGTGCAGGGCCTGTTTAAATTCATTCTTCATCAGCATCTCCTTTACTTCTGCCAAAGGAAAAAGTTTTATTTCAATTTCTTCATTGTCATCTAAATCCTGAGCCGAAATATTTTTTCCACCGGTTGCTAAATAAAGGTCTGTATAATTATCCAGCACACCTGGATTGGCTGCAACCCGTCCAACAAAATGAACAGCAGAAAATTCATAGCCTGTTTCTTCTAAAAGTTCCCTTGCAATGGCTTTTTCAGAACTTTCGCCTTTATCTACAAAACCTCCAGGTAATTCCAGAATAATTGCTTCAATGGGATGCCGGTATTGTTTTACCAGTATCACTTCATTGTCTGATGTAATAGCCAATGCACAAACAGATGTAGGTAATTCAACCACAAAGTAGGGATCAACAATTTGCCCGTTGGGCATTTGGCAACGGTCTTCTCTTGCGGTAAAATAAATGTGTTTGCTTAAGTATTTTGAAGAAAGTGTTTTCCAGATCATAAAACGTTAATTAGTTAAGTCGTTAATCCGTTTATCCGTGTGCACCAATCAACGGATTAACCAATTAACGGATTTACCAGCACATGCGTTCCCTAAGTGAAGTCACATGCGCCACATGGTGCCTGCTATGCCATGCATACATACCCAACAACTCCCACAGTGTAAATTCTTTTTTATGTTCAGGATGAAAAACAGTTTTATCCATATCATCTCTGCTCATATTTTTTAGTATCTCGTACCACCGTGCATGCACAGCATGCAAAATGGTTAAAGAAATATTAATTGGAAGGTTTTTTGTATCAGCCATTTCAGCCCAGGCTGCCTCATCGTAGGGTTTAATGACCGGGTTAACTTCAGTAAGCCCGAGTTTAAAACGTATGTAGGCATTCATGTGGCTATCTGCCACATGATGAACAAGCTGTTTTACTGTCCAGCCTCCTTCCCGGTAAGGAGTATTTAACTGTGCTTCATCTAAATTAAGTATTGCATTTTCTAAATGCTGCGGTAAATTTTTTATATCAGTCAGCCACTCCGCTAACAATTTTTCGGAGAATGGCTGAACAATATATTTACCTATCGGGTATTTTAGATCGGTTGTCATTATTGTCCTGTTTTAGCAATAACCGGTCTGATCTCTACAAGTGTCATATCAAAGATCAATACAGAATGTGGAGGAATAGAACCACCACCAGCACCGTTTTCATCATAAGCCAGTTCACTTGGAACATACACTTTCCATTGATCCCCGGGCTTCATCATTTGTAAGATTTCTGTCCAGCCCTGAACTACCTGGGTAAGTAAAGTTGCATATGGTTGTCCTCTTTTATATGAATTATCGAATTCAACACCGTCTATTAATGTACCAATATAATGCACTACTGCTGAATCGGCCAGCGTAGGTTGCTTTCCGTTGACATCTCCACTTTTAATTATTTCATACTGTAAACCATCGGGTAGTGTTATTACCTCTTTACGTTTTTTATTGGCTTCCAAAAAAGCTCTGCCTTTTGCTTTGTCAGCATCACCCTTCTCAGAAGCAAAAATGGCTAACTGTTTTTGCATACATGTACCCGATGCTTCGGTAGTTAATGCAGACGGGGTGTTTTTAAAAACATCATCAAGCCCTTTTTGCATCATCTCCACATTCAGTTTATTGATACCCTGAGCTTTCATGTTGGTTGCTACATTAAACCCGGCTGCATAACTAAAACTATCCAGCAAATTTTTAAACGTGGGAGTTGTTGGTTTTGCCGCTGTTTTTGTGGTTGATTTAGTGGTTGCCCTGGTAGCCGGCTTTTTACCACTTTGAGCAGAAACGCTGAGCACTGCCGCAAATAAAAAAACTGAACTGATCAATACTGTTTTCATTAAACTTATTTTTTGTGAAAATTTGAATTGCAAATAAACGACATTTTACTCATCCCTCATTTCCTTACCTGTTAAATGTATAAAAACATCTTCCAGGTTGGCTGCTTTTACCTGCTTGGGGCGTTCAAAGCCCGTGTTTACAAGGTCATCAATCATTTTATCGGGACTATCCAGCGAAATTATTTTTCCTTCATCCATGATAGCGATACGGTCGCATAATTGTTCGGCTTCATCCATATAATGTGTTGTAATAATAACTGTAGTTCCCTGCGAACGGATATTTGTTATAAGTTCCCATAAATTTCTTCTGGCTTGTGGATCAAGGCCCGTAGTGGGTTCATCTAAAAAAATAATTTTAGGTTTGTTGATCAATGTAGTGGCAATAGAAAAACGTTGCTTTTGTCCGCCACTCATTTCTTTATATTTATTCTTTGCTTTATCTGCCAGGTTTACCAGTTGTAATAATTCCAGCGGATTAACAGGCTGGTTATATAATCCGCCAAATAAATGGATCAATTCAATCAAAGTCAGTCCCGGATAAAAACCTGAAGTTTGCAATTGTACACCTATGATCTTTTTTATTCCACCAGGATCTTTATCAAGATCCATTCCGCAAACCATTACTTCACCACCCGTCTTTTCCCGAAGGGTTTCAATTATTTCAAGCGTTGTAGATTTACCTGCACCATTCGGGCCCAGCAGACCAAAAATTTCTCCTTCATATACATCAAATGAAATTCCTTTTACTGCATTAAAAGAACCATAATTCTTAACCAGGTTTTTTACTGAGATGATCGTGTTTTGCATAATTATTTTTTTGCCCTTTTATTTTTCAGTTAAAAATCCTTCCAGTTCTTCCATCATCAGTTTACTACCAATAAAGAATGGTGTACGTTGGTGAAGTTCGGTTGGCTGAATATCCAGTATCCGTATCTTGCCATTGGTTGCTGTACCCCCTGCCCTCTCTACAATAAATGCAAAAGGGTTGCACTCATACAGCAACCTCAATTTTCCTTTTGGTTTATCTGTAGTGCCGGGGTACATGAAAATTCCTCCTTTAATTAAATTGCGATGTACATCTGCTACCATGCTGCCAATATACCGCTGTGTATAAGGACCGCCATTTGTCTTATCTTTTTTCTGGCAGGCAGTAATATATTTTTTTACCGGTTCATCATACTGAAAAAAGTTTCCATGATTTACTGAATACATTTTTCCTACATCAGGGCATTTTATATCAGGATGGCTTAAGGTATATTCTCCAATGGCAGGGTCTAACGTAAATCCATTTACCCCTCTACGGGTTGCATATACAAACATGGTTGATGAGCCGTAGATCACATATCCGGCAGCAACCTGCTTATCTCCTTTTTGTAAAAAATCTGCTTCAGTTGCAGGTTTACCCAATTCACTTACCCGGCGAAAAACACTAAAAATAGTTCCAATAGAAACATTCACATCAATATTACTACTGCCATCCAGCGGATCGAAAAGACAAACGTATTTACTGTTGTTACTTACATCATCATCAAAAACAACGATCTCATCCAGTTCCTCACTTCCAATACCGGCGCAGCTGATACCATGCTGCAATACACCCACGAACTGGTTGTTGGCATAAATATCTAATTTTTTAACTTCTTCGCCCTGTACATTTATACTTCCGGCATCGCCTAAAATATCTACCAACCCTGCCTTATTCACTTCTACATTAACCCGCTTTGCAGCAAGGCCGATATCTCTTAAAAGGCCAGATAGTTCACCTGTTGCCTTCGGAAAATCCCTGAGTTGCTGGATGGTAAATTCATCCAATGTCTGTATCCGGCGATTGATATTCATATTATTTAATTGATTGAACCAATAATTAGTTTATTAAGCAAGATTAACGATTTTTGCTCTCAATTTAAGAAAGCTAAATTAACTAATTTACTCAATCAACCCACAACGAATGAAGGTTTTTAAGTTTGGCGGTGCCAGTATTAATACTGTTGAAAGGATTCAGAATACCGGCAATATATTAAGGTCATTTAAAGGCGAAAAGATATTGGTCATCATTTCTGCCATGGGCAAAACCACCAATGCACTTGAAAAAGTAACCGATGCTTTTTTTGAAGGACGACAAGCAGATGCCCTGCAATTATTTGAGCAGGTAAAGGAGTCACATTTAAATATGCTTAAATACCTCATTACTTTAAACTGGCAGGAGGCCGAAAACAAGTTAAAAGATTTTTTTACTGAAACAGAATGGCTCTTGCATGATAAACCGGTAAGGGAATACGATTATTATTATGACCAGGTCGTTTGCTGTGGCGAATTATTAAGTACTTCCCTGGTAAGTATTTACCTGAATGAAGCCGGCATAAAAAATAAATGGATTGATGTAAGAGATATTGTACGCACCGATGATAATTTCAGGGATGCATCTATTGACTGGAATTATACGGAACAAAAAGTAAAAGCAGATATTGAACCCCTGTTTACAGAATATGATATTGTAATTACGCAAGGGTTTATTGGTGCTACAGATGAAAATGAAAGTACTACATTGGGAAGAGAAGGCAGTGATTTTAGTGCAGCCATTTTTGCAAATATTTTAAATGCCGAAAGCCAAACCATCTGGAAAGATGTGGAAGGCGTTATGAATGCTGACCCAAAGGAATTTCCGGAAGCTGAAGTGATGAACGATTTGAGTTACCGGGAAGTAGTAGAGATGGCCTATTACGGAGCACAGGTTATACACCCAAAAACTATTAAGCCATTGGAAAATAAAAATATTCCCCTGCATGTACGTTGTTTTTTAAACCCTGAATTAAAAGGCACCATCATCAGTAATAAACCTGTTCACAATCTCCCGCCGGTGATCGTTTTAAAAAAAGACCAGGTGCTGATGCAGTTAAACTCTAAAGATTTTTCATTTGTGGAAGAAAAACCGATTGCTCTTTTGCATGAAATGTTTGCAGATATAAAGATCCGTCCCAACCTTTCGCAGAGTGGCGCTGTTAGTTTGTTATGCTGCCTGGATGATAAAACAGAAAAGATTGAGAAACTGGCATTAGCTGCTTCGGAGATATTTGATGTGCAGTTAGAAAAGAATCTTACGTTACTTACTATCAGGCATTACACCAAGGAGAAGTTTGATGAACTGACTAAAGACAAAACTATCTTATTGACACAGCGAACAACAGAAACAGTGCAGGTATTGATGCGTTAATTAATAACGTATTCTCCTGATTTATTGACGAGGATAACCGGCAACTGTTTTTTCTCTTCAAAATAGTCGAAAGCCTCTTTAAGCCTAATGGCAAATTTTTGTATGGCCTGGTTTCCGATGGTAGATTCTGCCAGGTATTCTATAGATTTTTTTACGCTGTATTTAACCGGAAAAACATGAACGGGTATAAAATCCTGTCCACTAGCCTTTACCTTAGATGCTATCATATAGAGTTCTTCAATGGGAGCATCGCTAATAGCGATACACCCTACAGAAACACAATTGCCATGAATATAAATGGAACCTCCGGGACGGAGGGAATCGCTTAAAATTCTATCTGACGCATTTGGATAATTGATGCCTAATGCCAAATGATATTTGCTGTTGGGATTAAATTCATTTATATAATAAAAGCCTTCGGGCACCTGGTAATCTCCTTCTACACGTTTGGGGCCGGTTGTACCGCTTTGCATACAAACTTTGTAAGTCTTAAAAAGTTTGTATTGATCATCATTATCGTTCCTTACCCATACCTCAAGTTGGCGGTCGTATTTAAATGAGCGGATGTAGAGTGATTGAGGGGGCCAGGCCAGTTTTTTTTCTTCAAACTGCTTTTTTAATGAATCTTCCAGGCGGTCAGGAAGGTCGGCACTTCTTACATACGTTTTTTGATTACCAACAAATGAAGCCTGCGAGAATACAGTTACTGTTGCAAGTATTGCAACAAATACAAGTAAACAGAATTTTGAAAATAAATACTTCATTAAAACAGGCAGAAAACAATAAGTGAAATGTGAAAGTATATATTTTATTGTGGATAAGCAACACCCCAACTTAAAATTAATATGGGCTTTTAGCTATAAATCATATATTATATAATATTATTATCATGTGTATATCTTATAAATTTCCCCGTGCATCCTGTTCTCTTTCAAGCGCTTCAAACAGGGCTTTAAAATTCCCTTTCCCAAAACTCTTTGCCCCTTTACGTTGAATGATCTCAAAGAATAAAGTAGGCCGGTCTTCCAATGGTTTACTAAATATCTGCAAAAGATAACCTTCTTCATCCCGGTCAATTAAAACACCTAAATTTTGTAAGGGTTGCAGGTCTTCATCAATTTTACCAACACGATCCAATATGGTTTCATAATAGCTGGCGGGTATAGATAAAAACTCCACCCCTCTTTTTTGTAACTCTGTAACCGTTTTTACAATATCATTGGTTGCAATGGCAACATGTTGTACACCTTCACCATTATAAAAATCAAGATACTCTTCCACCTGGCTTTTTTTCTTTCCTTCTGCCGGTTCGTTGATCGGAAATTTTACAAACCCGTTCCCGTTACTCATCACTTTACTCATCAATGCCGAATATTCTGTAGAAATATCTTTATCATCAAAACTTAAAATATTTCTGAATCCCATAACATCTTCGTAAAATTTTACCCAGGGGTTCATCTGGTTCCAGCCAACATTGCCTACACAATGATCTACATATAATAAACCGGTTTCTGTTGGATTATAACCCGACTTCCATTCCCTGAAGCCCGGCATAAATATTCCCTTGTAATTTTTTCTTTCTACAAAAAGATGTACCGTTTCTCCATAAGTATGAATACCACTCAGCACCACTTCACCATCCGCATCTTTTAGTACAGTTGTTTCCAGGTAAACTTTAGCGCCCCGTTTGGTAGTTTCTTCAAAAGCTTTTGCCGCATCCTCTACTTTTAATGCCAATACTTTTACCCCATCACCATGTTTATATACATGATCTGCAATTGGATTACCTGTACGTAAGGGAGTGGTCAAAACAAAAGTGAGTTTATTCTGGCGGATAACATAACTCACTTTATCCTTCATTCCGGTTTCGGGACCTGCATACGCAAGTGATTGAAACCCGAATGCTGTTTTATAAAAATGTGCTGCCTGCTTGGCATTACCTACGTAAAGCTCTACATAATCGGTACCCATCAAAGGAAGAAAATCGGTGGTACTGTTATTTGCTACAGAAGATTGTATTGATGTTGATTCCATTGTAATTAATTTGAAATGAAAAAATAGTTGCAACCAAATTAATCTGTCGAATCCATAGCAAGCGTCAACATCAGGAGTGAATAGTTGTTGCGCTTATCAGAAAATAATTTATGTGGATAATCAGGAGTCATTAATATAACAAAGATATAAAACTTATCAGGCAAATCTTTAGTAACTTAACTTATCAAAAAATAGTATGGACAAGATCACCCCCTTTCTTATAATAGCCGGCAAGTCTGTGGCTGTTTACCTGTTTATTATCGCCGCCATACGGCTGTTTGGCAAAAAAGAACTGGCGCAGCTATCGGTTATAGACCTGGTATTCATCCTCCTCATAAGCAATAGTGTACAAAATGCCATGGTAGGCGATAATACTACACTGCCGGGGGGAATTTCGGCAGCACTGGGGCTTTTTATTGCCAATTATATTTTTAAGTTCTTATTGCGGGTATCTCCCCGATTCAGCAATATAGTACAAGGCGAAAAAATTGTATTGATACAGGAAGGCGAGATCCTCAACAAAGGCCTCAGGGAATCTATGATGTGGTAGATGAATTGGAAAGAGCCATCCGGGAGCATGGTGTTGAAAGTATTGCTAAAGTTGACCTGGCTGTTCTTGAAGTAGATGGTAATATCAGTATCCTTTCTAAAAATTATTCTCATAAAACTGTGAAACCAAGAAAGAAACTACAACTGTCTCATAATCCCTGACCGGAAAATTTATAACACTAAACAACCACTTTGTATCTTTATCCCTTAAATTATTTTGATGAAGAAGATCGGAATTCTCGGCGGTGGCCAACTGGGCCGTATGTTATTGCAGGCAGCCGCCAATTACCCTGTGGAAACATTTGTGATGGAAAATGACGAATATTGCCCGGCTGCACATCTCTGCCATCACTTTACAAAAGGCGATATCAGCAATTTTGATGATGTATATAATTTTGGAAAAGGCCTTGACGCTTTGACGATTGAAATTGAAGCTGTGAATGAAGATGCGTTGGAGAAACTGGAAAATGAAGGCGTAAGGATTTATCCAAAACCATCAGCACTACGCACTATTAAAAACAAAATCTTACAAAAGCAGTTTTATAAAGACAATGAAATTCCCACCAGTACATTTATCATTACACAAAACAGATCAGATTTAAATAATCATTCCAACTTTTTACCGGCTGCACATAAAATAGGTATGGGCGGATATGATGGCCGTGGTGTTGAGTTACTAAAAACTAAAGAAGATATTTCAAAAGGATTTGATGCGCCTGCGGTGTTAGAAAAATTGATCTCCATAAAAAAAGAAATTTCGGTAATTATTGCCGTGAATGATAAAGGAGAAAATGCTTTATACCCTCCGGTTGACATGGTCTTCGACAACCGCCTTAACTTACTGGAATACCAGGTAAGCCCTGCCGCCCTGCCCGACAAAGTTTTGTGGAAGGTAGAAGCCGTTGCATTAAAAGTAGTGAAAGACTTAAAAAGCCCCGGTATTTTTGCCGTAGAATTATTTGTTGACCATGAAGATAATGTGTTGGTGAATGAAACAGCGCCAAGGGTTCATAACAGCGGACACCATACCATCGAAGCTAACTTCAGTTCGCAGTTTGATATGCTTTGGCGGGTAATGCTGGGTTATCCATTGGGTTGCACCGATCATATATTACCGGCGGCTATTGTTAATCTGCTAGGCGAAAATGGTCATACCGGCGAGGCAGTATATGAAGGCTTGAATGAGATATTACAAATAGAAAATGTATTTGTTCATATTTATGGTAAAAAAGAAACCAAGCCTGGCAGAAAGATGGGCCATATCACAATTTTAAGCAGGGAAAAGCAGGAGCTCATTCACCAGGCCAACCGGATAAAGCAAACCGTAAAAGTAAAAGCCAGGCAATAACGCTTACCAGTTATGTAAAAAAAATGTTTCAGGTAGTGATTATGGCTTAAATTTAAACCCTGAATCAAACTAACAACAGGTGAAAGCAATTTTTCGATATTTCAGTAATTTTTACAGTATACTATTTGTTCTCTTTTTACTATCGTCGTGCAGCAGTGGCGATAAAAAAACAGCTCCCCCTGTTTCAACCAAACCTCCCATACAAAAAGTTGAAGGCTTTATAGTTAAAACAAGATTGGTAAGTGATAGGGAAGAACTTCCCGGTTCTATCATTGCTAATGAAACTACAGAGATACATTCCGAAATATCAGGCAGGCTGGTATATCTTAATATCAACGAAGGAAAAACGGTTGGCAAAGGCGCTTTGCTGGCAAAAATTTATGATGGCGACTTACAGGCTCAACTAAAAAAACTAAATGTGCAGGTAGCAGTAGCCGAGCAAACTGTAAAACGCATGGGCGAATTATTAAAAATAAGCGGAGTAAGCCAACAGGAATATGATTTGAGCGTACTACAGGTAAATACTATCAGGGCTGATATGGACATTGTAAGAACCAATATCAGCAGAACAGAAGTAAGGGCGCCGTATAGCGGAACATTGGGTTTAAAAAATATCAGTTCGGGTGCATATATCACCCCACAATTGACCATCACCACAATTCGCCAGAACAGCCAGTTGAAATTGGATTTTGTTTTACCTGAAAAGTTTACCAGCAGTTTAAAAACCGGGCAGTCGGTAAATTTTATGGTAGAGGGAAATCCAAAAAAATATTCTGCAAGGGTCATTGCAGCAGAATCAGGCCTGGAAGAAAATACCCGGAGCCAGAACATCAGGGCCATGGTCACCAATAATGATG
>JBDTUK010000077.1:0-11263 GCA_040007795.1 Ferruginibacter sp.
TCATTTTTTATGTACGATATTTCACAACTGAACGACCTGCTCGTTCCTGAGTTGCTAGACATTGCCGAGCAATTTGATATTTCCAACGCAAAGAAACTTAACAAACAGGACTTAATTTCCAAGATCCTGGAAACCCAATCTATTATGAGCACCGAAAAAAAGAATGAAGGCGAAAAGCCAAAACGCAAAAGGATCATAAAGCCTGCCGAAGCAGAAACCGTGACGGAAGCGGTAAAATCTAAAAGACCTGAAGCCGACAAAAAACCGGTTAAGAAACAGGTAGAAGAAGAGGAAGATGTACAGCCTATCACATCAGAGGAAAGCACCATACCTGCTGCTATTGCACAAATGCTGCAGGAAGAAGATGTGCAGGAACCCGAAGTGGATATGAACGAAGAGTCTGCCCAGCAGCCAACCAAACAATATAACCAACGTAGAGAACAGCCGGCATTTAATATTGAATTTGATGGCGTGATATTGGGTGAAGGTGTGTTGGAAATGATGACCGATGGTTATGGATTTTTAAGAAGCAGCGATTACAATTATTTATCTTCTCCTGATGATATTTATGTTTCTCCAAGCCAGATAAAATTATTCGGATTAAAAACAGGCGATACAGTTTATGGAAGTGTTCGTCCGCCAAAAGAAGGAGAAAAATATTTTGCTTTATTAAAGGTAGAAACGATCAATGGGAAATCGCCGGAAGAAGTGAGAGACCGTGTGCCCTTTGATTACTTAACACCTTTATTCCCTTTTGAAAAATTAGAACTGACCACCAAAGCAGATAATTACAGTACAAGAATAATGGACCTGTTTACACCGATTGGTAAGGGCCAGCGTGGATTAATTGTTGCCCAGCCAAAAACGGGAAAGACCATGTTATTAAAAGAACTTGCAAATGCTATTGCAGAAAATCATCCGGAGTGTTACCTGATGATAGTGCTGGTGGATGAAAGGCCCGAGGAGGTTACCGATATGGAACGTAGTGTTAAAGCAGAAGTAATTGCATCAACCTTTGATGAGCCAGCAGAAAAACATGTGAGGGTTAGTACCATGGCTTTGCAAAAAGCAAAACGTTTGGTTGAGTGCGGACATGATGTTGTTATTTTATTAGATTCTATTACCAGGTTGGCAAGAGCACATAATACAGTAGCCCCATCAAGCGGTAAAGTGTTAAGTGGCGGTGTGGAAGCGAATGCAATGCAGAAACCAAAACAATTTTTTGGTGCGGCACGTAAGATAGAGAACGGCGGTTCATTGACCATCATTGCAACTGCATTAGTTGATACGGGCAGTAAAATGGATGAGGTGATCTTTGAAGAATTTAAAGGAACAGGTAATATGGAATTGCAGCTGGAGCGTAAATTATCGAACCGCAGAATTTATCCTGCTATTGATATTGTGGCTTCTTCTACAAGGCGTGATGACCTGTTGCTTGATAAAGATACCTTCCAGCGCATGTGGGTATTGCGTAAGCATATGGCTGATATGAACCCTGAAGAAGCGATTAACACTTTGCTTAAAAATATGAAGGGAACAAAAGATAATGCAGAATTTTTAACAAGCATGAACGGATAGTTCAATTAAAAATTTAAAATTAAAGCCGCTGTTTTTAGCGGCTTTTTCTTTGTGTAACTTTATGCCTTAGTGCTTCTTTGTGTACTACTCAAAATGGCCATACAAAAAATAACCATAGAAGAATTCTTAAAGCTGTCAAAGCATCATCCTGTTTTAGATGTTCGCAGCCCCGGAGAATATAATTATGCACATATACCAACAGCGTACAGCTTACCCTTGTTTACAGATGAAGAAAGAAAAGAAGTAGGTACTGCATACAAACAACAAAGCCGTGAAGCAGCCATAAAAATCGGGTTGGATTTTTTTGGAGTTAAGATGAGGAAGATAGTTGAAACCGTTGAGGCGTTTCTCGTTTCTCGTTCTGCTGAGGCAACGGTGGCTAACGAGCAACAAGCAAAGAGAGACGTTTTAATTCACTGCTGGCGTGGCGGTATGCGTAGTGCAGGCGTTGCCTGGCTGCTGGATCTATACGGGTTTAAAGTATATACATTGGTTGGTGGTTACAAGGCTTATCGCAAATGGGTACTGTCACAATTTGAAAAAGAATACAACTTTAATATTATTGGTGGCTATACCGGAAGTGGAAAAACGCCGCTGTTACATGAATTGATAAAACAAAATAAAACAGTCATTGATCTTGAAGCATTGGCAAATCATAAAGGATCTGCATTTGGTGCGCTGGGCGAAAACCCACAACCAAAGCAGGAGATGTTTGAAAACCTGCTATCGGAAAAGCTGTATACGATATCGGAGTCTTCGAAAGCCTCCCCTTTGGGGGGAGGTTTGGAGGGGGCTGGTATTTACTTAGAGGACGAAAGCCAACGCATCGGCAACCTTCAAATACCCATGCCATTATGGAATACCATGCGTAAAGCACCGGTGTATTTTTTAGACATCCCTTTTTCAAAAAGATTGGATCATATCACTGAAGAATATGGAAAGTTTGAAAAGGAAAAGCTAATTGAAGCCGTGATCCGTATTCAAAAACGCCTGGGCGGATTACAGACAAAAAACGCCGTCGGATTCTTACAGGAGGGCAATTACCGGGACTGTTTCAGCATTTTACTCACTTATTACGATAAATGGTACTCCAAAGGCCTGTATAACCGGGAAAATCTTTCTTCTCTTTTAAATAAAATAGCCTGTGTAAGCGTTGATACAAAAACCAATACCGAAAAGCTATTGTTATGCAATATTGTAAGCGCCTGATCCTCCTTTCCTTTACCTTGTTTTTTTCTGTTCAGCTATTGGCTCAAAAAATGTCAACCGAAGACAGGGATATTACCGGCCTTTGGAAAGGAACGATGTATAACGATACTACCAAACTGAATTACCGATACGAAATTGCCATCAGCGAAAATGACAAAGGAAAACTAAGCGGCTTCTCCCATACCTATTTTATTTTAGGTGATAAGGAATATCATGGCGTAAAAAAAATAAAGATCAAAAGGGATGGAGATGAAATAACAACAACTGATGTAGAACTGATCGTTAACAACTATCCTATTAAACCTCCCAAGGGTGTGCATGTATCCAATACTTTGAAGTTTGAGATAAAGGATAATATAATGATGTTAAGCGGAGCATTTACTACCAACCGCACTAAGGAATATGCACCGGCCACAGGTTTTATACAGGTTGAAAGAAAAAATGATTTCCGGCAGTCGGCATTAATACCTCACCTGGAAGAGCTTGGCCTGGCAAAGGAATTATCTTTTGTTAAGGAAGAAAAATCAAGAGTAACAAAAACGGAAATAAAAGCAACACCTGTTACAGAACAACCTGTTGTAAAAGCAACCCCGGTGGTAAAAGAAAAAACTGTAGCAGAACAGACTATTGTTAAAACAACTCCGGTAGTAAAACAACAACCGGTTATACAAAAGCCAATAGTAAAATCAACTTCGGTAGTAAAAGAAAAAATTGTAACAGAACAAACAGTTGTTAAGATAGCTCCTGTACCAAAGGAAAAACCTGTTACCGAAAAAGTTGTAAAGCAACCGGAAACAGTAGTTGTGAAAAAGGTTGAAGAAAAAATTGTGGTACCTGCATCAACAACTTCAGCAATTGATGTTTCAAAAAGAACCATTGAAACCATACAATCGGTATATTTTAAATCAGATAGTTTAGTGCTTACTTTATATGATAATGGTGAAGTGGATGGCGATACCGTAAGCGTACTGATGAATGGAAAACTGATAATGCCAAGGGTTGGCTTAAGCACCAATGCTGTACGTAAAACAATTTACACAACTGATATCGGCGATAGTATCCAGATAATCATGTACGCCGAAACACTGGGCAGCCTGCCTCCCAATACCGGGTTATTGATCGTATATGACGGAACCGACCGCTATGAAATACGTTTTAGCGGCGATATGGAAAGAAGTTCTGCAATTATGTTTAGAAGAAAAAACCCCCTCTAACTTCCCCGAAGGGGGAGCACACCGGAAGATTTAAGCGTAGAAAAAATGTAACTTTCGGCAATGACAGAAGATCCTTTAAGTAATGAACTCTCAAAAGTCCTCCCCCAAGGGGAGGATTTAGGTGGGGCCGTAAAACTCACGCAATATTCTCATGGCGCAGGATGCGGATGCAAGATCGCACCCAAAGTGCTTGACGAAATTTTAAAAACAAATATCACTACCCCAGCCAACAGTAAATTACTGGTTGGTAACAGCAGTAAAGATGATGCAGCAGCTTACGACCTGGGTAATGGCACCGCATTAATTTCCACTACTGATTTTTTTATGCCAATTGTTGATGATGCATTTGATTTTGGAAGAATAGCTTCGGCAAATGCCATCAGTGATGTATATGCTATGGGTGGCAAACCCATTTTAGCGATCGCCATTTTAGGATGGCCGGTTGAAAAATTACCTGCTGAGTTAGCACAAAAAGTTTTGGATGGGAGTAGAAAAATTTGTGAAGAAGCAGGAATCCCATTAGCTGGCGGACACAGCATTGATTCCACCGAACCCATTTTTGGTTTGGCAGTAAGCGGATTGGTAGATATAAAAAACCTGAAAAAAAATAATACTGCAAAAGCCGGCGATATGATATTTATTACCAAGCCGCTTGGCGTTGGTGTTTTATCTACTGCACAAAAAAGAGGATTATTAAAAGAAGAACATTTGTCAGTAATGATAAACCAGATGACTCAATTGAATAGGATTGGCGAAGCGTTGGGAACGATTGACGGGGTAACAGCCATGACAGATGTTACGGGCTTTGGATTACTTGGACATTTAATTGAAATGGCAGAAGGAAGTAATTTATCTGCAAAAATAAATTATGCAGCATTACCAGTTGCCGACGGCGTGAAAGAATATTTAAGCCAGCGCATTGTACCCGATGCCACATATAGAAACTGGAACAGCTACAGCGCTAAAGTAAGTTTTGAAAAGGGAGTGAACGTAATGGAAGCATTCAATTTATTACCCGATCCGCAAACCAATGGTGGTTTATTGATCTCGGTAAATGAAGGAGCTATTGAAGAAATACAAAAATTACTGTCAGCAAATGGACTTGCAGCATTTACAAAACCAATTGGGCAATTTACCGTGGCTGTTGAGAAAACAATTCATGTAAATCTGTAAATGATCATTATCTTAGAATATAAAGCAACAACACATGAAAAAATTATTATTCCTTTCCGGCCTTTTATTATTTACCGTTACAATATTTGCACAGGTTAACATACAAGCCCTTGTAAAACCGGGAACCAAACTGATCTACGCTGTGGAAGCAAATGAACAGAAATATGATTTCATTATTACAGTAAAGGCTTTAACTCCTGCATTGATATTTGATTGGCAAATGACTGACCCGATAAATACCAGCGGCACTATAACGCATACTGCAACGGCCATGATCTCAGCCAACACGATGTATAATTATTTTGTTTCAGGGTCAAAAATGCTGGATGATAATTCGATCAGTGTATGGCTGAGTAAGAATAGTTTTACATCACTCACTAAAGGAAGCAAGAGCGTAATGATGAAAATGAATACCGGCGAATCACTTAAAAAAATGGGAACCTATAAAGAAGACCCGGATGAGCTGCATATCATTGTTAATGGCGAAAAGGAAACTGTGGAAGAATTAATTGCAAAAGAACTTAACGCCGAAGGAGCTCCCATTGGTGATGATACATTCTTTACTTTTTTTAATTCAGTCAAGATGCCCATCATCTTAAGGATGCGAAACGGTTTTTATATTGCGTTGAAAGAAATAAAGACAAAGTAGCAGAAAAAAATAGAAAGTGTTCTGTTTGCCATTGTGATGAATCGGCAAACTTTCAGAGTCTTGTCATGCTAAGCCTGCCTGCCGGTAGGCAGGGTAAGAAGCATCTCATATACTTAAACTTGCTTTCTATTGAAAATTACCAGATTCTTCCTTCGTCAGAATGACAAGATTCCGATATTGAAATTTTATACTGACACAGTGATAAGAAATTAAAGCAAAGCATCAATACGCTTTGACAGTTTATGGTCTTTTTCAGTTACTGTATCTCCGGCATCATGGGTGTTTAACCATATCTCCACCTTGTTATATACATTGGTCCAGAGCGGATGATGATCCATTTTTTCAGCTTCTATAGCCACCCTTGTCATAAATGCAAAAGCCTCTGAAAAATTCTTAAACTCAAATTTTTTATGGAGGGTATTGTTTTCTTCTTTCCACATAATATTCGTTTTTTAATATTGAGATTGCTTCACTCGCTATCGCTTAGTTCGCAATGACGTTAAAAAATAAGATGTTGTTTATGTTTTATCTTTTCATTCGTCATTTCGGTAACCAATTGAACACCGGGTAAAGACCGGATAGATTGTAATAATATATTTAAGTCTTCAGTCGAAACGGGGTCGCCTTTTATCAACCATAAAAAATCAAGATGCTTGAACTCAGGCAACAAATATTCTCCGTCGTGCTGGTTGTTATATAAATAATGAACTAAAGTGATTGAAGGAACAGCATATTCATAAATGCTGAAAAAATATTTTCGCTGCTTTTTGGTGAGCTGTATCTCAAAATCATTATTAACCCTGAAACTAAAACCCAGTAGCTGGTTCAACTGCCAGCTGAACTGGTAATCCTTTAGTGGCGCAACAATGCCCAGCAACAGCGAGTCTTCAAAAAACTCTTCTGCCAGGGCTTCGTTATCAATTTTTAATTTCATTTATGCCAATCCCGATTTTTTTAATATCAAGCTTATTTCTTCTTTCGAAATAGATTCCCTGTCCGCCTTATCAAAAATACTGACCAGATAAATTTTTGATGCTATGCGTTTAACATAGGTTATAACTCTTGCGCCGCCGCTTTTGCCGGCCTTTTTCGATTTGATATTCATTCTTACTTTAAAACAATTATTTCCGAGGCTGGTTCCTGCGACAGGGTTTTCTGTAAGCTCTGTTAAAAGTTGCTGGAAATCATTGTATATGGAAGGGTATTTTCTGGCAAGTAACTTTATTTCTTTTTCAAACAGCGGTAATGCAATAATGTCAATTTTTGCCATTGCGTAATTCTTTTAATAAATCAGCCGCCGGCTTACCTTTTAATTTTCCCTCTTCAATAAGTTTTAGTTCTTTAAACCCTTTTGTTAAAGCTGCTTTTCTTTTTGGGCTGATGGACATTACGGGCCTGCTTTTTTTTTCGGAAGTAACGTCTAAAAATTCAAATGACTTTAATAGCTCTTTTGTAAAAGCCGCCTTGCTTTGTTTTTTTATTTTTACAATTAAAGTTTCCATACTTAAAGATAAAAAATTAAAATACAATATCAAATACCAATTCTTCCTTCCCCCTGTTCACCTTAACTTTTGTGGCATCGCCTTTATTAAATTTACCCAACACCTGCATATAACCCTGCACATCGGTAACTTTAAAATCACCAATCTGTACGATCACATCTCCTGCCTTCATACCAATTTTTTGTGCAAGCTTTCCCTCGCTGATACCATCGGCCCTTACGCCTGCGCCACTGTACGTATAATCAGGCATTATACCCATGCTCACTTTAAAACTTCTTTGGCCCTGTGCCTGCGTTTCTCTTGTTTTGGTAAAACCTAGTTTCCCTTTTTTATTATTTATGTCTACTACATTATAAATGTATTTCAACACCATCAGCTCCCCGGTATAATTAATTTTATCGGGATCGTCGGATGGTTTATGATAATCACTGTGAGCACCCGTAAAGAAAAATAATACCGGCATATCCTTTCTGTAAAAAGAAGTATGGTCACTTGGTCCTGTGCCACTGCTGTCAAAATTTATTTTAAAATATTTATCTGTATTGGAAAGTTCTTCACCCCATACAGGTGATGTACCATAACCACCAATGGTTAATCCATGCGTACTGTCATTAAGCCTTCCCACCATATCCATATTGATCATATAATTAGCTTTTGTAAAATCAATAGTTGGATGCTCTGTAAAATATTTACTGCCAAACAAACCCAGCTCTTCTCCCGAAAAAGCGATGAAGATATAATTATTGTTTTTTAGTTTCGATTTTTTGATCAGCTTGCTTAATTCAATAAGTGCAGCTGTACCACTGGCATTATCATCAGCACCATTATGAATTTGGGGTGTTGTGCCGGCATATAATGAGTTATGGTCTTCGCCATAACCCAAATGATCGTAATGTGCTCCCAGTATAACCGTGTTTGCTGCGCCATTATCTATGTAACCAATTACATTGTGTCCCGTTCTTTTCTTATCACTAATGGCTACTTCTAATTTTATATCAGCCGCTGCGGTTTCATCTTTTAAGTATTTTGTCTTTACTTCTTTGTTGATATAAAGTACCGGAATTTTTACTGTCGCGGTTTTTGATTTTGGTTCAAATTTTAATTCATCTTTTATAGCAGAGCTGTTATAAATAATTAATGCTGCGGCACCCTTTCCTGAAACATTGTTCAGCTTTTTTATTATAGCTTCCTCAAGGTCAAAGTGCGGATTGGTTTTATTCTCTTCCAAAGTTTCTTTCAGGTCCCAGAACCAAACGGTTCCACTTTCGGGCAAGGCAATCGTTCCGGTTGTTTCAGTTTTTTTATTGGCGCTATACGTCAAAGGAAAAAAATCTTTTTCCAATGAAAGTTTGTTGTTGTTAATAGTAAGTTGTGTAGATGGATCTATTTGTTTGCCTTCATTCACTTCAAAATCCTGTATATAGGTTCCATTATCTCCTTTGGCAATAAGTCCGTTTGTTGAAAACTGGCTGCTTATATATTCATAGGCAAGTTTTTCTCCGGCAGTTCCGGTTCTTCTTCCCTCCAGTTTATCATCAGCCAAAAAAGAAATATGGGTTTGAAGGCCGGATAAAATCAACTTATCCGCTTTTTTTAATTTTTGAGCCGAACCAACCGTAGAGATCAATAAAAACAACCAGAAAAAACGTTTCATGTAACAATGTTTGGTGAAGAGTAACAAAGATAACTTAGAGAAGGGCTAAATATGTAAATGGAATGTAAAAATTAGGCACATTTATAAATCAAAATTCCGCATTGCTACTTCATCTTTCTTAATTCGTAACCGGCTAAAGGGGTTTACTGTTATTTTTGCAGGCACACAAAAGTTTGACAAAACAAATAAACATAGCATTAGTAGGCAATCCCAACAGCGGCAAGAGTTCGCTGTTCAATTATTTAACGGGGTTAAATCAGCAGGTAGGTAATTTCCCCGGCGTAACGGTAGACAAAAAAACCGGCCATAGTAATATTGCGCCGGGATTATCTGCAACCATCATCGATCTGCCGGGCTCTTATAGTTTATACCCAAAACGAAGCGATGAGTGGGTGGCTTATAAAGTTTTATTGAACCAGGATGAGACCATAAAACCAGATATGGTCTTATTGGTTGCCGATGCCAGTAATATGAAACGTAACTTATTATTCTGCTCACAAATAATTGACCTTAATATTCCGGTTGTGGTGGCGTTCACCATGATGGACCTTGCTAAAAAGAAAGGAACACAAATTGATATTCCGGGACTGGAAAGAGAACTGGGTGTACCCATCGTTCCTGTTAATCCAAGAAAAAACAAAGGGTTCGAACACTTAAAAAAAGTAATTGAACAAACTGCTGAAAATTTATACCAGCAACCAACCCGTGATTTTATTGATAATAATGCATTGGCAGAAAATGCTATTGCAGAAATAAAGAATTATTATCCCGGCATCAGTAACTACAGGGCCATTCACTATCTTATCAACCACGAAAATTTTTTGCTGGATGAAGGAATGCAAAACACGATTGAAAAAATAGAAGCAGACAATAAATTCAACCCTACCAAAACACAGGCCGACGAGATCATACAGCGCTATGGACGCATCAAGCACATCATGCAGCAAACAGTGGTAGAAGCAGACCCGTTGCAAAAAGCCATGTTCAACGAAAGGCTTGATGATGTGTTGCTGCATCGCCGCTGGGGATACATTATTTTATTAACCGTTTTATTCCTGCTCTTTCAAAGTGTTTTTTGGGTAGCTAAATTTCCTATGGATGGCATTGAATGGGTCTTTGGACAACTCAGCGGATTTCTTGGTAATGTTTTACCGGTAAGCTGGTGGAGCGATCTGTTGATCAATGGCGTAGTGGCCGGGCTTAGCGGTATCTTGATTTTTGTGCCACAGATCATGATCCTGTTTGGAATAATAACCATTCTGGAAGACACCGGTTACATGGCCCGTATCAGTTTTCTTACTGATAAACTAATGCGTAAAGTTGGATTAAACGGAAAGAGTGTAATGCCGATGATCAGTGGCTTTGCCTGTGCAGTGCCGGCCATCATGAGCGCAAGAAATATTGAGAATAAAAAAGAACGGCTGCTTACCATTATGATAACACCGCTGATGAGCTGTAGTGCCAGGCTTCCGGTGTACACCATTTTAATTGCATTGGTCATTCCTTCTAAATTATATTTTGGGTTTTTAAGTTTACAGGGGCTGGTGATGATGGCGCTGTATTTATTAGGTACGGTAATGGCATTGATAGTGGCCTGGGTAATGAAATGGTTCATTAAAAGTACAGAGCGTAGTTTTTTTATTTTGGAATTACCTATGTACAGGGCGCCAAGGTGGAAGAATGCATTGACCACCATGATAGAGAAAGCAAAGATATTTGTGTTTGATGCCGGTAAAGTAATTATGATGATCAGTCTTTTGTTGTGGGGATTAAGTACCTACGGGCCAAAACAAAAAATGGCTGCTGTTACAACTAAATATGATCAGCTGGTAAAAGAAAATCCGCAACAGGAAAAGGAATTGAACAAACATCGTAATACAGAATTATTACAAAGTTCTTTTGCCGGCACATTGGGTAAAGCTATTGAGCCTGCTATACGCCCCTTGGGATACGATTGGAAAATAGGCATTGCTTTAATTACTTCTTTTGCAGCAAGAGAAGTTTTTGTGGGTACCATGGCAACATTATACAGTGTTGGTGAAGATGCCGACAGCAATAACAGTACACTGCGGCAAAAAATGGCTGCGGCTGTAAGGCCCGATGGCACTAAAGTGTACAACCTGGCAACCGGTTTATCGTTATTGATATTTTATGTACTGGCCATGCAGTGTATGAGTACGCTGGCTGTTGTAAAAAGAGAAACCCGAAGCTGGAAATGGCCAACCATTCAATTGATTTATATGACAGCGTTGGCATATTTGATGAGTTGGTTGGTGTATGTGAT
>JBDTUK010000078.1:0-12281 GCA_040007795.1 Ferruginibacter sp.
CTTCATCATCAGAAGGCATTTCAACAAAACCAAAACCACGGGACCTTCCGGTCTCCCTGTCTGTAATTACCTTGGCAGAAGAAACCTGTCCAAAGGTTGAAAAAAGGTCGTTTAACTCAGCATCGCTGGTGTTAAAGCTCAAATTCGAAACATAAATGTTCATAAAACTTAAAAATTGATTTAAAATAATAAAATACCTGTGCAGTAAAGAAGAAAGCAAACTATAAAGACGAGAAAACTGTTACGGGGAGAAAACTTGTAAAAATTGAATCTATCCTGAACTGTGTGCTCACAGCATTAATGTACAAAGCAAAGCTATGCTAAGTAATCAAGAGTAACTAATAATATTTGAAATGAGCTTTTGTTGTTATTTGAGAGAATAAAGAGTTCGTACTAATGAAAAGAGTCCCTCATCACTGGTTATCCTAGTGAAATAATTTACGGGTACCTGTAATGAGGGTAATATCTACTACGCTGCTTTTTTGCCCATGCCCATCACCATGGCTACAACCCCACCCACAATTGCAGTCATAACTGTAGAAGCGGCAACATCTGCAGCCATGCCAGTTTTACTCATAACTGTTGAGGTGGCATAAACCATACAATCATACCCAATGCCAATGAGCAGTCCGAAAATTCCTGCAGTAACAAATCCCCCGGCCATTGAACTCACATTTGCTTTAAGCATAATGTACGCTACTGCAAATCCCATTGCCAGGTTTCCGATGGCCAGGTAAAGAAAGTCTGGTTCCCTGAATACATTACCTGCTGTGCCGGAATGGCCTTCCATGAAACTCTTCAGCAGCATTCCGTAAACCAGCCAGCCCAAAAGGAAGTAGAGAATGCCTCCAGTAATTCCTCCGATGACCCATTTTTTAATGTCCATAAGTTAAGTTTTTGGTGAGGTTAAATTAAATGTCATCCAAAGTAATATTTAGTTTAACCAATTGCAAGCAGGCAATGGGTAATCATTTCCACATTTAAGCAAAAACTGTTAGTAACCCAGGGGTTACATGACTATTTATAATGATAGGCTATCTTTTTGAAAAAGACCTGTCGAGTTGTTTGCCGGCAAAATATCCCACTACAGCTCCAATTGCAGCTCCTGCAAGCATCCAGAGAGCGTTATCAAAAGCGAAGAATGCTATTCCCATTCCAATGATCCCGCAGAATATAATGGCAATTAAAACAGCACTGCGGTTCTTCTTTGCCTTTTCGGCATTAGGAGATGGCTTATAATCGTGATGGTGTTTTCTTTTTTTAGACCTCGGCATGATTTTTATTTTGAATGTACGAAAATTCTTATTGCCCCTCTTAAAGTTATGAAAGAAGTTTTAATTCTTTTACGTAATCATATTGAAGGTCCTCATGCATGGTTGCAATGGACTTTGATATTTTCTTCAGCTGGTTTTGATAAATGTTGTTTATTACCGGGCTCGTTTCAAATGGTATACCGGATGCTTTAAGCGTGGTACAGAAAAAAAGTAATAACCTTACTTCAGCTTCTGCAGAACCCATATACCGGATATATTTATTGGTGATCCGGAGTATCTTTCTTAAACTTTTCTTTACAAAATATAAAGTGGATTTATTGATCTCTTCAAACTGGTCCTTCATTTCCGTTTTAATGTTTTCGATATAGGTATTCTCATCAAATGCTTCAAACAACAGGTAGGTGATCAGTTCCTTGTTTTCTTTTTTAAATTTAGCCAGCCGTACACATAATTCCACCAGTTGCGTTGGCGAGGTATTATTTAATTCTGATTTAAGTTCATTAACAGAAGCTGCTTTCATTTTGCTAAAATAGCCCGTTTTAAAACATCTGTAAAAAGAACATTAAAATACTTACTTTCAATATTGAAAAAAAAAGCCATGGCATCAAAACGAAAATTGCCTTCTCCCATTACTATTTTAATGGTAGTGATCATTGTTGCGGCACTTGCCACTGTTGTTATACCTGCAGGGCAATACAGCAGGATTTCTTATACTGAAGGAAATAGCTTTAAACTTACCACAAAAGATGCTGAATTATCATTACCATTTACCCAGCATACATTGGACAGTCTGGATATAAAAATTTCGCTGGAGAAGTTTAAGAGCGGTGCTATAAGAAAACCTGTTTCTGTTCCGGGAACTTATCAGACTATGGCAAAGAACAGGCAGGGTATTATTGAAATACTGGAGGCACCGATAAAAGGAATTTATGATTCTATTGATATCGTTTTTTTTATCCTGATCATCGGTGGCTTTATGAATGTGTTTAATGAATCAGGAGCTATGGTAAAAGGATTAACCGCACTATCTTATAACATGAAAGGCAAAGAAGCCTGGTTGATTATCATTCTTACTTTTCTTTTTTCTTTTGCAGGCTCATCTTATGGAATGGCTGAAGAGACCCTGGTTTTTTATCCCGTTATGGTTCCTTTATTCCTGGCAGCAGGTTATGACCTGCTGGTTCCGGTGGCTGTAATTTTTGCGGGCGCTCAAACGGGATACCTGGCATCTTTTACAAATCCTTTCTCTACTATAATAGCATCCAATGCTGCAGGGGTAAACTGGGCTGATGGTCTAACTGAAAGGATCATCATGTTTACGATCACCACAGCAGTTACCATATGGTATATTGTCAGGTATGCGCAAAAGGTTAAAACTGATCCAACAGCTTCTTTAGTTTATAAAACCGATGGTGCAATTATTTCACCCTACCCTTCAATTAACACAGCTAATATAACCGGTAGTGATACCAAACTCTCTGGCAAAACAAAATTATTACTACTCATCTTCCTGTTTACCTTTTTAATAATGATTGCCGGTGTGGTTTTACTTGACTGGTGGTTACTGGAAATGACAGCATTATTCTTAGCCTCTTCTGTTTTGTTTGCTGTTATTCTTCGGTTAAAAGAATCTGCATACATAAAACAGTTCATTGCAGGTGCTGAAAGTTTATTAACTGTATCATTGATCGTAGGTGTGGCAAGAGGAGTTACTATAATTTTAAATGAGGGGCATATCAGCGATTCTATTTTGTTTTATTCGGCTAAACTTGCCGGCAGTATGCCGCCGGTGCTGTTTATCATCAGCATGCTTTTTCTTTTCATGCTGTTTACTTTATTCATTTCCTCTTCATCAGGAATGGCTGTACTTACAATGCCTATTATGGGGGCGTTGGCCATTTTAGTAAATGTACCGGGCAGGGAAATTGTTAATGCTTATTTGTTTGGGATGGGGATAATGGGTTTTATAACCCCCACAGGATTAATACTACCTTCATTGGCTTTGGTAAATATAAGTTTTAAAGCATGGTGGCGGTTTATCTATCCGCTTATCATCATGCTTATTATTATTTGTGCCGTTTGCCTTTCTGTGGGGATATTCTATAAATGAATATGAGTGATCAAAAAATAACCAGCGATCAACTAAGAGAGTATCTTAAATATTTTGCCGATCATTGTCCCATTATAATAAACCTGCATGGTATAGTTCCCTTTTTGGTATTTCTCAGCCTTTAACGAAAAAAACAACCGCTTAGGTTCTCCTTTTGAATAATTAAAGTTCAGTTTATACGAGTATATCTTTCTGCCTTCGGGTGTACTGAACGATCCGGATTCCCATTCAGAATTCTTTAAAATATTCCCGTCAGGTTGTTGTACCACTACTACCACTTCAGCATTACTAACCTGGCTGTTATTGTTCATAACTGTAAAAGCGCCAACCAGTTTTTTGGTTTGCTCGGCAACAGAAGTTTCTGATTCTTTATCATCACTTAATGTTATGGCTGAAAGCTTCATTTCAGATGCTGTAAAAACTGTGTAACCGGAATTATTCTTTTCTACCGGAACATTATTCTCAGTATTCAGCTGTTTTACGTTTTTTTCGGGGCTATTATTGTCTGATTTTTTTACCTGGTCCAGTATATTGCCAAGTTTTTTGTTTTCATTCTCAACCACCAGGTTTTTATCTCTGAGATCATCGGCCTTGGTTTGCAACTCATCTATTTTTCGCTTTGCAATATTAAAATCTGCATAGTTATTATTCCGCCTGTTTAAAATGGCCGTTATTTCATTACTCAGCCTGTAAAATTCACCCAGTTTAATATCCAGCTGTTTTTTTAAGGAATCTGAATTAAGCAGGGTTGAATCAAGCTGTGTATCTAATTTATACAATGTCTCATTGTATATTTTCTGTAAAGAATCCCTGATTCGGTTTGCCAAAGCGTTTGAATCTGTTATAACAATTTTTGCAGCAACTTTGAACTCATCATTTTTATTATAGAACCGATAACCCCATGTCCATATTAATATAAACGATACTAAAACCAATAATAATGATACCAGCAGTAATATCAGGGATCTAGCATCTCTCATGGGCGAAAAATATTCATGTATAGTGTTAAGAGAAGATTGATAGGAAATTAATTAGAAGAGTTTTGATTAACATAGGCTGTGATCCAACCTACCGCCCCGTTCTTGACCAGGTAGAAGCTCTTTTTTTCGTAAACACCTTCAAATTGCCGCATTATTTTCAATAAAAGGCCGGTTCCTGCCATCAGGGATTTTTGATCAAATACCTGGTTAACTCTCTTTACTTCTTTTTGAATTGCTCCCATATCCAGGCTTTTATCATTCAAAGTTTTTAAGACATTGTAATCTGATAAACTGGCATAGTTTTTTAAAAGTTTTTCACTAAAAGCCATCACTTCATCATAAGTTACCGGCACTACTGCATTATTGATCAGTTCCGGATACATCAATGTTGCTAATGACCATGCTATACCCCCGCTGAAAGCTACATTATCACTAACCGGGTAAGAACCACTTTCATTAACAGCATATACGATCTCAGTATTTTCGGCACCTGTAAGCACACGTGCTAACTGGTTGCTATAATTTTCGATACTGTTATCTCCTTCCAACCGTTTTTCAGCAGCATTGCTTGTACTTTTTGTACCCCAGCTCAACTGAAAAAGTTTGAAATCCTTTGTATTACCATTTGGAAAATAACCGCCCTTAGTATTCCCGCTTCCAATATCAATTAAGAAAGTATTATACCGCCTTGAATCCGGAACGATACCGAGGTGAGAAAGGCGGGCTTCCTCACGTACATCAATTACGCTTACTTTTCTTTCGGGATCATTAAAATTAAAACGGAATGCATTGATCAGCTGATCTACCCAGGTAAGTTTATTTTCTTTTACCGCCTGTATATTCACGCCACTGCTGATAGCCGTAAAAACATGGTTGGCCGGGATCATGTAGTCCTTTATTGCAATGTCATACAGCGTATTCAAAGCAGCTAAAGTTGCCTGGTAAGTTGGTTGGGTGAAAGAGATAAAATCTGTATTCACCGTTGTATCTTTTACAACACTATACGCCCCGTTCTGCAAAGCTGTTTTTTCTATTTCCACAAGGCTCATTTTTACACCTTTTGAACCCACTTCAATACCGGCAAAAACTGTAGAATTATCATATTTCTTTACATAACTATTTTGGGCAAAGAGAAGGGAAATATTAAGTACCAGGATTACTACTGTCAGATAAAAGGGTTTTGTAAAACTGCGCATGATTTGCCTCTAAATTTGGCTAAAATTACTAAAATAAAACATTGGCATACCCTCTGTTGCTTCATTGTGAAAAAAATGTGACAAACCCTTAAAAATCTAATGATACCAGCTACTTTCCTATACACTAAATTCACAAAATATGATAAAAAAATTGGTATTTAAAAGCACTGGTCAAATCTAAAATACCGTCCCGGTTAAAGTAAAAATTTACGCCTACGCCTAACCTGTATAGCCATATTTTTTTAGAAATTCTTGCAAAAACGAACTATTATTTATATCTTGCGTGCAATCCACCATCCCTGATTATACCCACTCCCCCAAGGATCTAACTCTTTTTTAGTGATCCTTTATTTTACGAAATCCTTCAATTAATTTTTAATCAATTTTTAATCGTAGGTTATGAAAAAGTTCTACTCACCTGTACTTACAGATGTGTTTACTGCAATTGGAATTATTGCCGGCTTTTATGCTGCTATGGCATTAATTGCTTACATGGCTTGGTAAAACAGATCATTTAAGAGGAAAGAAATAATTCCTTATGCAAACCCCGGTTTGCATAAGGAATTTTATTGTTTAAACCGGCCTGTGTTAAGAGCAGGAATATTTTCATAGTAAAGTACAGCTCTGTTAGACCAAGACCACTCTTTCCATAACATCTCCTCCCCTGATATCGTCAATAATATCCACTCCCTCAATGATTTTTCCAAAACAGGTATGTACTCCATCCAGGTGCTTTGTATTTGAACGGCTATGACAAATAAAGAATTGAGAACCTCCTGTGTTTAAGCCCCGGTGTGCCATGGACATAACACCACGGTCATGTATCTGTTTAGCTCCTTTTAATTCGCAGTTTATGGTATAGCCCGGCCCGCCTGAGCCGGTGCCTGTTGGGCAACCACCTTGTATCATAAAATTGGGAATAACCCGGTGAAATGTGAGTCCGTTATAAAACCCCTCGGTGATCAATTTTTTAAAATTGGCAACAGCAATGGGCGCATCGTCATCATATAATTCAAATTTCATTATCCCCTTTTTGGTATGAATTTCGCCCTGTGTTAATTTTATCTCACTCATTTTCTAAATCATTTTGGTTAATAATATTTTGCGAAAGTAACATTTAGATATGACTATAAATAATGTATCAACTGTTTAACGATAAAAGCTAATTTTAAATTAGCTTGTTCATCAGATAAACATGAAAAAGAAAACCAGGTCCATCTTACCAATAATTGTTATTGCCCAGTTTCTGTGTACCTCACTCTGGTTTGCCGGTAATGCTGTTCTTACTGACCTGGCTAAAGATCTTAACCTTAATGAGGCTGCATTGGGCCATATTACTTCTGCTGTTCAATTCGGATTTATTGTGGGTACACTAACTTATGCCACTTTAATGATTGCCGATCGTTTTTCGCCATCCCGTGTTTTTTTTATCAGTGCAGTTTTAGGTGCGTTATCAAACCTGGGTATTGTTGCCGGAGAACAAAATATAACCAGCCTGTTAGCATTGCGTTTTTTAACCGGCTTTTTTTTAGCAGGAATATATCCTGTCGGGATGAAAATCGCATCTGATCATTTTGAAAAGGGGTTAGGAAAAGCGCTTGGATTTTTAGTTGGTGCTTTAGTTGTAGGTACTGCATTTCCACATTTACTTAAAAGCTTTGCATCTGCATTGCCATGGAAAATGGTTTTAATTTTTACATCTACATTATCTGCAGTTGGTGGAATATTGATACTCTTATTTGTTCCTAATGGACCTTACCAGAAAAAAGGTCAATCTTTAAATTTTACAGCCCTGTTAAGCATTTTTAAAACTAAGCCATTCCGCTCTGCTGCGTTTGGATATTTTGGGCATATGTGGGAACTGTATACTTTTTGGGCATTTGTTCCGGTAATATTAACAACCTATAAAAACATGCACCCTGTTGAAAATTTAAATATTCCGGTTCTATCTTTTTCAATAATTGCTGGTGGTGGTTTGGCCTGCATTGCAAGTGGCTACCTTTCGCAAATATTTGGAGTTAAAAAAATGGCTTTCCTGGCACTCTTTTTATCAGGTTGCTGTTGTGTTATATCTCCACTTGCTTTTTATCTTCCTGTAATTCCATTTCTTGCTTTTTTGATATTTTGGGGATTGGCTGTAATTGCAGACTCACCTTTATTTTCTACGTTAGTAGCTCAAAATGCAACTGCAGAAATCAAAGGAACTTCTCTTACGATAGTAACCTGTATAGGCTTTTCTATCACTATTGTAAGTATTGAATTGCTTAACTATTTATCCGGCTATATGAATACCCGGTTTATTTTTTTATTCCTGGCCACAGGGCCATTAGCAGGTTTATTATACCTGTTTAGATCAAAAACAAAAGTCGAAAAAGCATAAACCGGTCATCTTATTAAGATGACACTTTATTATACAGATCAACAAACTGTTGCCCCACTTTATCAAAGTTATATTTAGCTGCAGTTGTTTCAGCAATCGTATTTTTATCAAAAGAATTTTCTTGCATACTGAAAGAAGTTAATTTTTCAGCCAATGCAACGGGATCATTTCCCTGAACGAAAATTCCATTATTACCCTCCTGAATTAATTCATGAAATACTTCAATATCGCTAACGATAACAGGAATACCACAGGCATTGGCCTCTATCAACACACAACCAAAAGTTTCATACCTGGAATATAATACCAGCACATCTGATCGTTGCATGGCTTTTGCCAATTCAGGCTGCAGCACTTCTCCTTTTAAGGTCACGTGGTTTTGCAATCCGAGGCTAATAATCATCTCATGCAGTGCAGCATTTGCCGGGCCAAAGAGTTCCATTTTAAATGTCACATTATTTTGCTTTAATAACTGCATTGCCTGTAAAATGGCTTCGGTATTTTTTTGATAATTCATGTTAGATACATGAATCAATTGGAGATCATTACTAACCTGTTTTGGGACAGAAAAGAAAATGGATGTATCCACCACATTCGGTAGTACGATGTAATTAACAAAAGGGAAATACTTTTGAATGGCTTTTCCTAATTGATCTGAAACAACAGTTACCAGGCTTGCTTTTTTCATTATTTGTAGCAGCCAATTTTGATATAGCGCTGAAAAATTTTCAATACGTTCATCTGCTTCCGGTAAATAAACCGTGGAGTGTTCTGTTACAATAAAAGGAATATTCCATTTCTTTTTTGCCCATAAAGCTGCCAGCCCTGCTTTTAGAGCTACGTGTACATGCACACAACCAGGCTTACCTTTTGTATTGATGTAAGTGGTAATAGCTTTCCTGTACAGGTTGTTATATTTTTGCTGAGAAAGAAATTTATCCAACAGTTTAATACCTGTTTGAATTGGTTTGTAGTAAATAATTTGTTCTGTAAGATTACCTGCCAGTTTTTCTTCAACACCTGGCTGAGTCAATTTGTCTTTAATCTTAACAACATATATCACATGCACTTTACAAAAACCAGACACAGCCCTTGCATGACGCTGAATGAAATCACCATCAAAATTATCCATGCGGTTTGGATACCAGCTTGTTAACCAAAGTACATTTTTCAAACAAAATTATTTAGCCAGGATCATTATTGAATAACCACCCCATTTTTTAACGCTCCAGTCTTTATTTATTGCAAAGGAAAAATTCCTGAGTATTTTTTTTACCCATCGTTTAAAAGAATCTGCCGGTGCAATATCAACTATAGGTTTAGTATAAACCCAATCTATTATTGTATAACCTGTATCCTGCAGCGCCCAATCAACCATTTCTTTTGTGAAATAATGAATATGACCTACAGATTGACGCTGTTGCAGTGTTACATGTGGCTTCATAACTGTTCTGCCCGATACATCCAACGGAATATGAAAAACAAAATGGTGGGCCTTTGTTTTTAATTTTCTGAGAAATCCATAATAATCATCCACATGCTCCACCACATCAATCACCAATAAAAGATCTGCAGACACTTCGTTTTCTTCCAGCAGGTCCTTATTAAAGTATCCGATACGTTCTGTTGAATTCTTCAGAGCCAGTTCAATCGCCTGGGGTGAAATATCGTATCCACTTAGTTTTTTTATGTTACTGTCTGCTTTTGCCAATTCAACCAGGTTAGCTCCTGCTCCACAACCCACTTCTATTACATCAGCAGGTTGAATTCTATTTTTTTGTAAAAGTTCATGAATTATAGCAACCTTCCATGAAGCATCCTGTACATCCCATCCCGGATTATTCTTAAAGTATTCTCCGTTTAAATAAATATCGTTACTGGAAACCTGCATATTAGTTTTTAAAATAAGCTGAAACCATTTTTTTTACATTTTCCCAGTCTGATTTCTTAAAAATAAAGAAATCACTTACCTGTGTTTTATATTCTTTATTAAAGACCATCAAAATATAAACCTGGTATACAATATAACCAATGCTACTGATAAAAGCAGCTGCATTGATTCCATATATTGGTATAAAAATACTATCTCCCACTATAATAACCACCAGTGCCAGTAAAGAGCCGGTAATATTCACTTTTATTTTGTTCTTACCAGCGTAATATGCAGTAAGTGTAAACAAACCTGATAAAGATAAAATACCCGGTATCAGCAATAAAAAAGGTTGATACATTCCTGTAAAATCAGTACCAAAAATAAAAGGGAATAACCATTTGCCAATAAGCATCAATAGCAGGCAGATTACAGCATATACACTAAGGATACTCCTCGACAACATGGTCAATAAACTATTGACCTTTTCTTTTTGTCCACCTGCTGTTAAAGGAAAAACAGCGCTGGCGAGGATTGTGGGAAGGATAAAAAACAGTTGTCCCAGTTTTGAAACCTGTACATAATTGCCCAGTTGCACTGCTGTACAATATTTTTCAACAAACCAGTAGTCAATACGGTATAAAAGAAAGAAAATGATATTTGCCAGGTAAGCCATCATGCAATAACGAAATAATAAACGAAAGTCCTGCATGGATAAAAACCTGGGTATCCTGATTGGCACATATTTTAAATAAAGTATGAATGCCAAACAAATTCCCTGTAGTAAAAAGGAACCAAAGTAGAGATAGAAATAATTACCATCATTAATTGCAGGAATTATAGAATGTCCGTTATACGGCAATAAAATAATGAGAATAACAGTGCTGAAAATGCTCACCAGGTTAGGCAGCAGAAAGTTATTCTTTGCATAAAATACGCCCGTACTATAAGCAATAAGCAGATCGCTACAAATAACTGATATGGCAGAAACAAGCAAAAGCTGTTTATCAATTCCTGCATAAGAATCTTTAATAAAAAAAAAGACCAGGCAAAATATAATAACCCCTACAATTAATGACCATACTATAGAAAAGCTAAACAGCTTATCCACTTTGATCCTTTCTGTAGCAGCAAAGTAGGTGATCCCCGATTCGATACTAAAACTTACAAAGAGAGAAGCAAAAGAATAGATACTGCTGATATAATAGATGGCTCCACTTGTAGCTGCCTGGAAATGGCGTGCAATTAAAATATTAATAATAAAGACCGTAACATAATACAAGCCCCGCCACAATAAGCTTTGAAATAAAGTTTTACCAGCCTGCATAGCGGTTAAAAATGATGTTGTTGAAATTATCTGCAGTCAAAATCTTATATTTGAACAGGTCAAATTTAACTGAATAGTCCAGTAAAAAATAAAAAACTATTGACCGATAGTCTATGTCATTATTACGCAAAATAAACTCCAGGGCCAAAACCGAAATCAACACCGGCTTTGGAACAAATGCATCTGATTATGGTGGCCGTTTTGTAAATAAAGACGGGCAACCCAATATTGAAAAAAAAGGTGTTAAGTTTTTTGAAAGGATCAGCTGGTATCATACCATGTTGTCATTACCTTCCTCGAAGTTTCTTCTCATAATTTTTTTATTTTACATTATCATCAATTTTATTTTTGCCGGTATATATTATCTGATCGGTGTTGAGCATTTAAATGGCATTAGTTCCTTATCAGAATTGGGTAAATTTGGAGCGGCTTATTTTTTCAGTGCACAAACTTTTACGACTGTAGGTTACGGGCATATAAGCCCCGATGGATTTTTAACCAGTGCTGTTGCGGCAGGAGAAGCGCTGATAGGCCTACTCAGTTTTGCTATTGCAACCGGTTTATTTTACGGCAGATTCAGCAAACCCAGGGCATATCTTAAGTTTTCTGAAAATGCCATCATTGCACCTTATAAAGATATTACTGCATTGATGCTGAGATTGGCACCTTATAAAAATACCACCCTTACAGATGCAGAAGCAAGAGTTACTTTAGGTATGACAATAGAAGAGAATGGGAAAATGATGAATAAATTTTTTCCGCTTGAACTGGAGTTTGACAGAGCAAATGCACTTACCCTTAACTGGACCATTGTTCACCCCATTACTGAAAACAGCCCTTTCTACAATTTTACGCTGGATGATTATGCTAATGTTAACGGTGAAATATTGGTATTTATAAAAGCATTCGACGATATGTTCAGCAATACTGTAGTGGACCGGAGTTCATATGTGCTTAAAGAAGTGGTGGTAGGCGCTAAATACCTTCCTATGTATCACCGCAGTTCTGCCGGCAACAAAACTATTCTTGACCTCGAGAAATTAAACAGTTTTGCTGAAGCTGATATTAGTTTCGCTTTTGTAAATAATACCAAAGCGGCTTCTTCTTAATTTTTTTATTTTAGTTAGAATTATTTGGTTATTAA
>JBDTUK010000079.1:0-8109 GCA_040007795.1 Ferruginibacter sp.
CAAAAATAAAATGGCCCAACGATTTGTTTTGGCGTGACAGAAAGGCAGGGGGTGTTTTAATTGAAAATGTATTTCATGGCAAAAAATGGAAATGGGCAATTGCGGGGATCGGAATTAATATCAATCAAACCAATTTTGATAAATCGATAAAGGCCCCGGTTTCACTTAAACAAATAACCGGGAAAGAATTTGATACGGTTGTTTTAGCCAAAGAGCTTTATGCCCTGCTCATGAAAAAAATATCCGGGCTGAATGCAAAATCTGCTGATAAAATATTGGAAGATTACAATGAGCATCTTTACAAACTAAATAAAAATGTGACGTTGAAAAAAGATGAGATCAGTTTTGAAACGGTGATAAAAGCTGTTTCGCCTGAAGGAAGATTGTTAACTGTTGATGCAACTGACCGGCAATTTGATTTTGGAGAAGTGGAATGGGTTTTATAGGTCTTCTGCTGCTCTTGCTTCCTGTTCGAACCTGTTATTGTAATATCCTTTTCTTATACTTTCCAATAAGTACATTGCAATAAACCCTATATAACCATGCTGTTTAAATTGCTGCACATGGCAAAGCTCATGCCTGACCCATTTTTCATTTTTTAAAAAATCTTCTTTGTTAATATTGTGCAGGTGAATGGTTTTGCCCAAAACCATTGCTACATTATTACTGCGTAATTTTTTGGCTGCAATTTTTGCCAGCCAGGAGTTTTCTTTTATGTAGAATGAATTTTGTTCCAAAAAGTGTTGACTAATTGTTTGGTGCCCCGGAATCGATCCAGCAAATAAATGTATTGATTTGCGCCTGGGTTATGGTGCCACCTTGGGGCATAGTACCAGCAAGTATGGCTGCCCTTATATTTGATTTTTTTGCAAATACTTCGGTCTGGTTTGTAAATGGTCCACCGGAATTGCTGCTGCCACTGGCATGACAATTACTGTTGATAGAACAAACGGAAGTAAGTATTGGCTGCACATCGGTTGAAAACTTTGGGCTGATGCCGGCACATGAAAAAGTTATACCACTACCGCCGCTTCCTCCACCGGCAACAGGATTACTTTTACTGCATGATATAAGTACTAAAGCTGTTGAAAAAATAAACAAGATGAATATGAACATTTTTTTCATGAGGTGGAATTTTAAAGCCTTGTTCTATAACTAACGTTCATCCTCTTCAATAAGTTGCCAAGCCTTTAAAATTTCTTCGGTATGCAGCTTGTTTTTTGGCTTTAAAAATATCTTTTTAACAATTCCTTTTTCATCTATTAAAAAAGTAGTTCGGTGCAGGCCCATATATGTTCTGCCGTATAATTGTTTTTCGCCCCATACTCCGTACTTGTCAATAATATCATGACCTGGGTCTGCAATTAATGTAAAAGGCAGATCGTATTTTGCTTCAAATTTTTTATGTTTTTTTTCTTCATCAGGACTAACCCCCAAAACTATAATCCCATTCTTTTTTAATAACCCAAAATTATCCCTGAGGTTACAGGCCTGTATGGTGCAGGTGGGTGTATCATCTTCGGGATAAAAATATAAAACAATTTTTTTGCCTTTATAATCTGAAAGGGAAACAGGCTTGCCATCCTGGTCTTTGCTTTTAAATGCCGGGGCCTTGCTGCCTTCTGTTAAATGTGTCATGGGATTAGTTTAATAGTTAATTGGTTAATTCGTATTGTGTCTAAATTAGCAGCACCACTATAAATGGAAATACTAATTAACCAGTTAACAAATTAACTGATTAACATTTATCTCGTAAAATGATAAATTTTTTCTCTTGTGTTTCCAACCTGGTCTTCAGCAATAATTTTTAATTCGTGTTCGCCGGCGGGACACATTTCATCAAAGCCGTAAATAAAAATTCGGCCCTTATCATTGCTGAACCGAAGCCAGTTTCCATCCAGTGTTGCCGTAAAGTTTTTTATCTCTTCGGTATTATCAGTTACCACAAACCTGATACTACTTTGTTTACTGCAATTCATTTTGTCTTTGAAGCCAAGGGGTGAAATTGTGGGTGGTATTGTATCAATCATCAACTGAAAATTCCCAAAGTCCCTGAAACTGGCCCTGAACCAGCCATTTTCTTTTCCATTTCTTACAGGCACTGCTTTTACAAAATCATTTTTGCCGTTTGCAAAGCGCTGCATTACCATTTTATCGGGTAAAGTTGTTGATGCTTTTATGGTGACTGGAAAATAGCCATGCACAGGAACACTTACATTGTGTAACTGGTAGATGGTATAACCGGTTTTGGGTATTTGCTCAGTATAGCGAAAGCGAATGGAATCATACAAACAACTTTGAGGTAAATAAAAAATGATATTCTCATTTTCATACACGTTAATAAAACCCGGATGAAATTCTACTGGGTTAAAAAATACAGAAGGATCATTTTTCGGGGACTTTAAAAAATTACTATCCTTTTTTATTTCAAACTGAATTAATGAAGTGTTGCCATCGGCATCTCTCACTTCTATTTTAATTTTATGAATGCTGTCGTCGTCAATAGAAATTACACCATCAGCATTTGCAGGTCTATAAATACTATTAGCATAACCCGGCAATCTTGACAGCTGTTGTACATAAGGTCCACCACTGCTCCTCAATTTATAATCAATGTGTGCATTAAAATCACGGGTTTCGTCATAACCAATATTGTCTATCTGAAAACCAATAACAGGGCTTTCGTTTTCAAATAATATGGTTTCATAAATACCATTGCGGTTTGTTGATCCGGTAGCCCGGTCAGATGTAGATATGCCAAAACTTATCTTGTTTGTGTTAGCTATGATCAATGCCGGCGTGCTAACATAAATACCGTTTACTTTTTTTAGCGGATAGAGTTTAGGGCTTTGTTCATAAGTGCTCACCCGCCTGTCATAAGCGGCCAACCGGTAAATATCAGGCGGTACAGTATCGGGTATGGCGAATCCAAATAACCCAGGGTTTAATACCTTTTCGGTTTTAGTATCTCTTATTTCAAAATGGAGGTGAGGCCCCTGTGAGGCACCGGTATTACCACTAAAGGCAATAAGCGAATCCTTTTTTACCGGAAACAAATTTTGAGGTATATCTAAATAAACCTTCCAGCTTTTTAATTTGTATTGCTGCTCTTTTACATATTTTTCCAGCTCAGGGTAAAATTCATTTAAATGGGCATACAGGGTTGTTAGTCCGTTTGGATGATTAATGTATAACGATCTGCCAAAACCAAAAGATTCAATTTTTACTCTTGCAATATATCCGTCAGCAGCGGCAAACACTGCCAGGTTTTGTTTTTTATCGGTTCTGCAATCAAATCCCATGTGATAATGATTGGGTCTCAGTTCCCCAAAATTGGCCGATAAGGCTTTAACTGCAGCAACTGGCCAGCTGAAATAATTTTGCGGATAATTTTTGGGTTGAAAAAATTGTGCAGAAGCGTTTAAGTTAGTAAGGGAAAGGATAAAAACAATATTTGTATATACAAAGAGTGATTTCAATATAATATTTTGATTTTGTCTTGTAAATTTAGGGTAGTAGCCCGTAAATGAAAAATGAATAACTAACCACTTTTTATTTACATCTTTTACAATTACTTTTGGCACGCCATATCATAGGCAATGCTATATTATGCCAAAAGACAATTCCCTTCAGTCAGTTCTAATTATTGGTTCCGGCCCCATTATTATCGGCCAGGCCTGTGAGTTTGATTATTCCGGTACGCAGGCAGCCCGTTCTTTAAGGGAAGAAGGGGTAAAAGTTATTCTTATCAATAGTAACCCGGCAACTATAATGACCGACCCGATGATGGCCGACAGGGTTTACCTTTTACCCCTTACAGTGGAAAGTATTGAACAAATTTTAGAGGAAAATAAAATTGATGCTGTATTGCCAACCATGGGCGGCCAAACAGCACTCAATCTTTGTAAAGAAGTTGATGAATTGGGTATTTGGGAAAAATTTGGAGTTAGATTAATTGGTGTTGATATAAAAGCAATAGACAAAGCAGAGGACCGGGAAAAATTCCGGCAGTGGATGATTCAAATGGGTATTCCTGTTTGCCCTGCAAAAATTGCCAACTCATTTTTGGAAGGAAAAGAATTTGCACAGGAAATAGGATTCCCATTGGTATTACGTCCATCATTTACTTTAGGAGGTACAGGAGGCAGTATTGTGTTTCATAAAGAAGAACTGGATGAGGCGCTGAATATCGGGCTAACAGCAAGCCCTATGCATGAAGTGCTGGTAGAAAAAGCGGTATTGGGCTGGAAAGAATTTGAATTGGAATTATTAAGGGATAATGCAGATAATGTGGTAATTATTTGCGGTGTTGAAAACTTTGATCCCATGGGTGTTCATACCGGCGATTCCATTACGGTTGCACCAACAATGACGTTAAGCGACACGGCCTACCAGCTAATGCGCAACACAGCGATAAGGATGATGAGAGACCTGGGAAATTTTGCGGGTGGATGTAATGTGCAGTTCGCACTTAATCCGCTAACGGAAGAACTGATTGTAGTGGAAATTAATCCAAGAGTAAGTCGTTCATCAGCATTGGCCAGCAAAGCAACCGGTTATCCTATTGCAAAAATTGCAGCTAAACTGGCAATCGGTTATAACCTTGATGAATTAAAAAATCAAATTACCCAATCAACCTCTGCTTATTTTGAACCAGCGCTTGATTATGTAATTGTAAAAATACCACGTTGGAATTTTGATAAATTTAAAGGAGCCAATGATACTTTAGGATTTCAAATGAAAAGTGTTGGTGAAGTAATGGGAATTGGAAGAAGCTTTGCAGAGGCTTTGCAAAAAGCCTGTCAGAGTTTGGAGAACGATGTAGTTGGCCTCGGATATTATGGTAAAAGTTTAATGCAGGCTGATGAACTGATAGAATATATTAAGATACCCAAGTGGGACAGGATCTTTAGAATTAAAGATGCGTTGATGGCCGGAGCCAGTATCAAGCGTATCTGCGAAAGCACAAAAATTGACCGCTGGTTTATTTACCAGATCCAGAAAATATGTGATTGTGAAAAGAAAATTGCAAAGTATGATTTAAAGACTTTACCGGATGACCTGTTAAGAGAAGCAAAGCTTTTGGGTTTTAGTGATGAACAGCTTAAAAGCATCATGAACGAAGAAGATGCAGAACCGATCTATGAAAGAAGGAAAGCAATGGGCCTTACACGTGTTTTTAAAATGGTAGATACCTGCAGCGCTGAGTTTGAAGCCAAAACCCCTTATTTCTATTCTACTTTCGAAAACAAATCAGTAAATGAAAGCAAATTAATAAGTAACGAAAGCATTGTTTCTGATAAAAAGAAAATAATTGTACTGGGCAGTGGTCCTAACAGAATTGGCCAGGGCATTGAGTTTGACTATTGTTGTGTGCATGGTTTGCTGGCCATAAAAGAAGCCGGTTACCAAGCCATCATGGTAAATTGTAATCCCGAAACCGTATCAACCGATTTTGATATTGCCGATAAACTTTATTTTGAACCCGTATTCTGGGAACACCTTTGGGAAATTGTTGAACATGAAAAACCTTATGGTGTTATTGTACAGTTAGGCGGACAAACAGCTTTAAAACTTGCCAAACGTTTACACGAAAAAGGAATACAAATAATCGGCACTTCGTTCGACAGTATGGATATAGCCGAAGACAGGGGAAGGTTCAGTGATATGCTAAAGGAGATGGAAATTCCTTACCCGGATTATGGTACTGCTTACAATACCGATGAAGCTATTGAAGTGGCCAGGCAGGTTGGTTACCCGGTTTTAATAAGGCCAAGTTATGTTTTGGGCGGACAAAGAATGCGTATTGTAATAAATGATGAAGACCTGGAAAAAGGGGTGTTGAGTTTAATTAAACATTTGCCCGGCAATAAAATTTTAATTGATCATTTCTTAGACCGTTGCCAGGAAGCAGAGATAGACGCCATTTTTGATGGTGAAGATTTTCATGTGATGGGTGTGATGGAACATATTGAACCCGCCGGTATTCACAGCGGCGATAGTAATGCGGTGTTACCACAGTTCAATTTATCACCATTGGTTGTACATACTATGGAAGAGTATGCAGAAAAAATTGCACGTACATTAAATATCAAGGGGCTTATAAATATTCAGTTTGCTATTAAAGACGGGAATGTGTTTGTGATAGAAGCTAACCCAAGGGCAAGCCGTACCACGCCATTCATTGCAAAAGCTTATCAAATACCCTATTTAAATATTGCTACAAAAATAATGATGGGTGTAAACAAGCTTAAAGATTTTACTTTCGAGAAAAAGCTTACTGGTTTTGCAATTAAAGAACCTGTTTTTTCCTTTAATAAATTCCCGGGTGTAAATAAAGAACTTGGGCCTGAGATGAAGAGTACCGGAGAAGCCATACGTTTTATTAAAGATCTGCGTGACCCATACTTCCGGCAGTTATATAAAGAGAGGAGTATGCATTTGAGTAAATAACTTTTCAATTTTTGTGCTTATTCAGTTGTTGTGAGTTATGCTGACAGACCTTGAATCATTTAATCAACAAAATATAAAAACATGACAAGGATATCTTTATTTGCTTCAGGCCTTTTAGTTTTTTTTTCAATTCTCAGTAGCTGTAACAACGCTGACAATCCCAAAGCGACAACTGAAAAGGAAACAAAGTCAGTACAAACAGATACACTTGACTACTTTAATCTTAGACCTAAACTAGAAAAAGACTATGGTTATTCTCATGCTGTAAAAATTGGTGACGACCTTAAAATATCAGGGGCAGTAAGTATGGATGACAATGGAATTTTAGTTGCTGAGGGAAATATGGAACAGCAAATGAAAAACTGCTATAGCGATTTAGAGAAAATTTTAAAACATTACGGTTACACTTTTGATGACGTAGTGGTAGAAAATGTATTTACAACTAATATGGCTGAGTTTATTAAAGTCTCAACCTATCGCAATTCCATTTATAAGAAACAATTTCCGACTGGCACCTGGCTTGAAGTAAAAGGATTGGCGCTGCCAAAACAGTTGATTGAGATAGACATGGAGGCGCATAAGGTTAAGTAATAAAGATGCATTTGGATTTTTACTTTTGATTTTTTACTTTGTACCATGACCCACCCTTATGGTATACCCCTTTGGAAAAAAGCCCCGTTTATCAGGCTGCTCCTGCCCTTGGTTGCAGGTATAATACTGCAATGGTACGTTCAAATTTCAGTAGTAGTTATAATAACTGCATTAATCTCTTTCAGTATTTCTTTCCTCTTATTTTTATTGCTGCCGATTGCGTTGCGGTTTAAATTACAGGCTTTACAGGGTTTTATCATTCACCTGCTGCTCATCAGTTTTGGTTTATTAGTTACCTGGCAAAAAGATGTACGGCATAATAATGACTGGTATGGAAACTATTACAGGGACAGCAGCTACCTGGTTGTAAGAATTGATGAGCCGCTTGTAGAAAAAAATAAATCTTTTAAAGCCGATGGATATGTAGAGTCAGTTATACAAAAAAATACTTCCATTTCCTGCAAAGGAAAATTGTTATTGTATTTTTCGAAAGACAGTTTTAAGCATGAGTTAAAATATGGAGACAGGATTTTAATTCATAAAAATCTTCAGCAGATAAAAAATTCAGGTAACCCGGGTGCTTTTAATTACCAGCGCTATGCTGCCTTTCAGCAAACCTTTCATAATGTTTTTTTAAAAGAGAAGGATTGGGAAAAAATGGAAGGCAAAAGCGAAAATACCAGCTGGCTCAGGCAATTTATTTTTAACGCAAGAGATCATGTATTATCTGTTTTACGCAAAAGAGTAGAGGCCGGTAAAGATGAATTGGGTATTGCAGAAGCGCTGCTTATTGGTTATACAAACGATCTTGATAAAGACCTGGTGCAGGCATACAGTAATACAGGCGTGGTGCATATCATAGCCATATCCGGAATGCACCTTGGATTAATCTACGTAATGTTGGTCTGGCTGTTTGCAAAAATCCCGCTGATCAACAGATCAAAATTATTCCAGGTCGTATTGATATTGGGTTGCCTTTGGCTTTTTTCATTGATCACCGGTGCGGCGGCTTCTGTGCTTCGTTCTGCAGTGATGTTCACTTTTATAGCATTGGGTAAAAATTTC
>JBDTUK010000080.1:0-20405 GCA_040007795.1 Ferruginibacter sp.
AGAGAAGCCCCTGTAGAAACAGGGGCCGTTACCAAAACTAACTGCTTATGAGAAAATTTGAATTGTCGTTTTTCTATTTATAAATACGCAAAACCAATGCCAGAAGTTTTGCTAAAAATGTTAAGTATTCCTTAATACCCAACGGACGTTGTTTATACTAACGATAAAAAGAGCTTATTATTTTAAGTATTTATACGCATGTACCATAAAGCCGCTTTGTTTGACCATTGCGTAACTGCAGGGTTTAATGCAAATAAAAAGCCTCCTGAAAAACTCAGGAGGCTATTATGAAGAGTTAATTTGCTATTTAATAAATCCTTTAATGAGGTCCATTAGTCCTCCACCACCGGTTTTTTGTTGCTGCGATTGAGCACCACCCGCCAGTTTTGATACTATATCCATCAATCCCCCACCGCCACCCTGTTGGCCACCACCGGTAAACTGCCCAATCAGGTCCTGGAAATTAAATCCGCTGTTACCGCTGTTTTGTTGCTCCTGCACCACCTGTGTACTTTGCCCGCCTGTTATTGAATTCAGCAGGCTTTCTATTGAAAAAGTACTGTTATTGGGATCATTTGTTTTATTGATCAGGTTACTGATCACATCAGGAATAAGACTGCTGGCAACATTATTTGCCTGGCTGCCACCCAGGTTAAACTTACTCATCAGTTTTCCGGCAAAATGCCCGATCATCATATTTACAATGGGGTTACTTAATAAACCCTTACCGCCGCCTTGCTGACCTTTATTACCGAATAAAGACAGGATATTTTCCAAACCACCACCGGCAACCATATTCCGTAAACCGGATGCAACGGTATTGGTAGCTTCTGCCACTACTTCATTGTTTTGTTCGTTTGGTACATCGGGATTGTTTATCACCGCATCGCCGGCTGAGCTTTTTACCAGGTTAAATAATTCTTCTAACATAATTTTTATTTTTTAGATGATAAATGTATCGAAAAAATGCAATGCTGAGAAAATATAATAATATGGCGAGGGAAGTAAGCGGGGCTCTTATTAAATGTTAGTTCTGCATTGTCATCTTCTCTGCATTTTCAGCAAACTGTAAGGCGTCTAAAAATTCCTGTATATCGCCATTGAGAATAGTATCTAAATTATATACCGTTAACCCAATGCGGTGATCGGTAACACGGCCCTGCGGAAAATTATAGGTTCTTATTTTGGCGCTTCTATCCCCCGTACTTACGAGGCTTTTGCGCAAATGCGAAATGGCTTCTTCGGCTTTCCTTACTTCTTCATCGTACAACTTTGTACGCAACATTTCCATGGCCTTTAGTTTGTTTCCTAACTGCGACCGGTCAGTCTGGCACATTACAACAATGCCTGTTGGTTTGTGGGTTAAAAAAACTTTGGTCTCCACTTTATTTACGTTTTGTCCACCGGCACCGCCACTTCTGGCTGTTTCCATTTTTACATCGCTTTCTTTCAGCTCAAAATCCACTTCTTCGGCCTCGGGCATAATTGCCACAGTTACTGCACTTGTATGTACCCGGCCTTGGCTTTCTGTGTCAGGCACCCGTTGTACCCTGTGTACACCACTCTCAAATTTTAATGTTCCGTACACATCATCACCAGTTACTTCTATCTGAACTTCTTTGTAACCACCAACCGTTCCTTCACTTTCGCTTAACATCACAGTTTTCCAACCCTTTTTTTCGCAATATTTTAAATACATCCTTAGCAGGTCGCCGGCAAAAAGAGAAGCTTCGTCACCGCCTGTGCCTGCACGGATCTCTAAAATGGCATTCTTTTCATCATAGGGGTCTTTTGGAATAAGCATGTTACGAAGCGTTTTTTCCATCGCTTCTTTCCTTTCCTCCAAAGAAGGCAATTCCTGTTTGGCAAGACTTCTCATCTCCTCATCATCGCCATTCAGTACCTCTTTATTAAATTCAATATCGTCCAGCAGTTTCACATACGCATTCCTGACATTTACAATTTTTTCAAGGCTCCGGTATTCTTTGCTGGTGGCAGCAAACTTTTTATTATCGCTGACGATCTCCGGGTTGGTGAGTGCAACTCCCAGGTTATCGAATCTTCCCTTTATGGCATCTAATTTATCTAACATAGGCCCCTACCATCTCCCCCAAGGGGGAGGGTTGTTTGTGTTTTATTATAAAATTTTGTTACCAGCTTTTGTACAATAATTAAACATAGTTGCGAACTTGTTCAGTTATTCATTTTTTTTTGTAAAAAGAATGAATAACCATTCTTGTACAATATAACTTTGTTGAACTTGCTGCTGTTTTATAAGCAGGCGGCAAATTTACAATATATCAACCAATCAATTTGTACAGAAAATTTTCAGCAAACCAGATATTTACCGGGCATGAACTCCTGCAGCAACATGTCTTAATTACAGACGACAGCGGTGTAATTGTTGATCTTGTTAAGGAAGATGATGCCGGGGATGGAATTGAAAAATTGAACGGTATTCTTAGTCCGGGCTTTATCAATTGTCATTGCCACCTGGAATTATCTCATATGAAGGGCCTCATCCCGAAACACACCGGCCTGGTTGATTTCGTTTTTAAGGTGGTTAATGAACGGCATTTTGAAGAAGCAGAGATATTATCTGCCATAGAAAACGAAGAGAACGAAATGTTACAAAACGGCATTGTTGCAGTTGGCGATATCTGTAATAATACATTTACAATTCCACAAAAAGTTAAGGGCAGATTGTATTATCATAATTTTATTGAAGCCAGTGGTTTTCCAACGTCGGTTGCCGAAATGCGTTTTCAAAGAGCAATTGATTTTTATAATTCTTATGCTGCATTGTTACCGGCAAATTCAATCGTACCACATGCACCTTACTCGGTATCTCCCGAAATGTTTAGGATGATCGATGATTTTTCCAATAATAATTTATTGACCATCCACAACCAGGAAACAACAGCAGAAAATGAATTATTTGAAAAGGGTACCGGGGATATATTGAGGATGTATGAGAAAATGGGAATTGATATTTCCTTTTTTAAACCATCAGGTAAAAGCAGTTTACAAACCTGGTTACCTTATTTCAAAAAAGATCAATCACTGATATTGGTTCATAATGTTTGCACATCTGAAGAAGACATTGAATTTGTAAAATTCAAAATTCAAAATTCAAAATTCAAAACTTTCTTCTGCTTTTGCCCTAATGCCAACCTTTATATAACAGATACTTTGCCGGATGTAAATAAATTCATTGAACATGAATGCGATATTATTTTAGGAACTGACAGCCTTGCATCCAATGATCAGCTTAGTATTTTAGAAGAAATAAAAACACTGCAAAAAAAATTCCCCGGATTGAAATTATCTACACTCTTACAATGGGCCACCATCAATGGTGCCCGGGCTTTGCAAATGGATAAAACATTGGGTAGTTTTGAAAAAGGAAAAAAGCCGGGAGTAGTTTTAATTGAAGAAACTGATAATTTAATGATAACTGAGAGGTCATCCTCAAAACGGATACTGTAACATAGACTACGGTAGTTTTAAAAACTACCGTAGTCTATAATACTTCATGCAACACCATCAGCGTTTTCATTTGTCCAAAATCAGAAATGTGCAGGGCATAATATTCAAGGTATCTTAATAACAGGTTTCTTCTTATTTCCTGGTTCAGTTTAAATTCTTCCAACTCATGAGGCTGCATAACTTTTAATAACTGGGCGGTGAGCTCTGCATATTTACCATCTATAAAATGCGGATGAGTTGGTTGATGATCAATAAAATTCCCTTCCTGCAGATCGAGAAACAGGTTAGTTAAATTAAAATTATCTGTCATCCTGAATCCAAAGAAATGAGCAAGGTGCAGGGTAAAGAATAAAGAGAAATTGGCGGCAACAATTTTATTGGCTTTATCTAATTGTAAAAAAGATTCCTCACAAAAATTAAAAAGATCGGCGTTTGCTTCAGGCTGCTTTAAACATTTTTGTATCAGCTCGGCCATATAAGATGCAATGCTGTTTTTAATAACATCGTTCAGCAAATCGGTATATAGTATCGACCATGAAAATTCTTTTATGCGCTGCATGGATTTATTCTCGCTGTGATAAACGATAAGGTCCAAAATAGCAGTTGGCTGAAACTGATTGGCTTTTGAAGAAGATTTTTTTGACGTTCGTACTCCGCTAACCATATAAGTCTGTACACCAAACATTTCGGTAAATATGGTAACTACCAGGCTGGTCTCGCCATATTTAATGCTTCGCAATACTATGCCTTTGGTTTTGTGTGTCATGTTCAGGTGCTGAAATTGATCTGTTTAAAGCAAAAGTAACCAAACCTTTGCAGGCTTCTATTTATGGCTAAGCCGCATAAAATGGCTTTCTTTGCACATTATTTTTATGGACTAATTATTCAATAACTATGTGGCAACGTTTGGGAAATTTTGTTATAAAAAAACGGGTGGTACTCCTGGTCATTTTGTTTGCAGCAACGGGTGTAATGGGTTTTTATGCCAGCAAAGTAAAACTGGGGTACGAATTTGCAAAAGCTATCCCGGTTGATAATCCTAAATACCGGGAGTATAAATCCTTTCAGCAGAAATTTGGAGATGATGGTAATGTATTGGTTGTTGGTATCCAGGCCGATACACTATTCACGCTTCCTGTTTTTAACGCATATATTGAACTGCACAGGCAATTACGACAAGTAGAATACGTAGAAGATGTATTGAGTGCACCGGGGGCTATTGCACTGCAAAAAGACACACTCACAGAAAAATTAGTGCCGGTAAAAATATTCACCGATCCATTTACTGAACAGGCTGCACTTGATTCAGCAAGCGATATTTTTAAAAACCTTTCTTTTTATAAATACAAATTATACAATCCTGATGCGAAGGCTTATTTAATGGCGGTACGGATAAATAAGGAAGCGCTTAATTCTGTGAAACGTTCAAAAATTGTTGCAGATATTACTGCTATTGCAAAAGACTTTGAAACCAACACCAAAATTGAAACACATTTAAGTGGCCTGCCTTTAATAAGAACTGTTGTTGCCGACAGGCTTCAAAAAGAAATGCGCCTCTTTTTGATCGGCTCATTAGCGCTAAGTGCTTTGATCTTATTATTATTCTTCCGTTCCGTAAGTACAACATTACTTTCCCTGCTGGTAGTCATTTTTGGTGTAGTGTGGAGTTTAGGTATTTTGCAATTATGTGGTTATAAAATAAGTTTACTTACTGCTTTGATACCGCCATTGGTTGTGGTGATTGGGGTACCCAACTGTATTTATTTTATCAATAAATATCATACCGGGTATTTACAAAACGGGGATAAGCGAAAGTCGCTGGTGGAAATGGTAAGCAAGATGGGAGTGGTTACTTTATTCTGTAACATAACGGCTGCAATTGGGTTTGCCGTTTTTGCATTAACCAAGAGTCCTATTTTAAAAGAATTTGGTGTGGTAGCGGGCATAAGTATCATGGTGATATTTTTTATTTCTTTTATTTTGTTACCATCAGTGCTGAGTTATTTACCTGGGCCAAAACCATCACAAACCAAATATTTAAATAACCGCTGGCTCACTTCTTTTTTATTAAAAATAGAAGACTGGGTTATGCACCATAAAAAAACAGTGTATGCAATCACAGCCATTGTTTTGATCTTTTCAGTGATCGGGATATTTAAATTAAAAACGGTGGCCTTCATTGTAGACGATCTGCCAAAGACTGATAAAATTTACACCGACCTCAAATTTTTCGAAAAAAACTTTAAAGGCATAATGCCTTTGGAAATAATGCTTGATACAAAAAGGCCCAGAGGTATTTTAAGATCAGGAATTGATATTAGTAAGATCGCTTTTTTCCAGGATTCATTTTTGGCCAGGCAAAAGAATATTGCCAAGCCTTTATCTGTTATTGATGCCATCAAGTTTAGTTACCAGGCGATAAGTGAAGGCCGGGGAGACTCCACTTACACACTACCTGCTTTTGGTAATCCTTTAAAAGACCTGCATGATAAGCTACGTGTAATAAACAGCCGTAAAGAAAATAATGAAATGACGGCAGCAGATTCGGCAACCTTAAAACTGGCAGGTTCATTTATTGATTCTTCTGAACAGTTCCTGCGAATAAGTATGAGCATGGCAGATGTAGGCACCAAGGAATTATTGCCCATCGTAGATTCAATAAAAATTAATGCGAACAGGATCTTAAACGGTATAGACAGCCTTGACATACAAGACACATCCAAGGCGCTATATAAAGTGACAGTGACCGGAACCAGCTCTACTTTCCTGGAAGGAAGCCGTTTCATAGTAAACGGGTTAAAAGAAAGTATTTTCTGGGCTTTTATTTTAATAGCAGTATGTATGCTTTACCTGTTCAGGTCTGTTTGGATATTACTGTGCTCATTAATACCCAACCTGATACCACTTGTAATTACAGCGGGCATTATGGGATGGGCCGGAGTTCCTTTAAAACCATCTACAGTATTGGTTTTTAGTGTGGCATTAGGCATCGCCATCGATATTACCATAAGGTTTTTGGTAAACTACAAGCAGGAGTTGCCCATTTACAAAAACAATATACCGGAAACAGTAAGCGTTACTATAAAAAACACGGGCCTTAGTATTGTATATACTGCACTGGTGTTAATTGCAGGGTTTATTATTTTTTGTGCCAGCAGTTTTGGAGGTACAATAGCACTGGGTTGGCTTACTTCTGTAACATTGCTGGTAGCCACTTTTACCAACCTGGTTTTATTGCCGGTTTTGTTATTGCTGTTTGCACCCAAAAAAACAGGAAAAACAGGAATTTGAATTTAATACAAAAATGAGGCTAATTGAAGAGTACAAAGGCTTGCAAAGGGTTGAAGAAAAGCAGCTAAAAGGTTAATAAATTTGTCAAAGTATTTGATAATTACAGGGAATGTGAATTATATTTGCCACCATAAACTATTAAGCAAATGAGAAAATCGATTTTAATTGTATCGGCAGTATTTGTATTTATACTAAATGCCGCTGCCCAGAACCGCACAGTAACTGGTAAAGTTACTGATGACAAAGGAGCACCGGTTGAAGGTGTTTCTGTTACAAGCTCTGATGGAAAACAGGGAACACAAACGGATAAGGATGGACAATACAGTATATCCATACCTGCTACAGTAAAATCCCTTAGCTTTTCAAATGTAAGTTTTGAAACACAGTCAAGATCATTGGGAACCCAATTAGTTGTAAATATTTCTTTAAGGCCTAAGGACTCAAAACTGGAAGAAGTTGTGGTAGTGGGTTATGGTACACAAAAAAGAAAGGAGGTAACCGGAAGTCTTACCACAGTTAAAGGATCAACTATTGCGGATAAACCTGTACAAAGTTTTGAACAGGCCCTTGCAGGACGTGCAGCAGGTGTTCAGATCACCATTCCTAACGGCGTTTTAAATACACCACCGGTTTTCCGTATCAGGGGAACTAACTCAATTTCACTTAGTTCATACCCGCTAGTTGTTGTTGATGGTATTCCAAGCCCTACAGGCGATTTCAGTTCAACAAGTGCAGCAGGTAATGCACTGGCCAGTATTAATCCTAATGATATTGAATCTATTGATATTGCAAAAGATGCTGCAGCTACCGCCATTTATGGTAGCCGTGCTGCCAATGGTGTTGTTTACATTACCACAAGAAAAGGCAGGCCCGGTAAAGCAAGGGTTAACTATAATGCTTCCTTTGGTTTTACAAGTGTTTATGGTGTGCCGGAAGTTTTAAATGCACAGCAATATGTTAATTACAAAAACATGGCTGCTGCAAACAACCAGACTGTAAATAGTACTAACCCCGCAGGTTCAGGCTACACAAAATTTGCACTTACTAATGGGCCAGATGGTAAACCTATTGATACCAGGTGGGCTGATTATGTTTATCGCCAGGGATTTTCACAGGACCATAACCTGAATATTTCAGGGGCTAATGAAACTACATCCTATTATTTTTCGGCTGGTTATTCAAAGCAGGGGGGAATTGTAAAAACGAATGATTTTGTGCGTAAGAATATATTGATGAATGTTGAAAACAGGTTCAGCAAACGGCTTACTATCGGGGCTAAAATATCTTATTCAAATGAGCTGAACTTAGCCAATGTGTCTTCAGGATCTTTGAACGGGGAAGGTTTTGGTACAGCAGGTTTGGGACGTACTGCATTTGTTACTGCTCCCAATGTATCACCTTATAGAAATGATGGCAGTTATAATATAGACAATCTTACACCAGGCGTTGCTACTAACACCGTGGGGCGGATGGGTAATTCAGTTACCATAGGATTTTATAACCCGGTTGTTGGGTTAGACCTTAACCGCCAGAATAGTGAAACCAACCATATCCAGTCAAATGTATATGGACAATACAAGTTCTTTAATTGTCTTACTTTAAAATCAACTTATGGCATTGACTACCTGATCGTAGATAATGAAATATTTGCATCACCAATACATGGCGATGGGTTTGCTGGAGTAGGTTCAGCAACCAGCACACTAGGTAAGTACAAAAGATGGACCTGGACCAATACTGCTCAATTTGATTATACTATTAAACAAAAGCATACAATAAGCGCTTTAGTAGGACAGGAACAGGACCGCAGGACGTCTGTTGGTTTTGGAATAAATCGTACACAGATATCTGATCCTGTATATACCGTTATCCAGGCAGGATGGGGTATCAACAATTCATCCGGGTCGGTTTATGGTGAGAATTATCTTAAGTCTGTTTTTGGTCGTTTAAATTATGATTTCAATAAAAAATATTTCATCAGTGGAAATCTTCGCCAGGATGAATATTCAGCTTTGCCATTTCAAAAAGAAACCTTTTGGGGTGTTTCCGGAGGGTGGAATTTGAATAATGAAAAATTCTGGGGCAAGATGAAAAATGTATTCAGCAGTTTCAGGCTGCATGGCAGCTACGGTAAAGTAGGTAATACCGGTGGTATTGGAGACTATGCATCTTACTCTACCTACGGCTCTGGTTTGTATGGAAGTCTGCCTACCCTGGTATTTGCCCAGGCAGGTAACCCCAATTTAAAGTGGGAAACCAGTAAGAAATTTGATGCCGGTATCAACTTAGGAATACTAAAAGAAAGGATAACTATTGAAGCCACTTATTTTAAAAATAACATTAGCAATTTAATATTGAATGTGCCACAGGCCCCTTCTGCCGGTTTACCTACTACAGTGCCTTCTAACGTAGGTAAAATGTATAATAAGGGTATCGAACTTTCGCTGAATATAATTCCGATACAACATAAAGACTTTACATGGTCAACCAGTTTTAATTACACCAACATTCAAAACCGTGTAACTGAATTAGCGCCTGGTTTACCGGAAGTATTAACTGCAACTTCGGGTTTGGAAACAGTTAACCGTACTGCAGTTGGTTTTTCAGTAGGAAGCCTTTGGCTGGTTCGCACCGGCGGGGTTGACCCGGCTACAGGCAGCAGGGTTTTATTGAACCAAATCGGAAACAGGGTTCTTTACCGTTTTGCACCTGGTGCAGGACAGTTTAACTGGAGTAATCCGGACGGTACAAGGTATAATAAGGCAGATGGTACAGCCAATACCGTTAACCAAACAGCTGATGCAGTTATGTACAATTCCCAGCCTAAGTTTTATGGCGGTTTGAGCAATAACTTCAGGTATAAGAATTTTGAACTGGATGTGCATTTGACTTACCAGGGAGGTAATTATGTTTATTACGGATCATGGGCAGGTTTACACGATCAGCGTTTCTGGAACAACGCAGTTGATGTATTGGATGCATGGAAAGCACCGGGTGATGTAACTACCGTTCCAAGGCCTGTTTATGGAGATAATCTTTCCAATGGTTCTGCCTTGCCAATGACTTACAGTATGTTTAAAGGTGATTTTATCAAACTGAAGAATGTAACTTTTGGATATACGCTGCCTGCTAATATTTTAAGCAGGGTGAAAATAACAAGCGCTACTTTTTATGTAAGCGGAACAAATCTATACATATTTACAGATTATCCTGGTCCTGATCCTGAAGTTTCTTCTAACGGTAATACGCCCAGTGCACCGGGTGTTGACAGAAACACTATTGCAAACGGACGTACTATACTGGTAGGCGTTAAATTGGGATTTTAATAAAAGTTGAATCATAAATCTTAAATGATATAAGAATGAAAAATAAAATTAAATACATAATCAGTTTAAGTTTTTGTGTATTGTTATCTATTTCCTGTAAAAAGGAATTATTGACACCAATACCTCAAACTTCTGTAACAGATATTACATCTTTTGATACCCCAGAACGTGTTTTAAACCAGGCCCGTTCGATGTACTCTGCCTTAAAAAATGGTAATTTTTATGGTGGTAGGTATAGTGTATATGGTGATATACGTGGTGAGGACTTTATTAATGAAACTACCAACGGTGTTACCGGTTTTGATGTTTGGAATTTAAACCCTACGGGAACTTCTCAGAATTCGGTTAAGAATCTCTGGTCGCAGGCTTATTATACTATTAACCTGTGTAACCTGTTTATTGATGGTATGGCTACTAAAGGAACATCGGTAGTGGGCACAACCTTATCAAATAATTATTTGGGAGAAGCAAGGTTAATAAGGGCATTGTCTTATTACAGCCTCTTACAATACTATGCAAGGCCTTATGCTGATGGTAATGGAAATAAACCTGGTTTACCTTTACGTTTAACAGGTATAAAGGGTTCAGGTTATTCTGATTTAGCCAGAAGTTCTGTTGCTGACGTTTATACACAAATACTCAATGACCTGAACTTTGCAGAAACAAATCTGGCATTAACCAATGGTACTAATGAGTTAAATACCACCCGTGCCCATCGTAATACTGCCATTGCGTTAAAGACAAGGGTTTACCTGAGCATGCAAAATTATGCTTCAGTTATTACAGAGGCTAACAAGATTGCAAGCCAATCTATTGCTCCTTTTAAAGCATTAACAGGAGTAGCTGACTCATTGCAACCAAGCATCACAACTATTTTTGGTGCTGCCCCAATCTATAATACTACGGAATCTATTTTTTCATTACCCATGACTTCAACCGCAGGAGATAATCCCGGTACACAAAACCAACTTGGATTTTATTTTGTAAGAAATGGTTCCAGCCTTGGTTCAGCAGAATATTCTTTAAATGCAAGTGGTATTATTGCCAATGCAGGATGGACTGCTGCTGATGTGAGGAGGGTTAGTTTAATTTTTACCAATGGAACAAAGAAATATTTATCAAAATATCAAAACCCTTCTCCTTACCTGGATTATCCGCCCGTGATCCGTTATGCTGAAGTATTACTTAACCTGGCTGAAGCACTGGCACGTACAAATGCTGTAGTGGATGTAAGGGGCCTGGCTTTAGTTAATGCAGTACGTAAGCGTTCTGACCCGGCTACAACTATTGTTGCAACAACACAGCAAGAATTAATTAATGCAATACTACTGGAAAGAAGGATAGAATTTTTGGGTGAAGGATTGCGCAACAATGACCTTATGCGTTTATTACAAACCATCCCGGCTAAAGGTTCTGTACCTGCAAAAGGGCCAAGTGAAACCGGTTATATCTGGCCAATTTCATCTGATGAATTATCACTCAATAGATTAATGACAGATAATTAATAAAAACATTTTAGTTTTAAAACATAAAAGCGGTCCCGCCTGATGCGGGACCGCTTTTATTATGCCTGTTTTTTTATTTTAGAACTTCGATCAGTTTACTTTGCAAAGCGCTTCCTCTTAAACCTGTTGCGATAATTTTTCCCTGTGGATCAACCAAAACATTATAAGGGATTCCGTCAAAGCCATATAAACCTACTGCTTCACTTCTCCATTTTTTCAGGTCACTGATCTGCTGCCAGGGAAGCTTGTCTTCGGCAATTGCATTTATCCAGGCATTTTTATTATCATCCAATGAAACACCAAGTACTGTAAAATTTTTGTCTTTAAATTGATTGTAGGCCATAACCACATTCGGATTTTCTCCACGGCAGGGGCCACACCAACTTGCCCAAAAATCAACCAACACATATTTGCCCCTTAACTGGCTTAATGAAAACGGTTTATCATTCACATCATTCATTGTTATTTCGGGGGCTGTATTACCAACCGTTGCAGACGATTGTGGCACTACCTGGCTTTGTGTTTGTTTTGTTGCCAGGTCATTTATATAACTAATGGTACCGGCAATTCCTTTGTGTTTTGGAAAACGTTTGAAAAGATTGGCAAGGGGCCCCTTTAATGCCTCCATTTCAACAGGCGCCATCGTAGCCGCAAACAAAGCAACAACCGGGCTTTTTACTGTATCAGCAAAGGCAAAGCAATAACTGCTGAAATCATCATTCAGTGTTTTAAAATCTTTTTTTAATACCAGTAAAACACTATCATTTTCTGCAGCGCCGCCTTTTATAAGCTGGCTGATAATATTGTCTTTTGCCGAAATTAATTTTCCAACGCTGTCGGTATGCAGCATCATTTTTTTTAATGAGCCATTTGCTGCTCCGCCGAAAGTATAACCTGTGGGTTCCAGGTTATCCGCATCGGCAGCAAAATTTATACTTTCTCCATCGTTAATGAACAGGTAAGCAGCAGATCCGCTTTCGGTACGCAGCCGGTATAATCCTTCTTCAGGTGCAAGTGCAGACACTTGAAATTTCCCATCTTTTATTATTCCTGTATCCAATACTTCAGGTGGGGCCTGGCTAAAAAATAATTCTTCCAGGTAAATTTTTACGTCTCTTGTATTTCTTAATTCACCGGTAACCGTAAATTTTTCTTTGTCGGAAGAATTTTTACAGGAGAATAAAACAGCAGCCAATGCAACTGCCAAAAATAATTTTTTCATTACGTATTTAATTTTTTGTCTAATAATGTATTTACAATTTGCATATCCGCTTTTCCTTTACTGAGTTTTTTTACTTCACCGGCAAATAAACCGATCAATCCTTTTTTACCGGACCTGTATTGAGTTACTTTATCCGGCATATTGGCAATTACTTCATCCACCCAAAGTTCTATAGAGCTACTGTCATTTTCCTGGATCAAATTCAGTTCAATCGCAATTTCCAGGGGTTGTTTTTCAGGCTGTTTCATCAAGGTTGTAAACACTTTAGAGGAAGCGATCCCAAAATTCAGTTTGCCATCATCTACCAAACTAATTAATTCAGCTATTTTTTCAGGAGGTAAAGTAAATTCTTTATAAGCAGTATTAGTGTCATTCAAATGACTTTTAACCGGCCCCAGCAACCAGTTTGCAACCGCTTTATAATTTCTGGTATATTTTATTGTTTCTTCAAAGTATTCAGCCTGGTCTTTATCATCACAAAGTACAGACGCATCATATGCTGATAATTGAAGCTTATCTGTATAATATTTTTTCAGATCATTAGGCAACACCGGCAATCCCAGTTTTATTTTTTGCAAATAATCATCGGTAACATGAAAAGGAGTAAGGTCGGGTTCAGGGAAGTAACGATAGTCATCAGCATCTTCTTTTGTGCGTAAAGAAAAAGTGAGATTATTGTCAGCATCATAACTCCTTGTTTCCTGGATTATTTTTTCACCCCGTTCAGTAATTTCTACCAGGCGTTGTACTTCTACATCAATAGCTCTTTTTACATTGCGGATGCTGTTAAGATTTTTCACTTCTACACGGGTACCGAGTTTTGTTTCGCCTTTTAAACGAATGGAAATATTTGCATCGCAACGCATACTGCCCTCTTCCATATTGCCATCGCAAATACCTAACCAGGTAACCAATTTTCTTAATTCAGTGATATATGCAAAAGCTTCATCGCTGCTGTGCATATCAGGTTCGCTCACTATTTCCAAAAGCGGTACTCCTGCTCGATTGAGATCAATGGACGTATAATGCTCATCCACATCATGCAAACTTTTACCGGCATCTTCTTCAATATGAATACGGTTGAGCCGGATGTTGCGTTCTGCTTCACCCGTTTTTATTGTTACAAAACCATTTTTGCAAATAGGAGTGGTGTGTTGAGAAACCTGGTAGCCTTTTGGCAGATCGGGATAAAAATAATTTTTACGGGCAAAATAATTATGCTGCTCAATTTCACAATTCAATGCAAGGCCTAATTTAACTGCATACTCAATGGCCTTTGTATTCATTTTTGGTAAAGTGCCGGGGTGAGCCAATGTAATAGGACTGATATGTGTATTTGGCTCGGTACTGAAAGCAGCGCTATCACCACAAAATAATTTACTCTTTGTAAGAAGTTGGGTATGTACTTCCAATCCAATTACCACCTGGTATTTATCATTCTGTATCACGGCGGCAAAGGTAAGGAATAGCTGCCAGAGGATTATTTAAGCTGAACAAACGGCATGTTAAATGTACATCATAAAAAAGTGTCCTGGTAATTACCAGGACACTTTCTCATGCATATTCACGGCTTATAAATTTGCAGTCTTCAATTTTTTAGGGATCTTAATATCAAAATTAATTTCGCTGCCATTGCGTTTCGCTTTTATGTTGTAAGAAGATTTTTCCTGTGCTTCCATCAGTTGTTCTCTTGCCTCATCTGTATTTGAAACTTTTTTGCCGGCAATTTCTGTAACGATATCATCTTTTTTCAGCCCGGCTTTTTCGGCGGGCGAATCTGTATCTGTACCCAATACTTTTACGCCATTCCCATCTTCCGTATCCTGTATCCTTAAGCCTAGTCTTTTCTGGCGGGGGTAAGTTTCGCCAAATAAATTATAACCGTCTCCGGAACCGAATACTTTTGGATACATATCTCCCAATTCTTTATCATTCCACATTTCTACTTTTGGTATAGAGTTTATACGGGGTGTACCAGCACGTGGCATAGAATAGGTCCTTGCCAAACCATCAGGTCCACTAAAAGAATAGGCCATTGAATGAGGTTCTTTTGTTTCGCCCAAAACCGCTTTTGCCGAATTATCTTTTCCGTCTCTTTTATAATATACTGTTACATTATCTTTCGGTTTCATTGATGACACTGCATCATATAATGACTCAGGCCCTTCCACTTTTTTATCTCCAACCTTTGTTATAATATCTCCGGCTTTAAGCCCTGCTTTTTCAGCAGCGCTTTCTTTACTTACGTTGGTAATTTTAGCACCCTCTTCAACATCTTCAGTAGTTACACCTAAAAAAGCACGGGGTTCTGCATTGTCATCACTCCAGAAACCACTGAACCCTTCAAAAGCATCAGGTGATACCTGCATACGTTTCATTCCCTTACCATCCCGTATAATGATATTCCTCCTGTTAACGGTTATTTCATCGTCTTTGAATTCTGATAAAGGTTTGCCATTAATGGTAACTTTATCTCCTTTTATCTCCACAGTGATCTTTGTGTCCTTATCACCTTTTTTGCGAATGATGATCTCCTGTGATTCTTTTTTGTCTTTATCACCCTTTTCGCCTTTGTCTCCTTTTTCGCCCTGTGCCAGCGATGTGTAGCTTAATGTTGTAAAACCCAATACAGCTGCGATTAATAATAGCTTTTTCATAAATGCTTTGTTTTATGTACGAAATATTTAGTAGGTCAAATGTAAAGCCTTTTTTTTAATTACGAAATATTTCGCAGATTATTTTTTTGCTTTAACAAATTCTAAACACGAATTATACGGACCCGCCTGTCCGGCAGGCAGGTTACACTAATTGGGATTGGCCTTTGTGTAGGTCCGTACCGGGCAATTATCTACAATACCTTCCTCTATAAAATTCATCCCGATCTTCTCGAGCACTTTTATGGAGGCGATGTTTTCAATATGTGCCCGGCCGGTGATAAGTTTGAGGTTTAGTGTTTTGAAACCATGATTGAGCGTATGTTGTGCAGATTCTGTTGCATAACCCTTGCCCCATGCTTTTTGCATAAGCCGGTAACCCAGGTCAATTTCATCCAGTTCGGGCCGGTACTTTAAACCGCACCAGCCAATAAATTCATTATTGTGTTTTGTATGAATGGCCCAGCGGCCCAGGTTGTTTTTGTATTGAGGCAGGATGATATCAATGATAACTTTCTTTGCCTGCTCTTCTGTTTGTAATGTTGGCTCGTGAACATACTTTACAATTTCGGGATCGCTGTTGAGTTCCAGAATTAATGGAGCATCATCTTCAGTAAATTGACGGAGAACAAGTATTGGTGTCTCGAAAACAATATGCATAACAAACTCTTACAATAATGATCTTACTTTTTCAATCACCGCTTTCAAATTACTTACATCCTGTCCCCCCGCAGTAGCCAGGTTCTTTTGTCCGCCGCCACCGCCTTTAATTAAACCGGCAACATGCTCTTTAATTATTTTCCCGGCATCTAAATTTTTAGCTTTAACTACAGTATCTGAAATGCCGATGGCTACATAAGCCTTGCCATCTATATTGCAACATAACACAGCCACATGATCATGCACATGATGTTTGATATCGAAACATAATTTTTTCAGTGCATCAGCATTGGGTACTTCAATAATGTCGCCAATGAAGGATACATTATTGATGATCTCATCTTTCTGCATCAATTCATTCCTGATACCAACCAGTTGCCTGGCTTCTAAACTCTCCACTCTTTTATTTAATGCAGAATTTTCGGCCAGTAAATTTTCAATGGCTTTATTAGTATCTGCCGGATTTTTTAACTGGCCACGAATGGCACCAATTTCCACGAATGCAGCATTAATATAATCTTCGGCAGCTTTACCACAAACAGCTTCAACCCTGCGAACACCGGCTGCAACAGCGCCTTCACTTTTTATTTTAAATAAACCTAATTCGCCTGTACTGCCTACATGTGTTCCGCCGCATAATTCAATAGAGTAGTTGGGGTCTATAATTACTACCCTTACCACATCGCCATATTTTTCGCCAAATAAAGCCATGGCGCCTAACGCAACTGCTTCATCTTTTTTCATTTCTTTAATAACAACCGGAATGTTCTCTCGTATCTTTTCATTCACCAATGCTTCCACTTTTGCAATTTCTTCATCGGTAACTTTTGCAAAATGACTAAAATCAAAACGAAGATGTTCTTCATTTACTAAAGACCCTTTTTGTGCAACATGTTTGCCTAATACATTTCGTAAGGCTGAGTGCATCAAATGCGTTACACTGTGGTGAACGGTGATGTGTTTTCTTCTTTCTGCATCAACTGTTGCTGTCACTTCCCCATTCATACCTGCAGGAATAGATTCTGCAAAATGAATGATGAGGTCGTTTTCCTTTTTGGTGTCTATAATTGTGAGTTGTGAGTCGTGAGTCGTGAGTGTGCCACTGTCGCCAACCTGCCCACCACTTTCAGCATAGAACGGTGTATTGTCTAAAACTATTTGATAGAGTTCTTTTCCTTTGCCACTTACTTTACGGTACTTTACAATTTTTGATTTTGTTTCTAAAGAATCATACCCAACAAATTTTGAGGAAGGAATATTATTTACTGTGATCCAGTCTTCGGTTTCCAAAGTTGTTGCTGCACGGGAGCGGTTCTTTTGCTGCTTTAACTCGGCTTCAAAACCGACTTCGTCAACAGTCATGTTATTTTCAGCGAGAATTAATTTTGTAAGGTCTAAAGGAAATCCAAACGTATCATATAATTCAAACGCAACATTTCCTGGTATTATCCTGCTATCTTTAAAAACTTGTTGTCTTAGTAACTCTGTTTCAATTTTATGCAAACCTTTATCCAACGTTCTCAAAAATGCATCTTCTTCTTCCTTCACCACTTTACTCACAAAATCCAATTGCTTATTCAACTCCGGAAAAACAGTTGAGAATTGCTTTGCAATTAAAGGAAGCAATTGATGCAGCAGTGGTTGTTTATAATCTAAATAAGAATAATAGTATCGAACAGCACGGCGTAGTATGCGGCGTATTACATAGCCTGCACCTGTATTTGAGGGCAATTGTCCATCAGCAATCGTAAATGAGATAGCACGTATATGATCTGCAATTACACGGAACGCAATACTTTCTTTTGAGTCATCATCTTTGTATACTTTATTTACTATTTTACCTGTTGCGGCAATTGTTCCGGTAAAAATATCAGTATCATAATTACTTTGTTTTTTTTGAATAACCCTTGTTAAACGTTCAAAGCCCATACCGGTATCCACATGCTTACTTGGTAATGATTCAAGGCTCCCATCTTTTTTTCGGTTGAACTGGATAAATACATTGTTCCATATTTCTATCACCTGCGGATGATCATTATTCACCAATGTTTTTCCAGCTATTGCTTTTCTTTCTTCATCTGTTCTGCAATCCACATGAATTTCAGTGCATGGTCCGCACGGGCCGGTATCACCCATCTCCCAAAAATTATCTTTTTTGTTGCCTAATAATATCCGGTCTTCTGCAATTACTTTTTTCCATTCATTATATGCTTCATCATCTTTTGGTAAACCCTCTTTTGCATCGCCTTCAAAAATGGTTACATATAATTTGTCCTTATCCAGTTTATAAACTTCGGTCAATAACTCCCAGCTCCAGGCAATGGCTTCTTTTTTAAAATAATCACCAAAGCTCCAGTTACCGAGCATTTCAAACATGGTATGATGATAGGTATCTACACCCACTTCTTCCAGGTCGTTGTGCTTGCCGCTAACCCGTAAACATTTTTGGGTATCGGCAACCCGGGTATTGGGCGCTTTTTTGTTTCCTAAAAAATAATCTTTGAACTGGTTCATTCCGGCATTGGTAAATAACAGCGTAGGGTCATCTTTTACCACAATAGGAGCAGAAGGAACAATGGTATGCCCTTTCGATTTAAAAAAGTCAAGAAATTGTTGTCGTATCTCAGCACTCGTCATCATATGCCAAATGTTTATATGGGTTGAATTTTTTGAATTATGGGGTTATATTTGTACAGCTTTGTTCAATTTGGGCAAAGGTAATAAAATGCAGCCTCACCCCAACTCCTCTCCAAAAGAGAGGGAACCGGAAGATGAGAATGAAGAAATATCCTTAGAATAAAGGCCAACTTAAATTTAATATCTTAACACATATCTCTTTAGGGGATAGGCATGAAAAAAATAAAATACTTTTATAACACACATACGCTTCGCTATGAGAAGCTGGTTACTCCTTTCCGGGTGAAGCTCTTGCGCCTGTTTGGTTTTATTTCTGCAGCATTTGTTACTTCTGCCATTATCATCTGGATTTACACAAAATTTGTTCCCAAGGCTGCTGACAAAGAAATTCAATTAAAATATGAGATAATTAAAGACAATTATCTTACCCTGGCTGAAAAAACCAAAGCGCTCCAGCAACAAATGGCCGAGCTGGAAAAAAGGGATAACCAGGTGTACCGATCTATTTTTGAGGCCAACCCTTTATCAGATAGTGCCAGGACAAAATCGATTGAACAGAAAAAAGAAATTGCAAAAGTGAATTTATTGAGAGAGGATGAACTGGGAGATGAAATTGCAAAAACACTGAATAATATAACGGCAAGGGTGGCTTACCAGTTCAAAAGTTATGATGCTATTGAAAAACTCATCAATAACCAGGAGAACAAGATGGCCTGTATACCAGCCATTCAGCCGGTAAGTAATAAAGAACTCAACCGCATAGCCAGCGGATTTGGGATGCGGATCCATCCTATATATGGTATTGCTAAAATGCATAGTGGCCTCGATTTTACAGCCCCCCAGGGAACTCCTATTTATGCAACAGGAGATGGTGTGATTACTACCGCAGGCCCTGGTACGGGCACGGGTAATCATGTGATCATTAATCATGGGTATGGGTACGAAACGGAATATATGCACATGGTACGCATAAAAGTAAGAGGAGGGCAGCGTGTAAAACGTGGGGAAGTGATTGGATGGGTAGGAAATACCGGTGCCAGTACCGGGCCACATTGCCATTATGAAGTGCATATTAATGGCAGCCCCGTTGACCCGGTTTATTTTTTCTTCAACGATTTGAATGCTGAACAATACGACCGTGTACTAAAACTGGCAGCCACTGGCAGTGCCAAAAGTTTTGATTAATTTTGATTATGCCACTTAACCAGATATCTTTTGAATTTGATGAAGCAACGGTTGTACATACACCGAAAGTAAAATCTATTGCTGTTGAAAACCCCCGGATAGAAAGAATAAAAATAAAAAGAGATAATAAAAAATTAACCCGTGGCCGGATGAGTTTGAAAGAAGCAGATACGGGAGCTGACCTGATTGATGTGCCGGAAGATGAAATACTGTTTGAGAAAAAATATTATGCCATAGGATTGGTAGCAGAGATGTTTAAAGTAAATCAATCGCTGATACGGTTTTGGGAAAATGAGTTTGATATTTTAAAACCAAAGAAGAACGGAAAGGGTGACAGGCTGTTCAGGCCGGAAGATATTAAGAACCTGAAACTGATCTATAATTTACTGCGGGAAAGAAAATATACGATGGAAGGCGCCAAAGAATACCTGAAACA
>JBDTUK010000081.1:0-6130 GCA_040007795.1 Ferruginibacter sp.
CTTTTTTACCCTGGAATTGTTTTCTGATGGCATACTTTATTTTCTGCCGCCAGTTTTTTGGAATGTATTCCGGTTTCAGTTCCTGTCCTATAATAAATGAATGATCGTATAATGAATGAAGTGGTTTTACGCAGATGGTGTCCAGGTCAAGATAAATACCCCCGTGTTCTTTTAATGCTTGTAATCTTACCACATCAGCTTTGTGCGCCACATGATAAAGAAGATTGCCCATAAAACTTTCCGGCGCTTTTATTTTATTAAGTATAAGCAAGGGTTTGGCTTTATCCCACCATTCACCAGCTGGTTCAAACTCGTAATGAAAAAAAATGGTTTCCGGTTTGTTTACATCAGCAGCAGATTTTATAGCAAGGTAATGCGATAGTGAAAATGGCCTGCCACCGAAATCGGCGGCCATTCCAAAAACAAAATGAAAAATATTGGGAATCATCTTTTAAGTTAAGCAAAGATATTAAAGTGAACCGGCTGCTAACACTTATTTATTTTAAAAAAATAAAACCCGGAAGAAAAACTTCCGGGTTTATAAAGATCAGTTTAATATTTTAAACAGGTTCCGACTTCATTTGCTTTGAAACCTTATTACGTTCATTCTCATCCAAAATCACCTTGCGCATACGAATACTTTTTGGCGTTACTTCAATACACTCATCCTGTTGAATATATTCCATACACTCTTCTAAAGTCATCAGAATTTTAGGCGCAGCACGGCTTGCATCATCACTGCCGCTGGCACGGTGATTCGTTAGTTTTTTCGGTTCTGTTGCATTCACATTCAAATCTCCTGGCTTAATGTGCTCAGCAATGATCTGGCCTGCATATACTTCTTCTCCCGGATCAACAAAAAATCTTCCCCTATCCTGTAATTTATCAATAGAGTAGCCAGTTGTTTTTTCCATATTCTTCGATAACAAAACACCATTACTCCTTCCCGGAATATTTCCTTTCCATGGACGGTAATCCGTAAAACGGTGAGCCATTACTGCTTCTCCAGCTGTACCTGTCAGCATAGTGCTTCTCAGCCCGATCAATCCTCTCGAAGGGATATCAAATTCCAAATGCTGCATTTCACCTTTGCTTTCCATGATCAGCATTTCGCCTTTGCGCTGCGTTACCAGGTCAATTACTTTACCGCTATATTCTGCAGGAACATCTACCACCAGGTTTTCATAAGGTTCACATTTCTTTCCATCAATTTCTTTAACCAATACCTGCGGATTACCTACAGTCAATTCAAATCCTTCTCTCCGCATGGTTTCAATTAATATACCCAGGTGCAAAATACCCCTGCCATAAACAAGGAAACTATCTGCACTATCCGAATCTTCTACCCTCAGCGCCAGGTTTTTTTCTGTTTCCTTCATCAACCTGTCTCTTAAATGGCGTGAGGTTACAAATTTTCCTTCCCGTCCAAAAAACGGTGAGTTATTAATACTGAACATCATACTCATGGTAGGTTCATCGACACTAATTACCGGCAATGCTTCCGGAAAATCAACATCACAAATTGTATCACCAATATTAAATTCATCCAATCCTACTATGGCGCAAATATCTCCTGCACTAACTTCTGTTGCCTTCTTTTTACCAAGGGCTTCAAAAGTGTATAGCTCTTTAACTTTTAATTTTTTTATTCCTCCATCTGCCTGTACTAATGCAATTTGCTGTCCTTCCCTTACTGTACCACGGGCAACTTTACCTACTGCAATTCTTCCTAAGAAAGATGAATAATCCAGTGAAGTGATCTGCATCTGTGTTGTTCCTGCATTTACCTTAGGTTCAGGTACATGTTCCAGGATAGCATCTAATAATGGAAAGATATTATCTGTTTCAGTTAATGAAGTATTCATCCAGCCCTGTTTGCTGCTACCATAAATGGTTGGAAAATCCAATTGCTCTTCTGTAGCATCCAGGTTAAAGAATAATTCGAAAACTGCATCATGCACTTCATCAGGCCTGCAGTTAGGTTTATCAACCTTATTAATTACCACGATCGGGTGTAAGCCAAGTTTCAAAGCTTTTTGCAACACAAAACGGGTTTGTGGCATTGGCCCTTCAAAAGCATCAACCAATAGTAAAACACCATCAGCCATTTTTAAAACCCTTTCTACTTCACCACCAAAATCACTATGGCCTGGAGTATCAATTACATTTATTTTAATGTCTTTATAGGTTACAGAAACGTTCTTGCTGAAGATGGTAATTCCTCTTTCTCTTTCCAGGTCGTTATTGTCCATGATCAATTCACCGGTTTCCTGGTTATCACGGAAGATATTGGTACTGTGCAGAATTTTATCTACCAGTGTTGTTTTACCATGATCAACGTGGGCGATAATGGCGATGTTTCTTATATTCATTATTAAAAGTATTGAGCTTTAAGTTTCAAGCTACAGGCTGTTATAACGTCCTTTCCCTGTAGCTTATTACTTGTAGCTGTTTTTGAGGGCGCAAAGGTACGCTAAATCAGCCGGATAGCAAGGTTAATTGTAAATTAATGTAGCACAGGATTACTTTTTAGCGGATATTGTATAAACAGTAAATATTATAGCTAATGAACACTATAAGAAAGATCGGAAACAGGAAGCGTATTGCATTAGTTGCACACGATAATAAAAAAGCAGAACTCATTGAATGGGCCGTTTACAATAAAGCCGCATTGGCAAGGCATGAACTGATTGCTACAGGCACCACAGGAAAACTTTTGGAAGAACAATTAGACCGGCCAATAAAAAAAATGTTAAGTGGCCCTTTAGGTGGCGACCAGCAGATCGGTGCCATGATCGCCGAAGGAAAAATTGATATCCTTATCTTTTTTTGGGATCCTATGGAAGCACAGCCACATGATAGTGATGTAAAGGCATTACTCAGATTGGGTGTTGCCTGGAATATTTTACTGGCCTGTGACAGGGCTACCGCTGATTTTGTTTTAACCTCTCCGTTAATGCAGGATGAATATGATATTATCATTCCGGATTACAGCCAATACATGAACCGTAAAGTGATAAAGTAATCCTGCCTTACTAACACCGGTAAATAATTAACATTGTTTGTTTGATTTTGTATCGTTTCGATGTTAATTTTAGTATTCATGCTAAAACAACTCCAAATGAAAAAAATATTCCTTGCTGCAATCTTATTGATTTCGCTAAATGCTGTAAAATCACAGGTTAAATTTGATGCATTACAATTGAACCCACAATTGCCAAAGACAGGGCAAACAGTAAAATTCCAGTATGACACAAAGCTTTCCTCCCTGATAGATAAAAAGAAGATTGAGGTCCTGGTTTATCTTTTTAATAATAAAAACGGCTACAAGGTTTTAGAACCAAAGGTTTTACAGAATGGCAAGCTTTATACGGCTAACTTCAAAGTAGATGACGATGCTACCTGCATTGCTTTTAGCTTTTCAGCAGACAAGGAAAAAGATCTTAACCGTGGCAAAGGATATATTGTTCCCGTTTATACAAACGAGGGGATTCCTGTTAAAGATTATTACACAGCAGTAAATAACATACAAATCAGCTATGGTGAATATTTATTTGGGTTAACCATTGATGCCGCAAAAGGGCTGGCATCTTTGGAAGAAGGTATTAAACAATACCCCGATCTGAAAGCGGACCCTCAATTCTTCAATACTTACTTAAGGGCTATAAACACAGCTAAGAAGAAAGAAGCAAAGGAACTCATCTTAAATGAATTGGTCACTCTTGAAAACAGGGGAAATTTAAAGGAAGCAGAGTACAGCACAATGATCTCATGGTATACCAGGGATAAACAAAAAGAGAAAGCCGATAACCTGACAGCAGCAATGAAAGCGGCCTACCCTGATGGAGTCTGGAAGAAAAATGAGGCAGGAGCAAACTTTAATAAAGAAAAAGACCCTGCAAAAAAATTAGCGCTTTATAATGATTATATCGCTAAGTATCCTCCCACCGAGTCGAATAAAACAACGATCGATAATTTTAAATCTCAGTTAGCCAACGCTTATGCTGCTGCTAAAGATTATAAGTCATACGATGAATGGATGAAGGATCTTGATAAATCAACAGCAGCATTCAACAATAATAACATTTCATGGGCGATGGCAGAAAAAGATGATAATCTTGAGGAAGCCAAAAAAATATCTTTCATTGCCACCAGTTATGCTAAAGCTGAAATGCTGAAACCAACCGGGAAAAAACCGGACAGTTATACGAGTAAACAATGGGATGAACAGCGCAAATACCAATACGGCATGTTTGCCGATACATACGCTTTCATTCTTTTTAAAATGGGAGATTACAAAGCAGGCTACACATACGCAAAAGAAGCAGCTGCGATCAATAAATTTAAAAATGCTGAGTATAATGAACGGTATACTCAATTACTGGTAAAAAATGTTCCCCCGGCAACAGCTAAAAAAGAGATCGAACAACTTGTAAAAGACGGGGCCGCCTCATCTAAAACCAAGGAGCTTTTGAAAGAACTTTATGTCAAAGAAAAAAAATCTGATAATGGCTATGATGCATACTTAGCTAAACTGGAAACAGCTGCCAAAGAAAAAAAGAGAGAAGAAATGGCAAAGACAATGATCAACGAACCTGCCCCTCAATTCAACCTGAAAGACATTAATGGCAATGATATAACCCTTGTTGGTTTAAAAGGAAAAGTTGTGGTAGTTGATTTTTGGGCAACGTGGTGCGGCCCTTGCATTGCTTCCATGCCTGCAATGAAGATAGCCCTGGAAAAATTAAAATCAAGGGACGATGTTACATTTGTATTTGTTGATACCTGGGAAACCGTTGACAACAAAAAACAAAATGCCGCAGACTTTATGACAAAGAATCAATATCCTTTCCATGTTTTACTGGATGATGATAATAAGGTTGTGGCAGATTTTAAAGTAAATGGTATTCCTACAAAATTTGTGATTGACAAGACCGGAAGTATCCGTTTTAAAAGTGTTGGTTTTGGTGGCAATGACGATGCCCTGATTGATGAGGTGAGCATGATGGTTGAAATGGCATCAGCTAATATGCCAATGGATAAGCATGTAAAATAATTATTGCAACGAACAATATTTAACGGACTGTATATTTGTGCAGTCCGTTTTTTATCATGAACAAAACACAGATATTTTTACCAAACATTTTTATTTGTATTGCCATGGACCTGATTGGAATGGCCAGTTATCTTATTCCGGCAATGGGAGAATTTGCAGATATTATTTGGGCTCCGCTCTCCGGGCTTATTTTTTATAAACTTTTTGGAGGCAGGTTTGGTATGATCGGGGGAGTACTTAATTTTTTAGAAGAAATAATTCCATTTACAGATATTATCCCATCTTTTACCATTGCCTGGTTCATCCGGAAAAATGAAGCAGACAAATCGTTAAACAATAAATGACCTAAGCTTTTGTAAATTGCATACCTGTAATCATGTCTTTCCAACTTCATTCTCCATATTCCCCTGCCGGCGACCAGCCGGATGCTATCCGTCAGATAACGGAAGGGGTTTTGAATGGAGAAAAGTATCAAACCCTGTTGGGAGTTACGGGAAGTGGTAAAACTTTTACCATGGCCAATGTGATACAGAATGTACAACAGCCTACATTAGTCATCACCCATAACAAAACTTTAGTAGCGCAATTATATGGGGAGTTCAAACAGTTCTTTCCTGATAATGCAGTAGGATATTTTGTTTCTTATTACGATTACTATCAGCCCGAGGCTTATATGCCGGTTAGCAATACTTACATTGAAAAAGATCTGAGCATTAATGAAGAACTGGATAAACTACGCCTGCAGGCAACAGCGCAATTATTAAGTGGCCGCAGAGATATTATTATTGTAGCCAGTGTAAGTTGTATTTATGGTATGGGTAATCCAACCGATTATGAAAATGGTATCATCCGTATTCAGCAGGGGCAGGTTATTTCACGCCAGGGATTTTTACATGCGCTTGTTAATTCTTTATACAACAGGAGTGAAGGAGATTTTACAAGAGGAACATTCAGGGTTAAGGGAGATACCATTGATATCAACTTACCTTATGTTGATTTTGGATACCGCATTGCTTTTTTTGGAGATGAAATTGAAACCATCGAAACACTGGAACTCAGCAGTGGTAAACGTAT
>JBDTUK010000082.1:0-22838 GCA_040007795.1 Ferruginibacter sp.
ACTTTAGCAATGAGTATTGCTTTTCTTTTTAAAGAGGGCGCCCTGCTTATCCAGTTGCCTTCGGGTAACATACCTACAATTTCACTATGGGCATGCTGGCTTATCTGCCTGATGTTTGTTTTGCGATAAGCATCGGGCATCCAGTCCTTCGGTTCTATCTTGATCTCTTTATCAATTTTATCCTGGAATATTTTTTTCAAGATCCTGTACAGCCATAAAAAATATTTAGACAGTAAAGATAATAAAAAAACTAACAGTTGTTAGTATAAGGTATAAACAGGAACCGAAAGCGGAGAGCAGGGCTACACCCAGTTATTTTTATGTGCCAGGCTTATTATTTGCGCCTTGCTGTTTACATGAAGCTTTTGATAGATATTGGCAATATGTTTGCGGATGGTTAGTACACTTATGTCTAATATGCCAGCTATTCGTTTAGCATCGTATCCATTGATGGTATGCAGTAAAATTTCTTTTTCTCTTTCTGTAACTAATGCATCCAGTAAATGTGGTTCAGCAGCTCTTGTTTCTGTATGTAATTGTGCTTTACTGAGCATTTCAAATGCTTTACGGGCAATAGCGGCACTCATGGGAGCACCACCGGTTTCTATTACATTGGTAATTGCATTGTGCAGGGCAATAGCGCTTTCGTCTTTTAGTAAATAACCATGTGCCCCGGCTTTAATGGCTTCAAAAATTTTATCATCATCATCAAATACAGTAAGTACAATAAAATAAATTTCAGGATATAATGATCTTGCTATGCTGATGGTTTGTACACCATCCATTTCCGGCATTTCAAGATCCATAAAAATTACCTGGGGTATTTTTTCAAAAGGCAATCCTTTTAATTGTTCCAGGCAATCATTTCCATTTACGGCAACAAAACAAAAATCCAGGTCTTCAAACTGTTTTATTTTATCAGAAACACTGTTACGGTTTATCGCTTTGTCATCAACCAATCCTATCCGTACAGCTTTGTTCATGTGTATTATTTCACTTTGCAAAATGAGTAGTTTTACTTTTTTATGCAATACTTAATTTGTAGTAGCAAATTCCAACAGCACTGTAGTTCCTCTGCCCGGCCTGGACGACAGGTGTAATTGAAAACCACCCTCATTAGCTCTTGCTTTCATATTCAGTAAGCCATTTCCTTCGGTAAACTCCTGCGTTTCTTTCATTCCTTTGCCATCGTCTTCAATTTTTATCAGGATATGCTCAGTGCTGTTTATTGAAATATTGATATTGGAAGCATTACTGTGTTTTAAAGAATTATGTATAGCCTCCTGCACAATACGAAAAATATTAAGTGCATTTTGTGAACTTATCCTGATATCATTTTTTATTTCTTCATAAACATGAAACTGGATATGACTGTAAGAGGGCTGTAATTTGTTGAGGTAATTTTTTATACGATCGCTGATGCCCGTGATAGTGATGTTTTCTTTATTCAATACCCAAATAGTATCCCTGAGAGAGTCTATAATTTCCTGCGAATGTTGCTGCAGGTTTTGCAGCGATCCTGTATTTTTTTCTAAACCGTTATCAGTAATTTTTTCTACATCAGCCCGTATGGCTGATGCATATGCACCAATATTGTCATGTAGGTCAGCTGCAATTCTTTTGCGTTCATGTTCTTCTGCCTTGGTAACAGCTATCACAGATAATATTTTTTCTTCTTCCTGCATTTTCTCCAGCTTTATTTTTTGTCTTCGCTTATATTCTCTGAAAACAAACCAGCCGATAAATGCTGTAAAAAATAATAATAACAGCGACCCGTAAAAAAGATAATTCTTTTGCTGGATATCCAGCTTTTGCTGAATGATCAGGTTTTCTTTACGTTGCAGATCATATTTCGTTTGCATTTCGGCCAAGGCCTCGGCTGAATTTTTTTGGTATACAGAATCCTTAAGATCAATAATATTTTCCAGCACTTCAGCATATTTAGAAGTATTGCCCAAAGCCTTGTAATTATCTGCCAGGCTTCCGTACAGAAAAAAAAGTTTGGTATCCAGGTTATATTTTTTTGCAATAGCAATACCTTCATTGCAAATGGCAATACCTTTTTCGGGCTGGCCGTAGTGAGCATAATAAAAACCGAGTTGCGACATGTCGGAAGCAATATAAAAGGGATCGCCAATAGTTTTTCTAATGTCAATTACTTCCTTTAAAATGGGTTCTGATAATCTGGCTTGCCCGGATTTAACATACAATTCAGATTGAATGGCCAGGCAATTTGATAATGCAAATAAATTTTCATACTTACGGGCAAAACGAATTCCTTTATTAATAAAATAAAACGCAGAATCGGTTTTTCCAATGCCGTTATAATTGGTGGCAAGGTTGGCAAACAGGATGGCATATTTTTCTAAAAGAATTGTATCTGAAGTTGTGTATAAAGCTTTTAAATGCCAGTTTAATGCTTCTTTAAGTTGCCCCATTTCCAGGTAAGCCCAGCCAATTAATGTCTTTGCTTTAACCTGTAATAACACATCTTTATTTTTTTCTCCAAGGGTAATAACCTGGTATGCCATATCTATGGCTTCCTTGTATTGATTTTTCCTGACATAGCACCGGCCTTTCTGATTAAGAAGATTGGCCTTCATTATAGGATCATTTAATTTGGAGGATAATATCTCCAGGCATTTATTGGCAAGGTTTAACGAAGAATCAAGAAGACCTTTGGTGGTAAGGGCCCCGGTTTCATAATACATGGCATTCACTTCATCATGCAGATCGTTTAGCTGTATAGCTATCTTTTTTCCATTTTCTGCATACTGCATTAAGGTATCGGGATGCAGGGTGTACCCAAGGTCGCACAAAGAAAAGATAGTTCTTATTTTCTCTTCATTGGATGTAGCTGCCCTTATATTTCTTTTCAGGCTGTCAATAATTCTTGTTTGCGCTTTGCCGGGCAAAACAAAAAAATACAAAAACAAGGTCAAAATGCAGATAGCGGGCTTCATTAAGTAATGGCAGGTTTAATTATTTATAAAAGTATCTCTTTTTTTTTGTGTCCCCGGTCATTCTACTACAAATTAAGTATTGGTTAAGGCCCGGCATCTGTTCATTTTTGTAACATCAATTCCTCCCAATTCTTTTTAAAACTACTTTATGCGTTTTGTAAATCTTATTGGTAACTGAAAAAATAGAAAATGATGATTAAGGCCAACAATATTTTGATTGTAATAATAATTTTAATTATAGTGCTTGTTTCCTGAAAATACTGTTAGATCAATTAGTAAATAATATTAAACCTGCAATAATGAAAAAACTCAACTTAATCCTTTTACCATTATGCATTAGTATTATTGCTATTGCACAAACCCCACAACTGGTAAAGAATATTAATGCCAATACTGTTCCTGATCCGAACTCTCATTCCAATGCACAAAAAGGTGTATTGTACAACAGCCAGTTATATTTTCCTGCCGAAAGTAACCAGGGTGTAGAGTTATGGAAAACAGATGGTACCCCAGCAGGCACATTGCTGACAAGAGATCTTTTTTCCTTTTATGCCGGAAACAGTACTTTCCCCCGTGAGTTTACATTGTATGGTGGCGACGTCTATTTTTTTATAGGTGATACTGCAGCCAACACAACACAGGAAAGCAAAATTTTTAAGATGGATGTATCGGGCTATATCTCTTATGTAGCAGGTGGTTTATTTAATCCAAAAGAAATGGTCCTTATCAATAACAGCTTTTTTTTTACAGGAAGAGTAAACAGTTCTTCTAACGGAGTGGAACTTTTGGAACTTTCGGGTGGTTTTATTATTGAACATGACATTTTCCCGGGCGCCGATAGCAGCAATCCAAAACATTTAACGGTTAAAAACGATTCCTTGTTTTTTTCTGCTATTGGCTCAGTGGCTGACGGCAGGGAGTTATGGGTGTATGCTAATGGTAATCTTACGGAAATGGGTATTAACCCCGGCCCAAACAGTTCTGATCCTTCTTATTTAACAGTTTATAACAACGAATTGTATTTTAGTGCCGATAATGGAACAGATGGAGTTGAGTTAATGAAGGCCGATGTTCCGGGCTTATCTGCCATACTGGTTAATGATATTAATGTTGGCAGCAGCAGCAATCCCAAAAATATTACTGTATTTAATGGCAACCTTTATTTTAGTGCCGATGATGGAACAAATGGAGTGGAGCTATGGAAAAGCGATGGCACAACTGCTAATACTATTTTGTTTGAGGACATCAATCCATTTGGCGACAGCAACCCTGGCGAAGCCAGTGGCTTTGTAGCCGTAGGTAGTATATTATATTTTGCTGCTGATGATGGCACTGATGATATTGAGCTTTGGGAAACCGATGGAGGACTGGGTAATACTATTTTGTCTGCCGATATTAATCCTTCAGGTAGCAGTAACCCAACATCTTTGATTGCCCTAAACAGCAATTTGATTTTTGTAGCCAATGATGGTACTAATGGCGATGAACTTTGGAAATATGATGGTGCCAATGCTACGCTGATACAAAATATTCAACCCGTTGGTTATCCTGATAAGCCTTACACGATAAACAATTTTAATAATAACATTTATTTTGTGGCCGACAATGGTACAATAGGTAAGGAACTGTGGAGAACCGATGGCAGTACTGCATCTTTAGTAAAAGATATTAATATAGGAACCAGCGGAGGTAGTAACCCGGTATTAATGGACACCATGGGAGGCTTTGCTTATTTAGGCGCTTACGAAAATAATTCCGGGTATTTAAGTTTAATAAAAACCAATGGAATTAGTGCCGGCACCACAACCGTAAAACCCGGCGATGATGGCGCTACGGGCTTCCAGGCTTTTCCTTACAATAAAGGCAAGGCACTTGGTACTGACTTTATTTTTGCCGGCATTGATAATAATAATGGTGGCGAGTTATGGAAAACCAATGGCACCAATGCAGGCACTCTTTTAATAAAAGATATAAAGATTGGCAATTTCGGCAGTCTTCCTCAATCATTTACAAAAGTGGGCAGCCTTGTTTTTTTTACTGCCGAAACTGATGCAGAAGGTAGGGAGTTATGGAAAACCGATGGCACCACTGCGGGCACCCTTTTCATAAAAGATATTAATCCTGGTGTTAACCCGCCCGATATTGATAACATGGTAGCCATGAATGGCAAATTATATTTTATAGCCAATGATGGTACCAATGGTTCGGAGCTTTGGGTAAGCGATGGCACTGCAGCCGGAACCGTAATGGTAAAGGATATAAACCCCGGTGCAGCTGATGGGTTACAAAGAGGCATACAAAATTTAAAAGCAATAAATAATATACTGTACTTTGCTGCAGATGATGGAGTAAATGGTACAGAATTATGGAAAAGTGATGGTACTAATTTGGGTACTGTTTTAGTAAAAGATATTTATCCCGGTGCAACATCATCCAACCCTGCCTGGTTTACAGAGTTAAATGGGCAAATTTATTTTGATGCAGCTGATGACCCTTCGGGGGGACGTTTATTCAGATCTGATGGAACAAGTAGCGGCACTAATTTATTCTTTAATGTTCAGTTTACCTTTTTACATGCCAGGGTAGGTAATAAAGTGTTGTTCATTTGTTATCCCTATGCTATCACCGGTAATAATGGTTTTGAATTGTGGGGTACCGATGGTACCACTACTGCCCAGGTAAAAGATTTTGTACCGGGTATAGAAGGCGTTGGTTATATGTTTATCGATAATTTCCCGGTTTACCAGGGCCGTTGGTATTTTAATCTGGATAATGATGGAATAAACGGTCTGGAAGCATGGAGCAGTGATGGAACTACAACCGGCACCATTCTTCATGACGTAAATCCCGGAGTGGCCAGTTCATTTAGTAGTAATTTTTTGGGTGTAAACCCCATGTTATTTTCATCAGATGATGGAACTACTATTGGCAGAGAGCTGTACAAATTGGATTTATCGGTATTGCCAATTACCGGATTGGAATTTAATGTACAAAAGCAAAATACATCAGCTTTATTAAATTTTAAAACATACACCGAAATAAATAATAAAGGATTTATTATAGAACATGGCTTAAATGGAATAAAATACGACAGCATTGGATTTGTGGCGGCAAAAGGCACTAATGGCAATGGGGCAACTTATGCTTTTGTTCATGCAAGCCCTGCCGATGGTAAAAATTATTACCGGTTAAAGCAAATTGATATTAATGGAAAAATAAACTATAGTCCAATTCGTTTTGTTGACTTCAGCAGGGAGGTATATGTAAAATCCTATCCCAACCCAACAAGCGATATATTAAATATCAACACAGGCTATAATTTTAAAAATGCCAGCCTGAAAATAAACAGTTACAACGGACAATTGGTAAAACAACAGGTTGTAAATGGCAGCGGCACTGTCACTATAAATGTAAAAGATCTGCCACCCGGTTTATACACAGTTAGTATAAAAGACGAATTGAATTCTGTTAAACTGGTATTTATTAAGCGATGATAAAGGGAAGATGAGCCCTGTAATTTTTTACAGGGCTCATCTAAAATATCCTGTCTTGTAACAATAGATAAAAAAAAGTTGATTTTTAGAGCGCTTATGTCTATTTTGGGTATCCAATCTTAACCCCATAATTACAGAACCTCTTACAACAGGGAATAAACAATTTTTTACCTGTGTTTTAGAAAGACAGTTATTTAGTTTTTGAGCCAGTCCGCCATACCCCCTGAAACGTTTCCTGTTTCCTGTGTAATTGCCATTTAGAACAGTTTTTTATTTTTCAAAAGTAATTTATTTATATACCAAAAACCCCCAATCATGAGCACAACTATTGAACGATATGTCATCAGGCATATTTCGGGCACCAAAGCCAACCAGGTTGAAGAATTTGATTTTAATAAATCTGAATTATCCATTGGACGGACTTCCGGCAGTGATATCCAGTTTGATCCGGAGCAGGAAGTTATTGTTAGCCGGGAACACGGAAAAATTGTAAAGATCAGCTCCGATCCGCCTAAGTTTTCAATTAATGATAACAACAGCCGCAATGGAATTTTTGTAAATAAAATGCGGGTTAAGGGCTCGGCAGCTTTAAATCCAGGTGATGAAGTTCAATTGGGAAGTAATGGCCCCGTTTTTTCATTCGATATATACCCACGGCCGCAGGATATGATGATGCAAACCAAAATTATGGACATTCCCACATCCATTAAGGCTACTACAGTTTCTGAAGTTGGCCAGGCATCAGCATCAACATCGGCGGCAGCAGAGCCGATGAAAACAGGATTAGGCAAACAAACCGTAGAAAGAATGCTGGTAGCTGAAAGAAAAAAATCATTCAGTAGTATGGCTTATATTATCGGAGCGCTCATCATTGTACTTGGCGCACTGGGTTATTTTTTCAGAGATAAAATATTTGGAAAGAATACCACAACAATTGTTAATGTGCAGGATTCATCATTAAAAGATAAAAGAACACCTGAACAAATTGCGAAGGAAAATGATGACAGGGTAGTGCAGATAGAGTTTGGCTGGCAGTTATTTGATGCCAATACCGGGGTTGAATTATGGCATGACTACATACCGGTAAAAGACCCTGATGGAGTGATCAGGTATTATGCGGCATATATTGAAAACAACCAGGGACAAATTGAGCCCTATATTGATATCCAGAAAAATGTAAAGTATGGAGCTCCGGTGGGTATGCCTTCGGCGTGGGGATCAGGGTTTGTTGTATCTCAGGATGGATTTATTATAACTAACCGGCATATAGGTGCTGCATGGAATACAAGGTATGATTTCCCTAATGATGCATTTCCGGGTGTGTTGGTGACTTATGTGGCTGGCATACCAGTGGTTGTGCCCGGCAGAACAATTACCCTGGCTGACGTATTTGGCTGGGTGCCGGCTGAAACCAAGGTAGCAGGGGGTTACGCTGCATGGAAAGGTAGCATAAAAGGAAGAAATACATATATGGATGTGGTGTTTTCCGGTACTGCATTACGCCGCCCTGTGCAATCTTCAACACCTTCCGACGAACATGATGTAGCTATGATAAAAGTAGAGCTACCCGAATCTTTATCTAAAGTAACCATGAATGATAATTATGACCAGATAAAACCGGGCCAGGCTGTAACCGTAATGGGCTACCCCGGCATAGCTCCGCAGGAATTTGTAGCACGCCGGTCAAACGATCCATTTAACCGGGATGTAAAATATACCACAGTACCAACACCAACAGTTACACCTGGAAATATCGGCAGAATCATTCCAGGGTCTTCAGCATTATCAGCCAAAAATTTAACGTATAGTACCTTCGGCGATTCTTACCAGTTAACCATTAATGCCACGGGCCCCGGTAACAGTGGTGGTCCTTTGTTTGATGACCAGGGCAAGGTAATTGGTATTTATTATGCCGGGGCAGGAGATGCAGCAGGCACAGTTATTTCATTTGCTGTACCCATAAAATATGGCCTTGAATTAATGGGTCGCAAAAAAATGAATAATTAATTACTGCTGAAAAAAACTATTGTTCAGCATTGGGGTTTTGATGTCGCTTGAAGGATGAGATATGATAACGGACATATAAAAGAGATAGCGGGATACCACCTGGCCGAACGGATTGGGTCAGGTGGTATGGGCGACGTATATATAGCGTATAATGCTGCACTGAACAGAACAGCAGCAGTTAAAATATTGCACCAGAAAGAGATGGCTGAACGATTCAAAAACGAAGCTTACATCCAGTCATCGGTTAGCCATCCCAACATTGCCTGTCTTTATGAGTATGTGATTTCGGGTGACACTCCCTGTATTATCATGGAATATGTGGATGGAGAAACACTTGACACCTATCTCCATAAAAGAGGTAAACTTTCTAACCCCGAAACAGAAAATATTGTTCGACAGGTTGCTTCTGCACTTGCATACCTGCACAAAAAAGACATCCTTCACCGGGATATAAAACCACAGAATTTTAAAATACGGCCTAACGGAACCGTTACTATGCTTGATTTTGGTATTGCGAAAAATAAATACACACCTAAACTTACCCAATTGGGTTTTGTGGTAGGAACAACCGAATACATGGCTCCTGAACAATTTCAGCAACAAGTAGAAAAAAAATCGGATGTATGGAGCCTGGGAGTATTGACTTATGAACTGATCACCGGCTATCTTCCGTTTGAAGCAAACAATCCCGTAACGCTTCGCTCTAAAATTGAAAAAGGATCATTCACAGATCCTAAAATAATGGTGCCGCAGGTTTCAGAAAAACTTAAATCAGTTATTGAAAAAAGCCTGCGACAAAATCCATCCAGCCGGATTTCTGCGAGTGAAGTGGAAAGTTTATTATTTAATAAACAACAAACAGGCCATGTACGGGAAGTAAAACAAAACCGGGTAAAATCTAATTTCAGCCGTAAAACTTTACTTATTTCGGGAGCGGCGGCCTTATTACTTATTATTGTTTTGATCTTTATTGCAACAGGCCCGGATGAAAAAAATATTGTAATAAATACTGATGAACCGGTAACACAGGGAAAAAAATCGGAACCAACCGGCCTGGAAAAATTGATCATATCAGTACCGAATGCACCAAATGCATATATTGTCTTTCCTGATGGCAGTACAAAACAACTGCCTTATGAGATATCGGGAAGGGACGGAGAATACTTCCAGTTTACTTTACAGGCTGAGGGATATGTTTCCAGAAAAGAAGAAGTGCCGATCACCAACAGGCGAAAGTCGTATGAATATAATCTTGAAAAAATAAAGAAATAAAACATGGCCTGGTTTAATATTTTTGGGAAAAAAGTAAAACAAACAGTTTCAGAAAACAGCAATGAATCTTTCGAGTCAGGTAATTTAAAAGTTATTGTATTGTCCGACCTGGGTAATATAAGAACCAATAATGAAGACAGGGGTATGTATTTTAAAGTTGCTGATGAAAATGTTATCCGTGAAAAAGGCCAGATGCTAATTGTTGCAGATGGAATGGGGGGACACCAGGCAGGAGAAGTGGCCAGTAAAATGGCTGCCGAAATTATTAGCAGGGAATATTTTAATCAAATAGGTAATGGCAGCGTAGAAAAAAACCTGGCAAAAGTATTTGCCCTGGCTAATAAAAATATTTTTGAGATGTCCCGTTCCAATAAGGCCTATAAGGGAATGGGAACCACCTGTACAGCATTGGTTGTAATTGATCAAACGGTTTATTATGCACAAGTGGGAGACAGCAGGGCCTATATACAAAAGGGCAATTCAATTTTACAGATAACTGAAGATCATACTTATGTTCAGGAATTGGTAAAGAGTGGTGATATTACCCCTGAAGAAGCGGCCACACATCCTAAAAGAAATATACTTACCAATGCCATGGGAACGAAACCTGATCTGAGAATTGATACAGGCAGGTGCAGCCTGACATTTGAAAACAATGACCGGCTTCTATTATGTTCCGATGGGCTATATGACTATTTAAATGATAAAGAACTGAACGAGATACTCAGCAAAAATTTATTAAAAGATGCTGCTGAGTATATGGTAAACCAGGCTAAAGCAAGAGGGGGACACGATAATATAACTGTTGTATTAGCAGAGCGCACAGGCACCTCAAAAGAAACAGAAGCAGGATTAAAATTAACAAGGGATATTGATTTGCCTAAATTAACAAGAGATGCAGATTTACCTGCAGAGATATAACACTAACCGATTATGATTGGAGAAAAAATACACAGCTACCATATAAATGCACACCTGGGGCAGGGCGGTATGGGTAATGTTTACCGGGCCACTGATATTATGCTGGGCAGGGAGGTAGCATTAAAAATGCTTCACCCACAACTTACCATGCAAACCCATTTTTTGGAAAGGTTTAAAAAAGAAGCACGTGTGCTTGCACAATTGCTTCACCCCAATATAGCCGTTATTTATAATTTTATTGAACAGGAAGGGAATCATTTCATGGTAATGGAATATGTAGAAGGAACAAATCTTGATGAGTTATTAAGAAAACATAAAACATTACCACCGGAATTTATTGTGCCTGTTTTTATCCAGGCGCTTGAAGGTTTACAACATGCACATAAAAAGAATATTTTTCATCGGGATATAAAACCATCTAATATTATGCTTACGCCTGACGGCACAGTAAAACTGATGGATTTTGGAATTGCTAAAGTTGCAGGCGAACAAAAAATGACGCAGGTTAATAAAATAGTTGGCACTGTTGAATTCATGGCACCGGAACTTATCCAGGGAAAAGACGCTTCTGCCGCGTCTGATATTTATGCAATGGGGGTTACTTTATATGAACTGATCTCCGGAAAGCTTCCTTTTGAAAGCGATACTGATTTTAACCTGATGCAGGCCATTTTAAAAAAGAAAGCAAGTCCGCCCGATAAATTAAACGCTTCAGTTCCAAAAGCATTGGCTGATATTGTAATGAAGGCATTGGATAAAAACCCTGAGAACCGCTTTGCTGATGCAAGGGCTTTTCAGCAGGCTTTAATTAAAGCCTTCCCATTTTTCAGGGAAATTAATTTGGCGGCACTCAAACCTGTTGCAGCAGACAGCAAGGTTACCCAATATGCCGGTGCAATCACACAGCCCAATAAAGATCTCATGACTTCGGTAGCCATGCAAACAAAAGCAGAGATATGGGCAAATCCACATTCTGCTTTAGAAAAAGCGAAACAGAATATTTCAAAAAACAGGAAATGGTATTTAATTGCTGCGGCACTTCTGCTCTTTCTTATCGTAACGATAGGATTAATAAAAAATAATGGAGATAAAAACGGAGAATTAGCCCAAAATGATACTTTAAAATCAACTGGTAAAAATGTAACTGGTGATAATCCACAAACCGGAACAATTATTACACCATCGCAAAACGTTAATGTGCCTGTGCCGGAAAAAGATAACCAAACTAAGATACCGGTTTCCAAACCTGAACCTGATAAGCCAAAAGAAAATAAAATTGAAAAGAAGGAACCTGTACAAAAAAATGAAGTAGAAAAAACAAAAGAAAAGGAAACACTGGTTGAAACGCCTGTAGAAAAACCTGTAGAAAAAAAAGATATCTATATCACTACTAAATTAGAAGTAGAGCTTTCTTTACGTGAAGACCTTGATGGTTCTCCTGAACGAAAAGATATTCCTGTTACTTTTTCTGTAAGAAACCGGGTGATGTACAGTGGAGTTACAATTATTCAGCAGGGAGCTATAGCTAACGGTACAATAAAACTGGGAAAAGTGCAAACTGATGTGGAGATTAATTCTGTAACAGCAGCAAACGGGCAACGAATACAATTAAAAGCTCTTCGTGGCCATGGCAGACGAAATTCAATTTCATCCGACCGGAGTTATACTGCCATCATACAACCGGGTACAAGGATAAATTTTTAGCAAGAAGGAATAGGCTTATTTAATATCAAAATCCACCACCACTTTTTCAGTTTTGGGATGTGATTGGCAGGCAAGGATAAATCCCTGCTCTACTTCTTCCTGTTCCAGTCCCCAGTTTACGTCCATTTCAATTTCACCCTCTAATAATTTTGCTTTGCAGGTACAACATACGCCACCTTTGCAGGCAAAGGGCAGGTCGGCCCCCTGTTTCAACGCAGCATCTAAAATGCTGTCATTATCAAATCCCAGGTCAAATTCAAAACTCCTGCCATCCAGTTTAACCGTGATTTTACTTTTAGGATATGTATCGTTTGTAACTTGTGGTTTTTTGCTTGTGATCTTCTTTTGTCCGGGAGTAGTAAACAACTCAAAATGAATTTTCTTTTTCTCAATACCTTGCTGCTCTAAAAAATCTTTTGTACAAAAGATCATTTCTTCAGGTCCACAAATAAAAAAATCATCGATGTTTTTATAATCAACCAGTTTATTTAATTCAATTAATTTATCGTTATTGATCCTCCCGAAATTAACCGGGGCATCTGTTTTTTCCCGGCTGAGTATATTAATGAAATTAAAGCGGTTAAGATATTTATTTTTTAAGCCTTCCAGTTCTTCAAAAAAAATAATTGAACTGCGGCCCCGGTTACCAAACACTAATGTAAAGCTGCTTTGAGGCTCAATTTGTAAGGTGGTTTTAATTATAGAAATAACCGGCGTGATACCACTTCCTGCTGCAAAAGCAAGATATTGTTTTTGGTTTTCTGTTTTTAGTTTTGTGTTAAATTTTCCGGTGGGGGGCAGGATATCCAGCTCATCACCTGTTTTTAACAGGGTATTTGCATAGCCTGAAAATTTTCCTCCATCAACTTTTTTTACAGCTATCCTTAGTTCATTTTCATAAGGTGCCGAACAGATAGAGTAGGAACGCCGGATATCTTCACCGTCAATATTTTTTTTGACCGTAATATTTTGCCCCTGGGCAAATTCAAAATCTTTTTTTAGTTCATCAGGAACTGCAAATGCAATCGAAACACAATCTGGTGTTTCCTTTTTTACTTCTTTTACTTTTAATTTATGAAAATGAACAGCCATAACAATTATTTTATTATACCTTTTAATAAATGAGTCACCATATCATCTTCCAAAACCCGAATACTTACATTTTGTTTATGCCGTTGCCAAAATTCAAGGCCACGTACCGCTGATAATATTGTCAGAACAGATACGTAGGGATTAATGGTTTTGAATTCCTTTGTTTTAATGCCGGCTTCAATTAATGCGACCAGCTTTTTTTCATAGCTCCTGCGCTGGTTAAGAAAATTACTCAAATACGGATCCCTTAAATGTTTCCATTCGTGGTTGGCAACAAATACTTCATCAAAATTAGTCAGCATCATCTGTATGTGAAAACGGATAATATTTTCAATTTTTGTAACAGCACTTACAGATGTGTCTTCTGTCATATCCAGGTGAGTAGTAAAATCATTTGCCACTTTAAAGCAAATAGCCTGTAATAGTTCGCTTTTCGATCCAATATGATTGTAAAGACTGGGAGCTTCAACACCAACAGCCTCTGCTAATTCTCTCATTGAAGTGGAAGAATAACCCTTTATTTTAAAAAGAGTAGAAGCTTTTTGCGTGATCACATCCCTTTTAGTAGCATTTTTACCCGGCTTAATTTTTGCCATTTAAGCTTTTTTGTAAAACTAACACTTATTAGTTTTTAATGCCGCCTTAAAATAATTTAGCCGCTTTTAATTAAAAAGATAATAACCTGATTATCTTCCGAAAATAGCCGAAATGGGCGGTTTTAAATGGAAAACATCCTAAAAACAGCCCAAAAGGATAGAAAATCAGTAGGTAAGTATGAAGCGAAAACGACACTAACGGGCAAGTGTAGAAAAATAAATTATGATAATATTAAAAAAATACTAATTTTACAACCTGCACGGTTATCTAAATCTCTCCAATCTTATCAAAAACCTTTCTGGAATATCATTTATGGTAGACCCCCTTTTATATAATAATCTGATTTATTAACGCTAATTCTATTTAAAAAATATTCATAACTTTTTTCTTGTGGTTTCAGAGGTAAGCAAGGCCGGAGATTTTTATCTCTGGCCATCTTTTTAAAGGATACGGCCTCTTCATCTGTAAAAACACCTTTACTACAGACACAACCCTGTATTGGCTGCTCCAAGAATATTTCCTGAAACATTTGGTCATATTGGCGAACCCCTGATTAAAAGATCAGCAGACCTCCTTTATTTATGGCAAAACTGCATTTGTAATAATTTATCCAATAGGGGATTATGAGGGGGCAACCCATATTCACTTTGAAGCGTTTATTAGCGGGTGTCTAAAAAAATGAACTCAGTTTTTGGGATAAGAAAAAATTCTCCGGTGTTTTAAAATTAACCGGATGCTGAATAAAAAATATTTATGGATGAATCTGTAATTTTAGAAAAACTAACAACAATTTTTCGAAACATTTTTAATGACGATGCAATTGTGTTAAGCAAAGAATTAACCGCCAACGATGTTGCAAACTGGGATTCATTGTCTCATATGCTGATGATAGGAGGGGTTGAAAATACTTTTGCTGTAAAATTTAAACTCAAAGAGCTGGGCAAATTAGATAATGTAGGCAACCTGGTTGATTTAATAGCAACTAAACTTTCCAGCTAATATAATTTACCCGTTTATTCTATCGCTGTATTCAAAAAATCAATCAACGGTTTCATGGCCTGGAATGTTTTTGCCACATCCGAAATAAAATTCTTGTTTTGAACTTCAGCATCACTAAAAGATTTACTTACAATAAAACTTTTCATTTTCAGGTATTCAATGGCAGGATTAGTTTCAAAATAACCCTTTGGTGGCCTGGTTAAAGCATCGCCTTTAGCTCCTTCTGGAAATATTTTTTTAAATGACTTGCTCTCAACTATCTTTTTCCATTCGGTAAAACTGTAATCAATTTCCTGGCGTATGCCTGCAAGTACCCCCGGTTCAGGCATCCATATGCCACCTGCTGCAAAACTTTTACCGGGTTCAATATGTAAATAATATCCCGATCCCAGGGCTTTCTTGCCATCTTTATTAAAATAGGCGGCCATGTTGCTTTTATACGGGTCTTTATTTTTACTGAACCTTACATCCCGGTTTATCCTGAACGTACAGTTTTTTGCTTCTAAATTTCCAATGGAGCTGTCAAATCCTGAAATACTTTTAATTACCTGCCCGGCCAGTAAAAGAAAATCAGCTTTGGCAATTTCGTATTGTTTGCGATGTCTCTCAAACCAGGATTTGTCATTGTTCTTTTTTAAGTCTTTCAAAAATTTTAAAGTAGATGATTGAAGCATAGTTCATTTTTTAAGAAAACGAATTTACATAAAATAAAAAAGGAATCAGTTCCCCGAACCAATTCCTAATTCCAAATTACATTGTACAAATCACTTAATCCTTCCCCAGTTCTCACCGCTCCTAATACGGTATAAGGTCATTTCACTCACTTTATATTTAGCGGCCAGCTTCTTGTAAGTTATTTTTCGTTTGGGATTATTTATGATGTCTTTAATGGTCTTAACCTGTGTGGCATTAAGCTTCAGGCCAACGGTACGATTAGCCTGCCTTTTTTTGTAGGCTATTTTTTCCGGGCTGTTTTGCTGGTGAGAACTCACCGTATCCAGCGTTGCCCATTTTAAATTTTTAAAATGATTGTCTCTCTTTTTGTGATTGACATGAATTACATATTTATATTTTGGAGAGGTTTTCTTGCAAAACAATTTTGCCACTTCCCGGTGAATATAAATGGTGCCATTCCCATTTTCAACATGAAGATTCAGTGTTCTGTAGCCCGAGGTTAATGATCCATTCAATAATTTTCCGTCTTTTTCAATGTGATCATTAAAACTGGCAGCCCGGCCATGAGATGAAACTGCATATTTTTTGCGAAGTTGTTTATGGCCACTGAAGAGGATCTGTTTCCAAACTTCGCCAGGATTTTTTTTAATCATAATAGTATGATTTAAAAAGTGATGCCGGGCCAGCCACCTGCCCGTAAGTTTTTTTAAAAAGGCTTCACTATAAATATAAAGCTTTTTTTTTGCTAGCTAGGCAGCATTTTTAAAAATTCTTCTTCAGTAATAATTTTTACTGTAGCTAACTTTTTTGCCTTTTCAAGTTTGCTTCCGGCATCTTCGCCAACCACCAGGTAGTTAAGTTTGCTGCTGACGCCGCCAATTATTTTGCCCCCATTCTTTTCCACCATGGCCTCCGCTTCACTTCTCTTTAACCGGGCCAAACTGCCTGTAAATAAGAAGGTTTGCCCACTAAGACCGCCATCGGTTACGAGTTCCTTTTTTTCATTTTTTAATTGCACACCAAGGCTTTCTAATTGTTGCAGTAAGTACATGTTATCTTTATTATGAAAAAATTCATACACCGTTTTAGCTACCTTAACACCAACATCTTCCAGCTCCTGCAACTGTCCTTCTGTATAGTTAGCAAATTGCAACAGGTGATCTACCGCATTGGCCAATGTTTTAGCCGTGGTTTCACCCACATAGCGTATGCCTAATGCATAAATGATGCGGTGAAGGGGTTGCTTCTTTGAGTCTTCAATTGCCTGTTGAAGCTTGGTTATAGATTTTTCACCAAACCCATCCAGTTTTTCTATTTTGTCAAATGGTAAAGTATATACACCCGGGATATCTTTTAATAATCCCAGGTCATAAAATTTACGAACATTGGCTTCACCAAAACTCCTGATGTCCATTGCATCTTTGCTCACAAAATGAATAATACCTTCCACGATCTGGGCAGGACAGGTAAGGTTAATGCATCGCCACACCGCATCTTCTTCAGGTTTAAATAATTCACTATCACAAACCGGGCAACGTGTGGGGAATTTTATTTTCTTCTCATTACCTTTTCTCAACTCGGCAAATGATTTTACGATCTGTGGTATAACATCACCACTGCGCTCTATTAAAATGGTATCACCCAGTTTCAGATCTTTTTCTTTGATATACTCTTCATTGTGAATAGAGATACTGCTTACGGTAACGCCACCAACCTGTACCGGTTCTATTTTAGCAACCGGGGTTACAGCACCTGTTCTGCCCACCTGGAATTCAACAGCAAGTAATTTACTGGTCCCCTGCCTTGCTTTAAATTTATAAGCAATGGCCCAACGTGGATGATGCGATGTCATACCAAGTCTATCCTGCAGCTTCAGATCATTCACTTTTATTACCATGCCATCTATTTCATAGCCCAGATCATCCCTTCCTTTTTCAAAATCATTTATATGTTTTATTACGGCTTCAATACCCTGCAGCACTTTCATTTCTTTTTTAGGGCTCCTGAAACCCAGGTTCCATAGCATTTCCAGCATACCGCTGTGTGTATTGGGTTTTGGGTTTTGGGTTTTGGGCTGACCAATCACTGTATGTTCATAACTGACATGGTATAAAAATGCTTCCAGGTTTCTCCGGCTAACTTCTGCCGTATCTTTTATTCTCAACGATCCGGCAGCAGCATTTCTTGGATTGGCAAGCGGGGGTATCCCTTCTTCGATCAACGCATCATTATATGCTTTAAAATTATTTTTGTTCATCAGCACTTCGCCACGTATCTCGATCTGTTCAATACCATACTCACTAAATTTTGCTGAAAGTGGAACCGACCTGATCTGTTTTATGTTCATCGTGATCTCATCGCCAACCTCTCCATCACCCCTTGTTGCGCCACGGGCTAACATATCATTTTCATAAATAAGGGAGATGCTTGCCCCATCAAATTTTGGCTCTACACAATATTCTATTTTCTCCAGGCCCGAAAGCTCTTTTGCCTTCCTGTCAAAATCAACCAGGTCATCAGCATTGTAAGAATTTTCTAAAGAAAGCATAGGCACCAGGTGCTGCACTTTCGGAAAATCTTTTATTAATCCTTTACCTACCCGTTGTGTTGGAGAGTCTTTGGTGACTGCAGCAGGATCTTCTTTTTCGTAATGCTCTAATAACTTATACAAAGAATCATATTCAAAATCACTGATGAGGGGATCGTTTTGTACATAATACCTGTATTCATGAAAGCGAAGACAATCTCTTAAATTCTCAATATTATCCTTTAATATATTTTTAATGTTTATTGCATTGATAGTAGAAAACCACCCTTCAGTTTTTTCTTGTAATACTTTTGTTTGCTTCGGATTGTACATACCTAAATGATATAGTAAAGATAAAAAATTAAAAGAAATATGGAGATCAGGATGGCTTTACCTGCATCAGGTGTTTTTGTAATACTATTTTTAACTGCCTTTTTACAATAGAGCCCATGGTAATGCATTTAGAAAAATAATGCGTTTTAAAATGACTGTTCAATTCTTCCCTCAGCATTTTTATTTTGTAATTATCAGATATCTCATCCCTGTTCATAATGTTAAGCAATTCCACTAATTGTTTCCTGCTGGCAAAAACACGATGTGCCATAGCAGTGCGTTCCTCTGCCTGGTATTGTTCTATCACTTCGGCACTCAGGGTGTTTAACACCAGTTCCACATAGTCATAATTTTCCCTGTAAAACTGCGGCAGGTAAAGGTTTTTTCTTCCTTCATAACATTGTTGGTCAAAATCTATGGCACGCATGCGGTATTGGTAATCTTCAATGTCAGGGGTAATATCAATTACAAAATTATAACTACGCATATCTCCCAATAACCTGGCAAAGCAGCGTTCATTGAATTTTACAAACTCCTTTGCAATGCGTATCTTATTTGTTTCAGGTTCATTTAAATATTCCTCCAGGAAAACATCTCCCGGTATGCCCGGGATATGTTCTTCCACCAGCGTATTCTTGTGGTATAAGAAGGTAATGCGGTTGGGGCTGAGTAAATGTTCCAGTTCCAACCCGTAAATACGGGAAGCATCCGAAGCCTTTACATAATAATGATCGTAATTATCATTGATACGGTTGATGATACGGATGCGGAAGGGCACACTGTTTCCAAACTCACAAAAATCTATCCGCTCTACATCCAGATGCTTGCTATAACTCATGTTGCCTTCTGTTTTTAGCGCCGCATAGGTTTTAATAAGCCCCTCTTTTAAAAACTCCATCTCCTTAAGATCATACACAGCCGTTTCCCAATGGGTAAGTTTTCCTTTTTTATTTCTCAGTGCAATAGTATGCCTGTAGTTTAAAAGGTCTTTGTAGGCAATAGGCAATTCAATATCCCTGCCGTACTGGTGCAGGTATTTCTGTAACCGTTCACTCACCGGAAAAAGATCCTTTTTCATCAGTGGCTTATCCGACTCCTGGTTTATTTTGGCATTGATGATCTTATCAAACTGCATACTGTAAAGATACGGTTGAAATTGAGTTTAGCTATATAAGCAAGCAATACATCGTTTTGTTTTGTCATCCTGAACGATAGTGAAGGATCTGCCCACTATGTTTAAGTTTTCAGCATTGGCAAATTTGCCGGGCAGATTCCTCCTGCGTCGGAATGACAAAACAATTCATTTATCCTACTTTTGAAAAACAATTAGCTGCTATGACTTTCAAAAAAAACTACATCAAATCATTTTTAATTTTTAATTCTTCATTTTTAATTCTTTCTTTTTCCTGCTGCAAGTTTCGCCAAAAGGCAGATATGATCATTCATCATGCAAAAATTTATACCGTTGATGAAAAGTTTTCGGTTACCGAAGCAATGGCGGTTAGAGAAGGGAAAATTATTGCCATCGGAAAAAATGATGATATACTGAAAGAGTACGAATCGAATATCATAGAAGATGCAAAAGGCAAAACTATTTTCCCGGGCTTTATTGATGCACATGCACATTTTGTGGGTTACGGATTCAGCCTGCAACGGGTAAACCTTGTTGGTACCGAAAGCTGGGAAGAGGTGCTTCATCGTTGCAGTGATTTTGCAAAGGGTTTACCTGAAAGCGAATGGTTAACGGGAAGAGGGTGGGATCAGAATGATTGGGCCATTAAAGACTTTCCAACCAATGAAAAACTAAATGAATTATTTCCTGACCGGCCGGTTTTGATAACCAGGATTGACGGACATGCAGCCATCGCCAATCAAAAAGCGCTTGACCTTGCCGGCATAAAACCCGGTACTGCATTAACGGGCGGGGAAATTGAAGTAAAAGCAGGAAAGCTTACCGGTATATTGGTAGATAATGCAGTTGACCTGGTTTCTGAAAAGATACCCGGCCCAGATGATGAGAAGGCGAAAGCAGCATTGATGCTTGCGCAGGCCAATTGTTTTGCAACCGGGTTAACCTCGGTACATGATTGCGGACTTGATTATGAGGCGGTAGAAAAAATACAAAAACTGCAACGGTCCGGCGAACTGAAAATGCGGATGTACATTATGCTCAGCGACAATAAAAAGAATTTTGAACTTGCTTTTGCAAATGGAAAAATAAAAACAGACCGTTTAACGGTTAGCGCATTTAAAGTGTATGCGGATGGTGCACTCGGCTCAAGAGGCGCCTGTTTGTTGCAGCCATACAGTGATAAGCCGGACTGGTCAGGTTTTTTACTGAGCCCTCAATCACATTTTGATTCGGTAGCTAATATCATTTATCAAAAGGGATGGCAGATGTGTACCCATGCTATTGGCGATAGCGGCAACAGGGTAATACTGAATATTTATGCAAAATATTTGAAAGGCAAGAATGATCTGCGTTGGCGCATTGAACATGCACAGGTAGTCAATCAAAATGATTTTAAATTATTTGGTGAGTATAGTATCATTCCCTCGGTGCAACCAACCCATGCAACATCTGATATGTACTGGGCCGGCGACCGCTTAGGTAACGAAAGGGTGAAAGGAGCTTATGCTTATCAACAACTATTAAAAGAAAATGGCTGGATACCGCTGGGTACCGATTTTCCGGTAGAAGATATCAGCACATTTAAAACATTTTTTGCAGCGGTGGTAAGGCAGGATGCGAAAGGATTTCCGGCCGGTGGGTATCAAATGGAGAATGCATTAACAAGAGAACAAACCATAAGAGGCATGACTACCTGGGCTGCCAAAGCAGCATTTGAAGAAAAACAAAAAGGGAGTTTGGAAAAAGGAAAGTTTGCCGACTTTATTATTTTAGATACCGACTTGATGAGTTGCCCTACAACAGATATTTTAAAAACAAAAGTGCTGGCAACTTATATTAACGGAGAAAAAGTATTTGGAGTAAAATAATTGTTTTTGGTCTCTCGTTTGGCGTTTCTCGTTTAGCTCCTCAGTTTTCAGGCACTTTACAATTTAGGTAAACTATTGGCTCCTTAAAATTAGGTACTGCTATTGCGGCGACAACTCTATAAAGTAAAATGAACGAAAAATGAGGAACAAGAAACGAGAAACATTGAACTGAAATCAATTTATGTTTACCACTCCATTCTTAATCGCATACATCACCAGCCCCACCCTTGTTTTTACGTGCAGCTTTTCAAACAGCGCATCCCGGTAACCATCAATGGTACGTGGGCTCACAAACATCTTATCGGCAATTTCTTTATAGGTAAGTTCGGTGCAGGTATATTTTAAAAAATCGGTTTCCCGGTCATTCAGCGGCACCAGGCTTTTCAGGTCGCCGCCCTCGTCGTCCATTTTATTTATGGCATGCATCAGTTTGCCACTCACCAGGTCGCTGTAATAAAAACCTTTTTCCATCAGCGCATGAATAGCAGCTTTTAGTTCTGCCGGTTCACTGTCTTTTAAAATATAACCACGGGCACCGCATTTGAGCATACGGATGATGGAAGTTTCGTTGTCATACATGCTGAGAGCCAGCACTTTTATTTCCGGGTGGTTTGTTTTTATCCATTGCGCCGTTTCGTAACCATCCATTTCGGGCATGTTGATGTCGAGTAACACAATATCAGGCAACAGTTTTACATTAAGCTTTGCCATAAAATCTTTACCATTATCGGCTTCAAACAAAACAGTATGGCCCTGGCTTTGTACCAGCGAGGCCAACCCATTGCGGAGTAAAGTGTGATCGTCTGTTAAAACTATGTTTGCCATGTTGGTTAATTAGTTAATCTGTTTATTAGTTTATTGGTTTGCAGTCCTTGCCTCTTTTAAAAGTGTAATAATAATTGCAGTGCCATTACCTGGTGATGACTGGATTGAAAATTCACCACTAATAAGTGCCGCCCTGTTTTGCATACTCTTTAAACCTATACCTGTTTTTACATGCGTATCAAAACCAATTCCGTCATCAGTAATGTGAAGTAAAAAATTTGCGGTATCATAGTTCAGTGTCACCGTTATGTTTTTTGCTTTTGAATATTTAATGCAGTTGTTCAATGCTTCCTGCACAATGCGAAAGAGCACCATTTCCTTTTGGGGCAGCAACTTATAAGCCTCGCCAATGATCTTTAAATGCGTTGCAAACTGCCCGGTATTCTGCAGTATCTGCAGTTCATCGGCAATGGATTGCTGCAGGCCCAG
>JBDTUK010000083.1:0-10448 GCA_040007795.1 Ferruginibacter sp.
TGCCTTGAAATTGAAGCCTACTTTTTAATGGCAGGCACAAAAGGCTGGTGGGCAGTAGCAACTATAGCAGGTCTGTATCTTATTATATCAGTTACAGGAATGGTACTGTGGGTAAGGCTTGCATACAAAGGAATATTGAAACTCAACTGGCATTCATTAGAACATAAGGCCGGTATCATTACAGGCTGGACATTAATCATCACAGGGATACTGTCATTTTTTATTTCATAATAAACAGACATGGATAATTCAAAAAAAGACAAACACGAAGACTGCTGCAGTACGGATGATAAAAAGCCATTGCCAAAGCAACCGGAAACAGATAATGATAATGATGATCACGATCATGAGCATAGTGATGATGATGGACACGACCACGGCAGTGAAGAAGACGCTGGTTGGAAAAGCCATTGGCCTTTATTGCTGTCGCTTGCAATATTGGCGGTAATGCTAACAATGGAATTTGGGTTTAAATTTATTCCAGCTTTTCCTGTTGATTTAATCATTTTTATTGCTGCATTCCTGTTAGCCGGTTATAATGTGCTGTACATGGCATTCAAAAAGGCAAAACGATTAGATTTTTTTAATGAGTTCTTTTTAATGAGTGTGGCAACTATCGGTGCATTTGCAATCGGCTCTTACAGCGAAGGTGTGGCAGTAATGGTGTTCTATTCTATTGGAGAATGGTTTCAGGATTCAGCGGTAAGTAAAGCAAAAAGAAGTATTAAAGCACTGCTTGACATTAGACCTGATGAAGTAACCGTTTTAAGAAATGGTAAAACAGCAATAATTCATCCAAACGAAATTCAAATAGATGAAATAATACAGGTGAAGCCCGGTGAAAAAGTAGCATTGGATGGCGAACTCAATTCGGATGTAGCCACGTTCAACACGGCTGCACTTACAGGCGAAAGCAAACCTGATACAAAAAGAAAAGGAGAAGCAGTATTGGCAGGAATGATTAACCTGGACAAGGTATCTGAAATAAAAGTAAAATCCTTATTCAAGGATAGTAAGCTAAGTAAGATATTAGAAATGGTGCAGGATGCAACAGCCCGTAAATCACAAACACAATTATTCATAAGCAGGTTTGCAAAAGTTTACACTCCTATTGTTTTTGCACTGGCATTGGCTGTATGTATTGTACCCTATTTCTTTGTTCATGATTACGTTTTCAATACCTGGTTTTACAGAGCCTTGGTTTTCCTTGTGATCAGTTGTCCTTGTGCTTTGGTGGTATCTATTCCATTGGGATATTTTGGCGGTATTGGTTTAGCATCAAAGAGTGGAATACTTTTTAAAGGCTCCAATTTTTTAGATGTCGTTACAAAAGTGAATGCCATTGTAATGGATAAAACAGGAACACTTACAAAAGGCGTTTTTAAAGTACAGGAAGTAGTAACGAAAGATATTGACGAAAAAGAGTTGGTGAAATTAACCGCAGCTATTGAAAGCCAATCCACCCATCCCATTGCAAAAGCAATAGCAGAATATGCCGGAGATATTGTTAAAGATGTAAAAGTTGAAAATGTAGAAGAAGTTTCAGGACATGGTCTAAAAGGAACAGCTGACGGGGAGAATATCTTGGTGGGTAATGCAAAATTGATGTCAAAGTTCAATATTGATTATCCGAAAGAAATAGAAACAATTGTTGACACCATTGTAGTGGTGGCAGTAAATGAAAAATATGCAGGGTACATAACCATTGCTGATGAAATTAAAGAAGATGCAAAGCGAGCCATCGAAGAAATGCACAAGCTCAACATTAAAACGATTATGCTATCAGGTGATAAACAGGCAGTGGTTGATAAAGTTGCAAAAGAATTAGGTATAGATAATGCCTACGGAGATTTATTACCTGAAGGCAAAGTAGAAAAAGTACAGGCTTTAAAAAATGAAGGAAAGAGAATTGCATTTGTAGGTGATGGAGTAAATGATGCCCCGGTAGTAGCACTGGCAGATGCAGGTATTGCAATGGGAGGATTAGGGAGCGATGCCACAATAGAAACAGCAGATATTGTAATTCAAAATGACCAGCCGTCAAAAATTGTTACTGCTATTAAAATTGGCAAAATAACCAAGAGCATTGTTTGGCAAAATATTACTTTGGCAATGGTGGTTAAAGTGATTGTATTGGTGTTGGGTGCAGGTGGTATTGCTACTTTGTGGGAAGCGGTAATTGCGGATGTTGGTGTAGCTTTGTTAGCAATTTTAAATGCTGTGCGGATACAAAGAATGGAATTCTAAGTAAATTCAACCTTTGACGATATATGGAATGACCTGCTTTTAATTATAAACAAACATAAAAGCTTATAAATTTTTCAATGCAGCAATGGTAGCAATCGGATCAGCCGATTTAAAAACAGTATTGCCCGCCACCAGTACATCGGCACCGGCATTAATTATAGTTTTCGCATTTTCCAGCGTGACGCCACCATCAATTTCAATTTTCACTTTCAATGACTGTTCATCGATCATTTCACGCAGTTGTTTTATTTTATGCAAGGTGTGTGGTATAAATGACTGGCCTCCATAACCGGGGTTTACACTCATCATACAAACCAGGTCAATATCAGCTAAAATGTCTTTTAAACTGTCAACCGGTGTATGTGGATTTATAGCCACACCGGCCTGCATACCCAAACTTTTTATCTGCTGAATATTGCGGTGTAAATTTTTACAGGCTTCCAGGTGTACGGTAAGAATATCTGCACCTGCTTTTTTAAATGCTTCTGCAAATTTTTCAGGTTCCTCTATCATTAAGTGTACATCGCAGGTTTTGGTTGTTGCTTTTCTGAAAAACTCAATCAGCATGGGTCCAAAGCTGATATTGGGTACAAATCTTCCGTCCATCACGTCCAGGTGAAACCAGTCTGCAACACTTTCATTCAGCATTTTACATTCTGATTCTAAGTTTAGAAAGTTGGAGGCCAATAAGGAGGGGGCGATGATGGGCATTATGAATTATGAATTAAGAATTAAGAATTAAGAATTAAGAATTAAGAATTAAGAATTTCTGTATGCAAAGTTAATTCATAATTCATCACTCATCATTTATTTCGTTTCTAATTTAGATAAGGCTTCTTTTGCTTCAACAAAGTCTGGCGAATACATTAAGGCTGTGCGGTATTCTTCAATGGCTTCGTTTGGTTTGTTTAATTTTTCCAGGCAACGGCCACGCCAGTAATAGCCTTCATCAAAATTATTTTGAAGGGTAACTGCTTTATCTAAAACCTTTATGGCTTCTTCATATTTACCGAGGTCATACAGGGCTATTGCTTTCTCACGGTAGCCAAACATAAATGTATAATCTAATGACAGGCATTTATCAAAGAAACCGATGGCACGGGTTTTATCTCCTGCATAATTAAAATATAAGCCTTTAATAAAAAGTGCTTCTTTCTCTGCCTTGGTGTTTTTATCCTTCAATAGCAGATCGGAGACCGCCAAAGCCCGGCTGTTTTTTGTTTGTGCATACAATGATCCCAGCGACATAATATAGCCGGGGTCAGGTAAAATTTGTATGGCTTTTTCAAAAGATCTGATCGCATTCAGTGTATCTCCGTTCTCAAAGTGCAGGGTTGCTTTTATATCCCAAAGCCTGGGGTTTAAGCTGTCTTTTTTTAATATTTCGTTTGCGGTTGCAATGGCCTTATCATAATCGCCGCTATCCCTGTAATATTGTATCAGCTTTTCTTTTAGTAAAAGTGAATCAGGAAATTTTGCAATGACATCTTTCATGGTTTGTTCCGTATCAGCAATTACAACCGGGCCATCAGGTTGCTTTGCGTCTTTATTATTGCAAGCTGCCAGTATAACCAGAGCGGTTACTATTATTAAATTTTGTTTCTTCATAAATTATTGGCAAAATTAGGTCCTTGTATTCTTATGCACATGACAATTTTCTGACAATCTGAAATTTAACATCTTATACCTTTGCAGTATAAATATAAATGAATGAAAAGACTGATCTTAATAAGCACACTTGTCCTGGTTGTATTTTCTTTGGTTTCATTTAAAAAGAATACGGCTATTTCAAACACTGCATATCATATGCCCAATGCTGATACTGTTTTGTTTGAAGGAGAAAAACATTTTGCCAATGTTCAACAATTGACTTTTGGTGGTGATAATGCTGAAGCCTATTTCAGTTTTGACGGCAAGTATATCATTTTTCAAAAAACCAATCCCAAAGAAGGCATACAATGTGACCAGATATGGATGGGTAAGGTACCAACCATGCCCGGAGAAAAATTTGAACCCAAACTGGTAAGTACAGGAACGGGAAGAACCACCTGTGCTTATTTTTATCCCGATGGTAAGCATATTTTGTATGGCTCAACACATTTAGGCAGTACAGAATGCCCGCCTGTTCCTGATCGCAGTAAGTATGGCAATAAATATATCTGGGCTGTTTATAAAGATTTCGACATTTTTAAAGCAGATATTAATGGCAAAATTGTTAAACGGCTGACCAAGACCGATGGTTATGATGCAGAAGCAAATATTTCTCCCAAAGGCGATAAGATTTTATTTACATCTTTGAGAAACGGCGATCTTGACCTTTACACTATGGATCTGGATGGCAAACATGTAAAGCAAATAACCAACACATTGGGTTATGATGGGGGCGCCTGGTTTAGTCCTGATGGGTCAAAAATTATATGGCGGGCTTCCCGGCCAGAAACACCCGAAGAAATAAAAGAGTATAAAGATCTTTTAAAAGAAAACCTGGTTGCACCCACCCATATGGAAGTCTGGATTGCTAATGCAGATGGAAGCAATGCACATCAAATTACATTTTTAGCACAGGCCAATTGGGCGCCTAATTTTACCCCGGATGGAAACCACATGATCTTTTGCAGTAATCATGAATATAAAAGAGGTTTTCCTTTTAACATGTACCTGACCGACCTGGAAGGGCAACATATGGAGAAGATAAGCAGGGACAAAGGTTTTGATGCTTTCCCCATGTTCAGCCCGGATGGAAAGAAATTTGTTTTTTGCAGCAACCGTAATAATGGTGGTACACACGATACTAATATTTTTATTGCTGATTGGGTGGAGTAAATTATGAGTTATGAATTAAGAATTAGGAGTTGTGTTTTATAACCTGCGAAGTATTTTATTACACTGTATCCAGTATTTCCCCGGCTTTTAAGGCATGTATTTGTAACCCTTCTATATCTTTTGTAAGATCTTTTAATTCTTCAGGCGTACCCATTAGTTGTGGATAGGTACCATAGTGAAAAGGGATCACTTGTTTTACATTCAGCAATCGAATAGCATAGGATGCTTCCAAAGGCCCCATGGTGTAGCGGTCGCCAATGGGCAATGCAGCAATGGTGGGTTTATAAATCTCACCGATAAGTTTCATATCCCCAAAAACACAGGTGTCGCCTGCAAAATAAATGCGAATCCCATCTGACAAATTCAAAATAAATCCCACACTGTTATGCGGAAACCGGGCTTCTGTTTCTGTTATATTGATATGAGAAATATGAAAGCCATTCACCATGGTTACGCTTAGTTTCAATTCATCTAAAGTAATGGTACCACCAAGATTCATGGCTTCAATTCGATCCAGCGGGCAATTATTTTCAATAAGGTACCAACGTACCATACTGTTTGCAATGATCTTTGTCTTTCCGTTTTTAACTATGTCCAAAACTTCCAGGTCAAAATGGTCATCATGCCCGTGGGTGATCAGAAACAGATCGGTATCATCAAACTTCTTTAAATGTTCGGGTATAAATTCATTGCTGTTTAGCCAGGGATCTACAATGATCACTTTGTTTTCGGGAGTAGTGACTTTAAAAGTGGCATGACCCAGCAGTTGAATTTTGGTATTAGGCATGGGGAAATATTTTTTGCAATTTATCTTTTTCCTAATTCAATTACTTCACAATCTTTCATTTCTTTTCCATCAATTACAAAGCGGATAAGGGTTCTCATTTTATGCCATCCATGTTTGCCTGCTGCACCGGGGTTCATGTGCAGGCAATTTAGTTTATCATCGTACATTATTTTTAAAATATGCGAATGGCCGCTGATGAAAAGTTTGGGCTGGTGAGTGAGTAATTCTTTTTTTGTTTCGGGATTATATTTAGGAGGGAAGCCACCAATATGCCGCATCATCACTTTTACATCTTCGCACATAAAAACTAATTGTTCAGGATAAATGCTCCTGATGTCCTGTCCGTCAATATTTCCGTAAACACCTCTTAATATGGTCTGACGTCCCGTAAAACCATGAATGAGTTTATTGGCAATTTCAATACTTCCAAAATCGCCACCATGCCATACCTCTTCACAATCTTTAAAATGCTCAAAGATGGCATCATCCAGGTAATTATGGGTATCTGAAACTAATCCTATTCTTGTCACGCTTTGTTAATTATAAAATGTAAATTTACGATAACAAACAAAGCCAATGCCTTTTCACCGCAACTTCACTTATTATATAGACAAGCGTAGCTGGAAATATATTTTCCTGCTGGCATCGCTTGAACTTTGTGAACGTTAATAACGTGTACATTCAGATGAATTTTACATTATTAATTATTAATTAAAAAATTATGTCACACTATTATACACTGGGAAAAATTCCTCATAAACGTCATACCCAGTTTCGTAAACCAGACGGTACATTATACTCTGAGCAGCTTTTTTCAACAGAAGGTTTTTCGGATGATTATGCCCTCCTTTATCATTGTTATCCGCCAACGATGATCACCAAAACGGATGAACCCATTGATGTTTCTCCGAAAGTGGCAGAAGAAAAAATGCTGAAGCACCGCAGCTTCGAAGGTTTTAAAGTAAAGCCTGAAGCCGATTACCTGCAAAGCCGCAAAGCCATATTGGTAAACAACGATTGTCATATTGTACTGGCATCGCCTCAAAAAAGCATGGTAGATTACTTTTATAAAAATGCTGATGCTGATGAAATGATATTTGTACACGAAGGGAATGGTAAAGTAAAAACACAGTATGGCGAATTGCCATTCAGTTATGGCGATTATATTGTATTGCCAAGAGGAACAATTTACCAGATTGAATTCGGCGATGACAAGAACCGGTTATTTATTGTGGAATCATTTTCGCCGCTTCGCTTTCCCAAACGCTATATGAGCAGGTTTGGCCAGTTGATGGAGCATTCGCCTTTTTGTGAAAGAGATATGCGTACTCCACAGGATCTTAAAACGCATGATGAGCAGGGAGATTTTTTAATAAAAACAAAAAAGAAAGGCATTTTATATGGCCTGCATTATGGTACACATCCCTTTGATGTGATTGGCTGGGATGGCTGTTGCTATCCTTATATTTTTTCCATCCATGATTTTGAGCCTATAACCGGCAGGGTTCACCAACCACCACCTGTACACCAGACTTTTGAAACGAATGCCTTTGTAGTGTGTTCATTTGTACCAAGGTTATATGATTATCATCCTGATGCTATACCGGCTCCATACAATCACAGCAATATAGATAGTGATGAAGTACTGTATTACGTTGCCGGAGAATTCATGAGCCGTAAGCATGTAACCCGGGGAATGATAACCCTGCATCCGGCCGGAATACCACATGGCCCACATCCAGGTGCAGTTGAAAAAAGTATTGGAGCAAAGGAAACAGCAGAACTGGCAGTAATGGTAGATACTTTTCATCCTTTGCAACTTACAGTAGAAGCTTTGGAAATTGAAAATGAGGGTTATGTAATGAGCTGGGCTGAATAAAGCCCCCTCCATCTCCCCCGAAGGGGGAGGGTTATTATGTTTTACTTAATTATCATTTCATAAAAAATACTATATTGGCATTACCAAAAACAAATTACTATGATAAAGTTCCAGGAAATTAAAGTTGGCGATTATTTAATAGCAGATAATGACGGTGATAAAAAACAGGGAGAAGTTACAGATCTGAATCATAATGAAAAACAGGTTTGTGTAAATACCGGTGCCCAGGATTTCTGGTATGAAACAGAACAACTGAGTGCAATTCCTTTGGATGAAGAGCAGTTGATGAAACTGAAATTTCATAAACAAGACAATGCCGATGGAACCGTTAAATATATGAAAGGGGCATTCAGAATGATGTTGCCGGCTAAAAATGATTTTTCGAAATTTGAAATATGGTACAGGGATGAACACCGGCATGTGCTTCACCCAATCAATGTACATCAACTCCAAAATCATTTTTACGAGATGACCAAAGTACACCTGAATGAAGAATCATTTGATTAAAAAAACTGTTGTTTTATAAACATTAAAAAGGTCTCAGCAAGAAGTCTGAGACTTTTTTAATTATGGCAAAACCTGGTTTGTATATGCTGGTACTTCAAAATCACCTTCAACCCTGTCATTTTCAATAAATTTGCTTCTTTCCATCCCTGTAAAAGCCAAAAAGGAAGGAAAATCTTCTTTTTCTGTGGAAAAACCATGCTTTTGTTGGTAAATAGAACTGTTTTTTGCTGTTATTTAAATTAATCCTCCTATCTTTGCGCTCCCAAAATTATGGCTAAACAGGCACTTATCAAACAGGATGGAACGATTGTAGAGGCACTTAGCAATGCTATGTTTAAGGTGAAATTGGAGAATGACCATGAGATTTTGGCCACTATTTCCGGAAAAATGAGGATGCATTATATACGTATTCTGCCGGGTGATAAAGTAGGTGTGGAAATGAGTCCTTATGACCTGACCAGAGGAAGGATCATTTTCAGGTACAAATAAAAACGTCAGTGGTGAGTCGTAAGACGTGAGTGGGAAACTGCTTCATTTCACGATTCACAATTCACGATTCACGATAAGAAAAAAACAAGTTTATGAAAGTAAGGGCATCAATTAAAAAACGCAGCGCTGATTGCAAGATTGTAAGAAGGAAGGGCAGGCTTTATGTGATCAACAAAAAAAATCCACGCTTTAAGCAAAAGCAGGGATAAGAATTGAATAGGTAAGATTGAAGATGTAATATTTACAGATCTTGCAAAATCAATAAAAAAATATTAAATATTAAATATTAAATAAACTATGGCTCGTATTGCCGGTATAGATTTACCAAAAAATAAAAGAGGCGAAGTAGGCCTTACTTACATTTACGGAATTGGCCGTTCTACTGCCCAGTACATTTTGTCTAAGGCGGGTATCGACTTTAGCAAAAAAGTAAATGAATGGAACGATGATGAGCAAACAGCCATTCGTAATGTTATCAATAACGAGTTTAAAACCGAAGGTGCTTTACGTAGCGAAACCCAGATGAACATTAAACGTTTGCTGGATATAGCCTGTTACCGTGGTTTGCGTCACCGTAAAGGATTACCGGTTCGTGGACAACGTACACGTACTAACAGCCGTACAAGGAAAGGAAAGCGTAAGACAGTTGCAGGTAAAAAGAAAGTAGCAAAGAAATAATTAAAACAGGCTTATATTTTTTGAATCAACACCAGATCGCCTAATAAGCCGGCAGGAGGGTTGATTCAGTCTCGTCTAAGGCGAGATAAAATTTTAAAGATTACCTATCAGATCAAATTATGGCAAAAGCACAAGCAGGCGGTACGAAGGCAGCCTCAAAAAAAAGAGTAGTAAAAGTTGACAGCTACGGCGATGCACACATTACAGCAAGTTTCAACAACATCATTATCAGTTTAACCAATAAGCAGGGCCAGGTTATCAGCTGGAGCAGTGCAGGTAAAATGGGTTTCAGGGGTTCTAAAAAGAACACACCTTATGCAGCCCAGATGGCCGCAGCAGATGCAGCTAAAACAGCTTTGGATGCAGGTTTAAAAAGAGTTGATGTATTTGTAAAAGGACCAGGAAGCGGCCGTGAAGGTGCTATCCGTTCTTTGTCTCAAAATGGTATCGAGATCAATATGATTAAAGACGTTACGCCTTTGCCTCATAATGGTTGCCGTCCTCCAAAGAAAAGAAGAGTATAATTTATTTTGAATGATAAATTTTAAATGTTGAATTAAGATGCATTTGAAATTCAAAATTCAAAATTCAAAATAATTTTTAACTGGGTGCATTATTCATTTTAAAAGGTCTTTATAATGATGCACCGACACTAAAAGACCGCAGATACAATTATGGCACGTTACACAGGCCCCAAAACAAAGATCTCCAGGATATTTGGAGAGCCCATTACCGGTAATGGTAAATGGTTGACCAAGAACAGTAATCCCCCGGGAATGCACGGCGCAACCCGTAAGCGTAAAACTTTAGGTGAATACGCTTTGCAATTAAGGGAAAAGCAAAAAGCAAAGTACACGTATGGTTTGCTGGAAAAACAATTCCGTAAAACATTTGATGAAGCTGCCCGCAGAAAGGGTGTTACCGGTGAAAACCTCATCAAATTACTGGAAGCCCGTTTAGATAATACCGTATTCCGCATGGGCATTGCACCAAGCCGCCAGGCTGCACGCCAGTTGGTATCTCATAAGCACATTACCG
>JBDTUK010000084.1:0-4146 GCA_040007795.1 Ferruginibacter sp.
CAATATCATTCTATGCTACAATAATTACATCCCTTCGGGATTAAGAATGCAAAGCCTGAAGGCCCGCCTGAACGGAACGGGCAGGGCTGGTATGATCATAGAAAATAATCCGAATTGAAAAGTGCTGAACCCCAAAGGGGTGATATAGTTCTTTGTTGGTAAAATTATCTTTTGCATTCGTGTGGAACGAACGCAGGCGGACGCAGCATCACCTACGGCACGAAAACGCAACAACGGCAATCTGCGGGCTTCGGGTTTGGTTTGGGGAACAGCAACTGCGGCGAATGTATATCAGTTTTTTGATTTGGACGGAGGTGGTGCTTTATACAGCAATACAACATTATATGCATCCTTATCATGAACCATAAAGGATTTTTGCAACTGCCTGGGAAGGTCCTTCCATATTTCGATTGGGAGTAAACTACTTTTAAATTGAAATGTAACTGAGCCGGTTTTTTGAAGCTTTTGCACCTCACTAACGCCCGTGATATTTTTCAATGCTTCATTTACCTTGCTAAGGTTTTCATGCTCATATGGAATTCCCACAAAAATAAAATGAACCTCTCCTGCTGTTTTTGATTTATCATTGGCAACTACACTGTCAATAACCCTGCGTACTTCTTTAAAAGCATTAATCACGTCATTTACGTTTTGCACAGTTTCAACTACATCATTTGCCTCCCGTACTGCTTCATTTGCATGACGTGTTGCAGTTTTAGGGGATGGAGCTGTGGGTACCTGGGCAGAAACAGTATTGACACAAAAGATCGTGGAAACTATCATGACTGCTTTTAGATTAACTCTCATATGTTGATTTAGTTTTTGGATTTAGTAATGCAATACAAGGAAATCATTCTTTCCAGGCGATCATCAGACCGCTAATTTGTTACTTTTTATTGAGAAAACAAAATCCAGACCTTTTTCTGCCGCCGCCTGGTCTCCCGGCCAACGACGATATTAATTGAACTGTTTTAAATTTTTTGTTGTGAAGTATGCTGTGGCTATTTGCCGTTGGTCGGGAGACCAGACGGCGGCGTAGAATCTTAAATTTTTTCGATCTCAGGCAAATCAAGAAACATGAGATGGTTCAGGTTATAGTATGTTTCAGTGACGTAAAATTTATGACTTCCCATAATTGTAAAACCTGCCTTACCATAAAAATCAATTGCCCTGTTATTCCCTATCCAGGTATATAACCATATCCCCGATTGTTTATTTTTTCTTGCTACCCCGATATTGAAATTCAAAAGTTCAAGGCCTAATTTCAACCCGTAAAATTCTTTGAGTAAATAGATCCGGTCCAGCTTGGTTACATTTTCTGCCTTAATACCCGGATGCCTTGTATTTAAAATAATTTTAGAAAAACCAACCGTGTTCCCGTTGTACTGAATAATGTGGTAGATATTATCAGGATCAGCAAGTTCTTCACTGATCGTATGATCATTATAATTCTTCTCCAGGTATTCATTCATATCTTCTGCTGAAGTGCCGGCCCGGTGAGCATCAGCTACTGCTACTTTCCCAATGGCAACAATTGACCGGTGATCTTCTTCTGTTGCTCTTATAACTGAGATCATTTGAAATATTTATTGTTACAGCGTATTAATAAAGGTAAAGACTTATAAGGCTTCGCAAATTATGGTTAGTTTTTTAAATTGAACTGCCCATATTTTTTTATGAAGTTTGAGCTGCCGTCGTTTGGCCTCCCGGCCAACGACGATATTAATTGAACTGTTTTAAATTTTTTGTTGTGAAGTATGCTGTGGCTCTTTGCCGTTGGTCATAAGACCAGACGGCGGCGTATGCTGGTGAGGTAGTTGGCTTGCGTGTTATGATGAACACCTACCGGCAAAATTAAAACGGCATCAAGTGATCCTATCGGAACACTTGCGCCAGTTGGGGGGTGCAGGCTAAAATTGATAGCCTTGCGTTAAATACATTATAAAGAAGCCAGTTAAAACTGCCAAAACAGTAGCTATAAATGTAGCAATGAAAACTACCAGGTTACTTCTGGATTGTTTTGTAAACAATTTGATTATAAAATAGCAAATAATATACAAAGGAATTATTAAATATAAAATTATCCCTTTAAAAAAGATGATAGACAATGCCCAAAGCACACCACCTATCAAACTACCTCCAGCAATTCCGGCAATACTGCCAACAATTGTTTTGGAATTTATTGACCGGTCATTAATAATTGCCTGCGATTGGGTAAACTTCGCTTCAATCAATTCATCAAGCTCCTGCCTAGACAAAATATCAGAACTGAGTAAAGTTTTTACCAACTCAACATCAGTAGCCTTGCTGCTTAAAGCATAAACTTCGTTTGTAATTCTTTCAATTTCATTTGGAACAATACTGTTTTGCGCAACACGACTTAACATATTATCCATTCCTCCCCTGGCATTGATCGCTTCCAGCATTTCATCACTTGCTTTACCCCCATAATCCATCATGGTTGTATAAACTTCTATTAAGGATTCATCGGAATAGTTGAGGTATTGATTCATGACCTTATTGAAATGAGATTACAACAAATATACAGTTCGTATCATTATTATTCGTCGTTGGTCATAAGACCAGACAAAGGCGGAGATTGTGGCGAAGAGAAAGCATTATTTACTAAATGGAATTAGTGTTAAAATTCGCTTTTTTTCTTCTGGGTTGAATACAGTTTCGGTGTATCTTTTCTCTATTATAAATTTAAAAAGTTTATCAATGTGGAAATATTTTTTTCCTTTCAAATCACTATAATTTCCTTTCAAATATAGGTATAGGCTTTTTAAAACAATGTTTGCATGATTGATTTTTTGATTGAAAGCGAAAGTATAATTTTCCTTTAGCGCATTATTTTGAAATATATGAGATCCTTTTGGGAAAAAGTGCATTTCTCCTATATATTCATTAAGCCCATTATTGTAAGAACACACCGTGTATGTCTTTATAGCAAAATTTGTTGATGATGCTCCGAGACTAAAAACACTAATTTCGAAATCAAACGTGTCATTTTCTAAATACACTAATTTGATTCCATATTCAGGAATTTCTAAGTTAATAACTACGTCATCATTGAAAACGGTAAACATTTTTGAAGTATCCGGAAGGCGTTTTATTTCTTTTTTTAAAGTATCCAATATTAATCCTTGCTGCGCAAAAGCTTTAGATATATCCCCGAATAAGATTTGTCTATTTGAATCAACACCTGCCTTTATTCTATTAGTTACAATTGAATCACTCTTTTCTTTTTCTTTTCTTAATGCTTCATCTTTTTTATAATTTATTTTCTCTGATAAATAGTTTTGCAAAACTAAAAGCATAATCACGAAAAAGGTAAATACAATTGCAATCCATCCTCTTTTAGTAATAATTTTCCACCATTTTTTTTTATATTTTAAGTCTGACAGAGTTCCCTTAACTGATACAAATGATATGCAGAGTGTAAAAAATGAAATAAGAATAATGAAAAAAATATTTGGCATTTCCGAACTATTAGTCCTTAGAACATATAAGATACAATAAGAAATAAAAAGCCCCTGCATCTCTGCAAGGGCTCATGTTATTCTTTTTATTTCACTTCTTCAAAAGGCACATCTTCCACTTTACTCTCACTGTTTTGTGATTGCGGCTCCCCACCTGCATCAGGCCCGGGTTGTTGTGCACCGGGTTGTTCCTGCGTAGCCTTGTACATGTCTTCACTCGCTGCTGTCCATGCAGCATTCATTTCAGTCATGGCTGTTTCAATACCAGCAAGGTCCTGTGCTTTGTGTGCATCTTTTAATTTGGTCAATGCACTATCAATGGCTCCTTTTTTATCTTCCGGTATCTTTTCACCATATTCCTTCAATTGTTTTTCCGTCTGGAAAATTAAACTATCGGCGCCATTTATCTTATCTACTTTTTCTTTTTCTGCCTTATCGGTTGCTTCATTGGCCTTGGCATCATTCTTCATCTTTTCAATTTCTTCCTTGCTTAAACCACTGCCGGCTTCAATACGAATTTTTTGTTCTTTACCCGTGCCCTTGTCTTTTGCCGTTACGTGTAAGATACCATTGGCATCAATATCAAATATCACTTCTACCTGCGGTACACCACGTGGTGCAGGCGGTATGCCATCTAAATTAAAAGTACCCAGGCTTTTGTTCT
>JBDTUK010000085.1:0-10624 GCA_040007795.1 Ferruginibacter sp.
GTGCAATTGTAAATTGTGCTTCGGTTTTAAGTACGCTCTGTTACGAAAATGATTCGGCTTATGTGGCTTCAAAGTTTGCAGTTTTAGGCCTTACAAAAAATGCAGCTTTGGAATATGCCAATACAGGATTACGGATAAATGCAGTAAGTCCGGGATTTACTTATACGCCTATGATACTGAAAGGAGATGCTGATAAAATAAAAAGACTGGAAAACAAACACCCCGCCGGGCGCTTAGCCAAACCCGAAGAGATTGCTGAAGCAGTTATGTGGCTTTGCTCAGATGCGTCATCATTTGCGATAGGTTTAAACCTTATGATGGATGGAGGATACTCATTAATTTAAAATAACTTCTTTTCTTATAATATCTTTGCAGCAAAACATAGCATTGGAACTCACGAACCGCAAAGCACATTACGAATATTTTTTTGAAGCCACCTATATAGCCGGCATGGTACTTAGCGGTACCGAAATAAAATCATTGCGGGCAGGCAAGGCCAGCTTTAACGATAGCTATTGTATTTTTCACCAGGGTGAACTATTTGTAAAAAGCCTGCACATCTCCGAATATTCATTTGGCACCCACAGCAACCATGAACCCCTGCAGGAAAGAAAACTTTTGCTTAATAAAAGAGAATTAAGTAAACTGGAAAACAAGATCAAAGAGAAAGGTTACTCTATCATACCCTTGCGAATGTTCCTGGCTGAATCAGGATATTTTAAAATGGAGATAGGTTTGGGCAAAGGCAAAAAGAATTACGATAAAAGAGATAGCATTAAAGAAAGAGAAACGGATAGAGATATAAAGAGGAAGTATGGGGTTTAGAACGGAGTTGTAAGTTATAAGTTGTAAGTCATAAGTTGTAAGTTGTAAGTCATCCCTAAAAAGTCAGCCCCTAATTAATACTTATTACTTAATACCTATAACCTATAACTTATTACAGTATTTAGCATTCTGAAAGACTCAACGGTACATTAACCGCCAATCCTCCATCAGCTGTTTCTTTGTATTTGCTGTTCATATCCAAAGCAGTATCCCACATGGTTTTAATAACTTCATCCAAACTCACTTTGGCGTAATCAGGTGAACTTTGTAAAGCAAGCTGGCTTGCCGTAATTGCTTTAATTGCACCCATGGTATTTCTTTCAATACAGGGTATCTGCACCAGGCCGCCAACCGGGTCGCAGGTCATACCCAGGTGATGTTCCATTGCAATTTCTGCAGCCATTAAAGCCTGGCGTTGTGTGCCACCCATACATTCGGTAAGCGCAGCAGCAGCCATAGCGCTGCTTACTCCTATCTCCGCCTGACAACCACCCATGGCCGCTGAAATGGTTGCTCCTTTTTTAAAGATGCTACCTACCTCAGCAGCGGTTAATAAAAACTGGATTATCTTATCATTTGTATCTCCGCCACAAAAAGCAATATAGTATTGTAACACGGCAGGTATTACTCCTGCGGCACCATTAGTTGGTGCAGTTACCACCCTTCCAAAACTTGCATTCTCCTCATTAACAGCAAGAGCAAAACAACTTACCCAATCCAAAATATAAGTAAAATTATTGCCCCCCTGTTTTACAAGCTTAAGCCAGCTATTATAATCTGAATAAGTTTTTCCGTTAATCAGTTTTTTATTTAATCCTGCGCCACGCCGCTTTACCTGTAATCCGCCAGGCAAAATTCCTTCGGCATGACAACCCCGGTAAATACATTCTTTCATAGCTCTCCATATATTCAGCAACCCATCTTTTGTTTCTTTTTCACTGCGCCATGCACTTTCATTTTCCATCACCACATCACTGATGTTCAAACCCGTTTTCATACACCAGTGCAGCAATTCATTAGAGGTATTGATTGGAAAGGGAAGGTTGATCTCGGATTGTACATTCTCCTCTTCTCCCTCCTTTACTACAAATCCTCCACCAATAGAATAATAGGTTTCTGAAATAGTATCTCCATTAAAAAGCGTAACTAAAAAACTTAAGGCGTTGGGATGAAAGGGTAAAGATTCACTCATCAAAAATTCAATATCCTCAGCCGGGTCAAAATCAATTTCATGTTTTCCGGCCAACAGAATTTTCTTCATTGAGCGGATATCAGAAATTTTAGCATGAATATTATTTACATCAAAAGTCACAGGATCATCACCGCTTAAACCTAATTGTACTGCAATATCCGTTCCATGCCCTACACCTGTTTTTGCCAGTGAACCATAAAGGATAACCCTTAATTCTTTTACACTATTAAGCAGTTCTCTTTGCTGAAGACCGGTAGTAAATTTTTGTGCAGCACGCCAGGGGCCAAGTGTATGGCTGCTGGAAGGTCCTACACCAATTTTAAACATATCAAAAACCGAAATGGCTTCGTGGCTCAAGGTGTTTTATTTATTGAACATTGGTTAACTCAACTGTAAAGATCAGGTTTGAACCGGGCGGTATTGAGCCTGCCTGGTTACACCCATATCCCAAAGATGGTGGCAGGAATAATTTTATTGCGCCTCCTTTTTGAATTAAAGGAAGTCCACGTTGAAAGCCCAAGATCAATTGTGATAATACAGTTGTATACCCGGTTTGGTTTTGATCAAATACAGTCCCGTTCTCTAAAGTGCCGGTATATTTAATGGTCACTCCTGAATTTACATTCGGAGTTGGTCCTGATCCCTGGGCTACGATAATATAAAAAAAGCCGCCAGCGTGCTGGGTTGCTGTAATGGAATGTGAGGTAAGATAATTTTGTAAAGAGGCTATCTCTGCTGATGTTGGTATACCCGTTGTATTGGATACACAAGTGCTTGTTGCTTCTACACTGGACTTTGCACAACCGCTGAAACTAACTGACATGATTGTAATGGCAAGGATAAAAAAAGAATTCTTTTTCATTTTAATAGTTCTTTTGATTTTAGTTAAGCAAATTTATCGTTTTTATTTTTCTTTGGCCTTTAGTTCCCGGTAAAGCTGTTCATTCATTTCCCATTTATAATGCATTCTGAAATAAGAAAAGAACAGGATACAAAGAAATACTGCAATTACAATAGTTATAAAACTGCCCGGAGTTGTATCAGAGATTTTAGTATACCAGTCAGGGAAAAAAATATAAACCGCAAATATGAATAATATGATAGGCAAACTGAACAAAACCGCCATTGGAAGTCCATTTATTAATTTACCCCTGGTGCTGCTTTGTCTTTCTCTTTCCCTCTCCCAGTATATTATGAATTGTTTCTCCTTATCTGAAAGCATGATACAAAACTAATGCAAATTGACAGTACTTTGTTATGTAGCGAATATCTTGTAGGTTTGTTATGCTTAACTTACTGTAATGAAAATAGAACAATTGCTGGTTCAGCATTTTTACAATGCTAAAGAAGTTACACTCCAGGGCATGGGAACATTTACAATGTCACCCGACTTTGTAATGCCATCGGAGAATGATAAAGATTTACAAATTCCGGATAACGCCATATCCTTTCAATACAATTCAAGATCAACAGAAGATGATGCGCTGATCAATTATATTGTACAGCAGACCCGCAAAATGAAAGCACTGGCCTCAGCTGACCTTGACTCCTACCTGGTACTTGGCAAACAATTTTTAAATATTGGTAAACCCTTTAAGATTGAAGGCTTAGGATTGTTATTAAAAAATCAGCAAGGCGAATATGAATTTACACAGGGGCATTCTTTTAATGCTAAGTCCGAAGCTGCACCAGCTGCTGTAAGAGAAAAACATGAGGATGAAGACATTTCATTTGCATCAGAAAGTAAATCGGCGCCCAACGGAAAAAAATGGTTACTCATAGCCGCAATCATTATTGGCCTTGGTATGACAGGCGCTGCGGCCTGGTATTTTTTCATGAGAGATACAAAACCTGCTGAAAAAATTGTTTCTGCAGAACCGGTTAAACCTGATACCAATAAGATTGTTACTCCTGCCATACCCGATTCTTCCTTAATAAAAAAAGATTCTGTCATAACAATTGCGCAAACCCCTGTTACACCAGCTTCTGATGGATATACTTTTAAAGTAGTGTTCAGGATCCTGACCAAATCAGGAGCGATAAAAAAGATGGGTGAGTTGAATAAATCTTATGTGATCATGTACACTACGGATTCCGTTCATTATAAACTGGCTGAAAAATATACGCTTCCACTTTCTGATACTACCAGGATAAAAGATTCACTCCGGGTATTTTATGATTTTAAAACATTCATTGAATTAAAATAATCAGTTGAACTACCCGTTTTGATCAGCTTAAATATGTTACAGCCTATTCAAAAAAAAATAACCCCGTCCAACCGGGTCAGCCGGGCGGGTCTTGCCTTCTGGATACTGGCTTTACTTGATTTTGCAGGTATCGTAACTGAATTTGATATCCTTCATTTCATCGCTAAGCCATTACTTATTCCCGCTTTATTATTATTGCTTTTTTTTACCGTCAGCGTTGTACCGGGTAAAAAATTATTAATGGCAGGCTTATTCTTTTCCTGGATGGGTGATGTGTTTTTATTATTTGAAGCAAAGCAGGCGTTGTTTTTTATATTTGGATTGGTCTGTTTTTTAACTACCCATATTTTTTATATCACTTATTTTCTGCGTACCAGGTCGGCAAATATTTCCTTATTAAAGAAGTATCCCGTACTTATTGTATGGGTAATCGCTTATGGCGTATCCTTAGTCTGGCTGTTGTTTCCGCATTTAGGCGATTTGAAATTACCGGTGATGGTTTATGCAGCTGTTATTTGTACCATGTTACTTTGCAGCCTGCACATTTATTTAAAAGTAAATAAAAAAGCAGCCGGTTTTTATTTGGCTGGCGCCGCTGCCTTTGTTTTGTCTGATTCTTTACTGGCAATAAATAAATTTTATCAGTCCTTTGCTTATGCCGGTGTATTTATCATGCTCACTTATTGTGCCGCACAATATTTTATCGTACGGGGTTATATAGAACAAAAACAATGACGAAGGAAGAATTACTCAAAGAACTTTCAGGCAATACCTGGGTTATGATAAAGCCCTCTCCCATTGCAGGCATTGGTGTATTTGCCCTGCAGGATATTCCCAAAGGCTGCCGGGATATGTTTGGAAAGCCTGATGCCACCGACGAATGGATAACCGTTGCAAAAAAAGAAATTGAAGCGCTGCCTGCACACGCCCAATTCCTGGTAGGTAATTATTGCCTGTACGATGAGGACAATTATTTTATACCTGCGCATGGATTTAAGAAGATCGATATCTCACTTTTTTTAAACCATTCAGATGCTCCAAATATTATTTCAGTGAATGATGGTGACTTTTTTGAAGCCACCAGGGATATAAAAACCGGTGAGGAACTGGTTATTAATTATGGAGAGATCGTAGAGGGTGAATAAATTGTCTATTAATTTTTGGTTAACCGACGGGTTTATTTTGATTTAGCTGACATTAGTTTTATATTTAACAGCGCTAACCACTTTTACTCCGCTCCCTTTATTATTTTTTTCAAATCTTAAACTAGTAAAAAATGAAGCAATTCAAGTTTTTGATGCCGTTGGCTGTTGGAGTAAGCATGACGGCTGTTCTTTTCTCCTGCAATTCAGGAGAAGAAAAAAAAGCAGAAGAACCTGCTAAAGACACCGCCACTGCCATGACTCCAGAACCACCTGCAGCCCCGGTAAAACCGGCCAATATTATGATTGTGATATCCAAAGTTGTCAACTATGCCAAATGGCTGCCCGACTATGAATCCCATGATTCAGTACGGCTGGCATCCGGGCTCCACAACAGTTTGGTATGCAGGGGAACCAAAGATTCCAATACAGTAATGATTGTTTTAAGAATGGATGATGCCGCTAAAGCAAAAGAATTTGCCGCTTCTCCCGGACTGAAGGAAAGAATGAAAAAGGCTGGGGTTGTTGGCCCGCCAACCATAAGCTACGTTGATATGCAGATGCTTGATACCACCGTAACCGGAACATCCCGTGTGCTGGTTACCCATAAAGTAAAAGACTGGGATGCATGGAAGAAAGTATTTGATGCCGACAAACCAAACCGTGTAGCTGCCGGGCTTTCCGACAGGGCGCTGGGATACAGCGTAGGCGACAATCACATGGTGACCATGGCCCTTGCTGTCGGCGATATGAAAAAGGCTGATGACTTCTCTAAATCTCCTGACCTGAAAAAGAAAATGGAAGAAGCTGGCGTGGTAGGTGCACCAACATTCTTCTATTATACAGTGGCAAAAAAATATTAGTAAGTACTAATTGATGAAAGCTGCTCCACCTGGTTGGGGCAGCTTTTTATTTTTGGACTTTAAGGGATTGCCTGTCTCTGTCTCTTCAACATAAAAAAGTTGATCAGCAAGGCACTAAGCATTGGAATGAGTAATATGCAGAAATAAATGAAATACCCTACCTGAACTTCTGGTACAGGTTTTACCTGTGTCAGTAATTGATCGCCAATTATACTGTTGGAAAAAATAACGCTGGTTGTTAAATTCCATCCTAAATGAATGGCAGAGGGCACATATAAAGAAAAAGTTTTTGCATAGCCATAAGCATATACAAGCCCCATCGTTCCGGTAATAAAAAAAGTGATTGCCATTTGTACAGGGTTGCCTATCACTCCATGTGAGAACCAATGATAGATACCAAAAGCAATGGCCGAAATGATGACTCCTTTTGCCTGTCCTAATTTTTTGATGAGGATATAAAGCAGCACTCCCCTGAAGATCAACTCTTCAAATAAAACGGATTTGATATTCCACCAAACGCCGGTTAAGATAAGATTGGCAGTAAGCTTTGGATTTAGTTGCCATTGCTGTTTGGCAAAAAGCATCCGCATAAAAAAATCGGAGGAACAACAAAGTGCTGTTACAATAAAAAATAATGCAAAGCTTAGTAATCGTTTTTTTGTGGGATAAAATCCCAACACATTTAAATTGCCTTTTTCAAACAACCAGATGATTAACCAGGAGATGAGGAGCTGAACGAGGATGCCGAGCATTGTATTTTTTTATAGGTTAGTGTTTGAGTTTTTACAAAGCCTTATCACATATAAAAACATGAGAACTATCTCTGGCAAAAAACAAAACCTGTTCATTATCTGCATCAAATTTAATTATTAGTTTTATTACGCTATCACCAATAACCTGAGGCTTCCACCATTGAGGCCTATCGCCAAAAGTTTTCAAAAAGTCCAATGAATCAGACTGGCGAAATCTTATTTCCGCATATTTCCTTAACCTTATTATTCTCTTTAATTCTGCCGGGCACAGTTTTAGTTCCATCCATATACAGCAGTCAATTTTAGGTATTACCTGGTCTTTAAAGTTAATAAATGTAACACAGCTGTCTATGGATTTTTTGAACAGTAAAGTGTACACATCATCTGCAGATTTTGGGCTTGAATTATGTATTACCCTGGCAATATCCTTTTCAACTTTTTCAAATCCGGTAATATAAACAAGTATGAAAAACAAAACTAGTCCACAAATAAATACAACAATACTGGTCTTTGTGAATTTTCGTTGCCTGGTTATAATATAAACAAAGTATGCTGCAAGGCAGAAAAGCAAGGCTAACAATAATAATGTGTCAATCAAATATTTTGAAATTAATGAGGTTTGTATAAATTTTTGTTACCGCTCAAATATACACAACTCCACAATAGCCATAAAAATCCCTCCTGTATTTCTGCAACAGGCACAAAACGTTCCGATGGAACGTAAAGCGATCTCCCACTTAAATTCTTAAATTCTACCTATGAAATGTTCCTACGGAACAAAAATATTTTTAATAGTCGAAATTATAATTAACAAGCCAGGCTTATCAATACAATCTTCATTTTGAATCAATGCAACAAAAGGCTATTCCGGTTCCTTAAAAATATACAGCTCATCATACGCTATCTCAAAGACTTTTAAAAAATGCCGGTATTCATCCAGAAAAGTTTCCTTTTTATGATGCACTTCCTGGTTTTGAATATAACGGATAACATCCGGCACATGGCTCTTTGAATAGGAGAATGCCCCATAACCTTCCTGCCAGGCAAATGACCGGGTGCAAAACTTTTTCTCTTTTATCCATTTACTGCTTTCTGTTTTTACATTTTTAATTAATGCTGAAATGGATTGCGTAGGCCTCATACCAATGAGGATATGAATATGATCGGGCATGCTGTTTATTTGCAGCATTTTGTGGTTATTTTCCTGAAAAATACCGGTGATGTATTTGTGCAGCTCATCCTTCCATTCTTTTGAGATCATTGCGGCCCGGAATTTAACCGCAAATACAAACTGAATATGCAGTTGTGTGTATGTGTTCGCCATGTTAAATAAAATTTTCAACCTAATATACAAAACGTTTTTATGTTCCGTAGGAACAATTTATGTGTAGAAATAATTAAGGCAATGACGGCGTTCCGTAGGAACGCATTGTGCTTAATATAATTTCGATATTATCACAAAACGTTCCGATGGAACGTAGAACCGTTTATATTTTTAAGTTCTACCCACGAAATGTTCCTACGGAACAAAGAGTGCAAACCAGAGGGTATCTTATTAAAATGGAAATCTACGCTTAGATAAAGATGCAAATTGGTATAACCTACAAGTGAGTGACACAAGGATGATGCTATGAAAAACAATGCTTGCAACAAAAAAATTCCTCCTGCATTGCTGCAGGAGGAATTTTCATCATAACATCACAAAGGGGTTATCATCCCAGTAGTCATCGCTTTTAACACCTAACAATTTTTTGAAATAACAATACAAATGTTTCAACCTTACTTTCATAGCTTTCTTCATTTTAACTGTTAAACAATAATAAAAAGAACGTCTCATCAAAGTCCCTCCTGCATTTCTGCAAGAGGGACTGTATTTTAACGTTCAACGGCCAACAATCAACTTTATTAATATCCTCCCATTCCACCCATATCCGGTGCGCCATGGCTATGAGGTGCTTCTTCTTTTGGTTTGTCTGCTATTACACATTCTGTTGTTAATAACATGCCCGCTATAGAAGCTGCATTTTCCAATGCCACACGGCTTACCTTGGTGGGGTCAATAACTCCAGCTTTAAATAAGTTTTCATACACTTCTGTTCTGGCATTAAAACCAAAATCACCCTTGCCTTCTTTAATTTTTTGTACCACGATAGAGCCATCAATTCCTGCATTTGATGTCAGGCAACGAATTGGTTCTTCCAAAGCACGGCGAACAATCGCCATACCAGTTTGTTCATCTGCTATCTGTCCTTTTACTTTAGGTTCCAGGCTTGCAACGGCACGGATATAAGCCACACCCCCACCCGGAACAATACCTTCTTCCACAGCAGCCCTTGTTGCATGCAATGCATCGTCAACACGGTCTTTCTTTTCTTTCATTTCTGTTTCAGTGGCTGCACCAATATATAATACTGCAACTCCCCCGGCTAATTTTGCCAGGCGTTCCTGTAATTTTTCTTTATCGTAGTCAGAAGTTGTGGTTTTGATCTGTGCTTTGATTTGTTCAACACGGCCAACAATAGCTTTCTTTTCTCCTTTGCCACCAACTATTGTAGTATTGTCCTTGTCAATTGTAACTGATGAAGCCTCACCTAATGAGCTCAACTGAACGTCTTCCAGTTTATTACCCATTTCTTCGCTGATAACATCACCACCGGTAAGGATAGCAATATCAGTAAGCATTTCTTTTCTGCGGTCACCAAAGCCAGGTGCTTTTACAGCGGCAACTTTAATTGTGCCACGTAATTTATTTACAACTAATGTTGCCAGTGCTTCACCTTCCAGGTCTTCAGCAATGATCAACAACGGACGGCCGCTTTTTGCAACAGCTTCCAGAACCGGAAGGATATCCTTCATGGTAGATATCTTTTTATCGTATATCAGGATATAAGGATTCTGCAATTCAGCCTGCATTTTTTCGCTGTTGGTTACAAAGTAAGGACTGATATAACCACGATCAAACTGCATACCTTCCACAATATCTGAAGTGGTATCTGTTCCTTTTGCTTCTTCCACAGTAATAACACCTTCTTTACCAACTTTACCAAAAGCCTCGGCAATTAATTTACCGATGGTTTCATCATTGTTGGCAGAGATCGTTGCAACCTGCTGAATTTTCTTACTATCGTTTCCTACAGCCTGGCTTTGTGCTTTTAAACTTGCAACAACCAGACTTACCGCTTTATCAATACCACGCTTTAGGTCCATAGGGTTTGCACCTGCAGCAACCATTTTCAGTCCTTCGCTGATAATGCTTTGAGCCAATACTGTAGCGGTAGTTGTACCATCACCTGCCTGGTCAGCTGTTTTAGAAGCCACTTCTTTTACCATCTGTGCACCCATATTCTCAATGGGATCTTCCAATTCAATTTCTTTAGCAACAGTAACACCGTCTTTGGTTACAGTTGGTGCTCCGAATTTGCGTTCCAGTACCACGTTACGGCCTTTGGGGCCCAAGGTTACTTTTACGGCGTTGGCCAGCGTATCAACGCCTTTTTTCATTTTATTTCTTGCTTCAATATCGAAGAATATCATTTTAGACATGTGCTTAAATTTTTAGATTTAGTTATTTGAATTTACTACTTGATCCTGGATTCTGGATTCTGGATTCTGGATTCTGGATTCTGGATTCTGGATTCTGGAT
>JBDTUK010000086.1:0-9224 GCA_040007795.1 Ferruginibacter sp.
GAAAAGAACCAGTTAACAAAATCTATTCTTGAAGAAGCAGGGCAACAACAGTATAATACCCTGCAGTCTTGTGTAAAGGACAATGTTTCATTTGAAAAAATGAAATCTACCATCGGGGTTTTATGGAAATCATTAACAGAAAAAAACGGGCCGGTAGAAAAAATTGAGATCCTTGGCACAGCCAATACCTGGAGTGGAAATTACCAGGCAGATATTGCCACCTGGTTTAAACTGGCATTTAAAAATAAAACCCAACAATACAGATTGGAATGGGATGGTAATAATAAAATTGCCGGTTTTGCAGGAAGCCGTATAAGGTATCCTTTTATGTTTACTATGAATGCCATTGCAAAAAATGAATTTATTGGTTTTGATGCGGGCAATGGAAGAACGATTACCATCAATTTTTTATCGCTTGATAAAGAAAACAAAAATATTATGGAATTGAGTATTGGGGAAAGCAAACCATTGTTTTTACACAATTCCGGAAACCTGCAATTATTGCCTAAGCGTTCGGCTGCAGAAGTTCTTTATAATACAATAGTAACGGATGGAATTCCAGCTGCAATTACTAAGGCTACCGAAATAAAAGAAAAGCCTGAACGCTTTGATGCAGATGAAGGAGAACTGAATGATTTTGGTTACAAGCTGATGAATGATAGTAAGCTAAATGAAGCCATTGTAATGTTTACTATACTGGTACAGGCCTTTCCCGAGTCTGCAAACGGGTTCGACAGTTTGGGTGAGGCATACATGAAGGCAGGCGACAAAGCTGATGCAATTAAAAATTATCAAAAGTCTTTGGAGCTGGATTCTAAAAATGAAAATGCAAAGAAGATGATTGAGAAAATAAAAACTGGTTCGAATTAATATGAAAAAAAAGTCAGTTTTATTTTTCTGTTATTGTTGCTTTTACTGCATTACTGCTTTTAGCCAAAGTAACTCTTCAGGCTATGGAGTTTATTTATTAAACGACGGCAAAACATATGCTACTATTGCTCCGTTTGGCCCCTCTCCTGCTCTTTTCTTTTCCGATGGCAGGGTAAGAGGACTTAAGCAGGATGGCAATACCTGGCTTATAGGAAAAACATTAGGAAATACTAACGAAACAGAAGGAAAGCTAAGTTTAGAAAATTCAACAATCAAAATTGATATTGATGGCTCAGCCACTTTATCCGGAAAAAAAGTTGCACTGCAGGAAAAGAAAGTGTCATTCAAAAATGGAAAAACGACTTTGGCCGGTGAACTTATTTTTCCGGAAGGAAACGGGCCATTTCCTGTTATTGTACAAACACATGGTTCGGGTGAAGAAACAAGAGAATCAAGCAGAGGTTTAGCTTATTTGTTTGCCGCTAATGGCATTGCTTCTTTAATTTATGATAAACGTGGATGTGGCGAATCGTCAGGAAAAGAATGGAAGGCTTCATTTAATGATTATGCGGATGACCTGTTAGCTGGCGCAGCATATGTTTCAACACTGCCGGAAATCAATAAGACCAGAATAGGCTTATTTGGCCATAGCCAGGGTGGCTGGGTGGTACCATTGGCTTACTCAAAGAAACCCGGCCTTATTTCATTTTGTATCATCAGTGCTGCCAATGCAGTATCACCGGTAGAACAAACTTTATATGCAGGCGACCAGGAATTTATAATCAAAGGAAATGATGAGCAAACTGTAAAAGAGATTCATGATTTCAGAAGAATAAAGTATGAAGTGGGCATCTTAGGAAAAAATGAAGAAGAATACAAAAATTCAATTGTGCCTGCCGCCAAACAAAAGCCCTGGTTCGCATTAACAGGCGACCGCCTGCCCGAAGGAATTTTTTGGAAAGAAAATGGTTTCTATGATCCTGCCCCTGCATTGCAATCATTAAAGTGTCCCGTTTTGGTTTTGTATGCTGATAATGATATTTCAACAGATTCAAAAACAAATCTGCCATTAATGAAGAAATTTATTCCTTCATCCCAGGCAGAATTTAAATTATTTGAAAACGCCAATCACATGATGATGAAGGTGGGTAGTAAAAATTTTACAACAAATCAAATTCTCCTAATAACACAAATGGCAGATGGGTACATTGAAACTGTAATTGGGTGGTTAAAAAAAACAACTTCTTTATAATGATTTATAAAAAATGAATAAAAGAAATAGCTATAGTAAAAGACAATGTGGTTGTTACTGCAAACAATTTAAAGAAGTTGATTGAGAAAGTAAAGAAACTCATTTAATGATCAAAAAAAGATAAATCATGAAAAAAACTAGATTACTAAGAGTATTTATGCTTTTTTATTCCATCGTACTAATGTTAAGTTGTAATGCTACTGCCCAACCCGGTGATGTATCAGGCTATTGGACAGGAGTCACAAATATTCTTGGCAAAATTGCAAATTTATTTATAGGGATGGTGTTTATAAGTTGCAATGTGTCAGCGCAGACTATAAAAGAAGCTATCGGACATTGGGAAGGCACGGCTGGCAGTGGTAAGCAGTCAATGAAAATAATGATAAATTTTTCTGATAGTAAATGCTCTTATGATGCCCCTGATCTTGGAATTTTTGGACAAGTATTAACTGATTACTCTTTTCAGGATAAAAATTTTTCTATAACAATACCTGAAAAAAATCCAATTACTTTAAAAGGCAAAATAGAGAATAGCCAAATGACCGGTGAAATTGACGGGAAAAACCCTATGCCCTTTCTATTAGAAAAAAAATCAGCTGTTCCCGAATTTTTTTTTGAAGAGGAAGTAACCTATAAAAGTGGCGACATAACACTGTCAGGAACTTTAATTAAACCCGGAACAACCGGTAAATACCCTGTTGCAGTTATGATTCATGGCTCCTCGGCTAAAGGTAAAATGACAAGAGCAACTACACGTAGCCGGGCAATCCTTTTTGTTAAAAGCGGGATCGCAGTTTTAATTTATGACAGAAGAGGAAATGGAAAATCAACCGGCGAAAATGACCGGATATTAAAAATGGAATTGCTGGCAAAAGATGCTGCAGCCGGAGCCGAGTTTCTGTCAACGAGGAATGATATTGATAAAAATAAAATTGGGCTTTATGGAATAAGCCAGGGCGGATGGGTAGCTCCGTATGCTGCTGGTTTTACTGATAAAATAAATTTTATAATTACAGTTTCTGCACCGGGTATTACCCCCGACGAACAAAATGATTTTGCATCGGGAAAGGTTGTTTCGGCAATTATTGATGATAACCTGAAAAAAGCTGGTGTTCCTGAGCCAGGGCTGTATTCAAATAACCAACTGATAAAAGATACTTCAACGAAAGAAATTATTCCCGGCTTTTCCCGATTTAATCCATTACTATATTGGGAAAAGATAAAAGTTCCTGTCCTGGCTATTTGGGGTTCAGCGGATGATGTAGTTCCAGCAGAAAAAAGCAAGGATTTGATCGGGGCATCTTTGTTAAAAGCGGGTAATAAAAATTATTCATTAAAGATATTTTCCGGCGGAGACCATTTGTTAAGGTTAGCAATGCCTTCTACAGAAAAACAAAATCCTTTTAAGCCAATGGTGCCGGGGACGCAGGAGTTTATGGTTTCATGGATACAAAATAATGTGCTTAAATAGAGAACTGTTTAGAGGAAGCCATTAAGTTTTATGAAATTGCGATTGCCTAAGACGAACTGAATGGTATGGCAGCAGAGAACTCAAAGAAGATGATTTTGAAAATAAAATAATCAAATTATAAATCAATTTCTTTAAAATAAATTTCATAACAATAAAATCAAAAATCATGAAACAATTATTCAGTTTGGCAGCAATCCTTTTCATATTGGCTTCCTGCACAAAAGACGCTGACCTTCTTAATGCAAACAATGAAAATGGGTTTATCAAAAAAACGGATGCCCCGTTGGGTGCAACAAATGTATCCGATGCCGGGGTGATCATTGACCCAAATGGTAAACCTGTAGTAAACAATTATGGCATCGCTATTGATCCTGATGGTAAGCCACAATATCGTTCAGGCACAAGTTTAGACCCAAGCGGTAAACCCGTTCCCATTAATAATTCAGGTACAAGCCTGGACCCGAGCGGCAAGCCTGCGGGAAACAATTATGGTATTGCTATAGATCCAGATGGTAAGTCACAATATCGTTCAGGCACAAGTTTAGACCCAAGCGGTAAACCGGTTCAGAATAACATTAGAATACAGATTGACGGAAACGGTAAGCAATAATTTTAAAACAAAAAAAATGTACAAAACTAGATCAAAGCATTTTACAATTTTAGTCATTTTAAGTTGCTTCATTTCCTGCACAAACCAGCCAAAAAGCAATCAATACGGAATGTTCCGGGGTAATAATCGGCATACGGGTGTTTATACTTCTGCTGAAGTCAAAAACAATCCATCGCTTAAATGGAAATTTAAAACTAATGGCTACGTAAATTCTTCAGCGGCAATAGAAGGGGATAATCTTTTCTTTGGAAGTGGTGACAGCAGTTTGTATTGTGTAAATGCAAATGATGGGTCATTGGTTTGGAAATTTAAAACAGGCGGGGCTGTTCATTCATCGCCTGCAGTTGTGGATGGAGAAGTGTTTTTTGGAAGCCATGATGGAAATTTTTATGCACTAAATGCAAATGATGGCAAACTAAAATGGACATTCAAAACAGAAGGGGAAAAATTATTTTCAGCCAAAGGCATTCATGGCCAGTTACCAAAAGACTCTTTGTTTGTTGATGAGTGGGATTTCTGGTTGTCCTCTCCCGCTATTGAAGAAAACACAATATATTTTGGTTCGGGAGATGGAAATCTTTACGCATTGAATAAAAGTGATGGTACAGAAAAATGGAAATTTAAAACAACCGGAATTATTCACTCCTCTCCCGCACTTGCTTTTGGGAATGTTTATTTTGGTGGATGGGATACCTATTTACATGCATTAAATGCCGGAACCGGAAAAGAAGTCTGGAAATATAAAACACCGGAGGATACGGTAATTTACAACCAGACAGGCATTACCAGTTCTCCGGTTATTATTGATAGTATGCTGTATTTCGGATGTCGTGATTCCCGGGTTTACGCATTGAATGCGGTAAGCGGAAAATTCGTCTGGAGTAAGCATAATCAAATGGGATGGATAAGTCAAACACCGTCAGTAGCAGATAATAAAGTCATGTATGCATCCGGAAGCAGTCAGAGATTTGTAGCATTGGATAAGAATACCGGTGATTCCGTTTACAATATAGATGCAGGAACCGGGGCATTTTCATCTCCGGCCGTTGTTGGTGGTATTATTTATTATGGAGATTTTAATGGCATTATGAATGCAAGGAACATTGCCACCGGAAAATTAATATGGTCTTACAGAATGCCATCCTCAGACCTCTATCATATTTTAAACGTTGATTCTTCATTCAATGATAGTTTAATAGACCTGGCTGTAAAAAGATATAAGGGTAGTAAAAGTTTTGTGCAAATTGTACTTTCTAAAGGCATCATTCTTTCATCCCCTGTTATAAAAGATGGGTCGATCTATTTTGGCTCCACAGATGGATACTTTTACGCCTTGCAATAAATTATTCTCTATATAAATTTAAAAAATGAAATATTTAATTATCGTTTTGATTTTGTTTAGTACTGTTACCGGCTTTAGCCAATCCATACAACTTGTACCGGAAAAAATGGATACAGTACATGTAAAAGTTTCGGAAGCCACATATAAAGGGAAAAAAGCTGTGAGGGTTATCGGCAATAATTACAATGCAGAAGAACTTGCCATTATAAAGAATATAATGTTTAACGATGGAACGATTGAATTGGATGTTTCAGGAGACAGGCTTCCAGGCACAGATACAAGCTTCAGGGGGTTTATTGGCCTTGCTTTTAGATTGCAGAACGAAAAAGATACGTTGAAATATGAATGTTTTTATTTACGGCCAACCCTTGGCAGAGATGAAGACCAGCTAAGGCGAAATCACAGCACACAATATATATCAGCCCCCAATTATCCCTGGCAGCTATTACGTAAAGAAACACCAGGAGTATATGAATCTTATGCCGATATGGTAGCCGGAGAGTGGACTCATTTAAAAATTAAAGTTGAAGGGCAAAAAGCATGGTTGTATATAAATGCTGCCAGTCAACCAGCTTTAATTGTGAATGATTTAAAGCTCGGTAACTCTAAAGGAACATTGGCGCTTTGGATTGGGCCGGGAACTGATGGGTATTTTTCAAATCTTAAAATTACAAATCAGTAATTTACAATGCATGATTTGATAAAAGGATATAAAAATAATTACTGAGAAATTTCAATAATATTTAAATCATAAGCAAAACAAAAAAGAAAAATAAACATGAAAAAAGTAATTGCAGTATCTATATGTCTTTTTGTAATAGTGATATCTCATGCACAAACCTACACTCCCCCACAGGCCGACTCTATCTTTAAAGCAAACAATTGGAAAGAAACCATAAAAGCATATACCTGGCTTATTGATAATGGTAAAGCACCACGTCCTGGTGTTGCATGGTACCGTATAGCTGTTGCTCATTATTCCCTCAATGATTTCATGAATGCCATACCTGCATTTAAAAAATCAATCGGTTTTTCAAATAACCCTGCAACAATGTATAACCTTGCCTGTACATTTAACCGGGCTGGCTTAAAAGATAGTTGTTATACATGGCTGCAAACTGCTGTGGACAAAGGATACACCCAATATGATGATATCATAAAAGACGATGACCTGGCTTCTCTGCGCAATGAAGAAAAATATAAAACCATCTTACAAAGAGTGAAAGCGATAGCTTATCCCTGCTCTGCTTCACCCGAATACCGGCAGTTTGATTTCTGGATTGGCGAATGGAATGTGTTTGATACCAAAACAGGCAACCCTGCAGGTAAAAGTAAAATTGAATTATTACTGGGCCAGTGTGTGATAATGGAAAACTGGCAACCCATATCAGGTGCAGCCGGCAAGAGTTTTAATATATACAATGTTGCTGAAAAAAAATGGCGACAAACCTATGTTGACGCATCTGGCAGTTTACTGGAGTTTTATGATGGGCAATATCAGGATGGCAAAATACAATTCAAAATGAAACCCGGTTCAGATAATGTAATGCACAGACTTAGTTTCTTTAAGGTAAGCGACAAAGAAGTAAGGCAGTTGGGAGAAATGTCAAAAGATAATGGTGCAAGCTGGCAGGCTGAGTATGATTTGACGTATAAAAAATAATTATCAAAAAATATAAATAACATGAAAAAAGCAACACTTCTATTTTCCCTGGTAATATCAATTATTCTTTTAGTGTCGTTTCACAAAAAAGTAATTTCCACTTACTCTATTCCAGACAAACGGGCACACCATGAAATGGTGTACGATGAAGCCGGTAAATCCATTGTTATGATTTCCGGAAGTACAGCTTTAAATGGTGGCCAGTCTTTCAAATTTTTTAACGATATCTGGAGTTACCGCAATTCCCAATGGAGCATGGTTGCAAATTCGGGAAATGAAAGAAGCGGAATACGAATGGCCTATGACTCTAAACGACAAAAAATATTTTCTTATGGTGGATATAACGGCAATGGCAGCCTTGGCGATTTGCGTATGCTGGAAGGAAATGAGTGGAAGATAATTTCTGATATCCCTGAAATGAAAGCAGCAGAATCGGGGTTTGTTTATGATATAGAACGCAACAAGCTAATAGCATTTGGAGGGTCAGCAGGAAGGGGCCAGGTAAATAATACTACCTGGGAGTGGGATGGCACTGTATGGGCAAAGTTTAAAGGTTCAGGTCCTGATGGAAGGCAGGCATTTGCAATGGTGTATGATTCAAAGCGTATGCGTACCGTTCTTTTTGGTGGAATGGGAACAAACCCTAAACAAAAGTATGGTGATACCTGGGAATATGACGGGAAGAATTGGACAAAAGTTTCTGATAACGGGCCCGGGCCCCGAACTGGTTCTGGCTATACATACGACTCAAAGAGAGGGATGCTGATACTATTTGGTGGCGATAATGCAAATGGTGAGACTCAGAATGACACCTGGGGATGGAATGGAAAGGAATGGAAAAAACTTTCCGAATCCGGGCCTTCAGCAAGAGTTATGGGATATATGGCCTACGATAAAGACAGAGACCGCACTGTTCTGTTTGGCGGCCGCCCAAGTTGGCCAAACGATGCAAATGATACCTGGGAATGGGATGGTACAAAATGGAATGAGGTGAAATTTTGATTAGAGAATGGTATAAATAAAATATTAAATTCTGTATAAAGAAATGCCAAAAGATAATGGTGCAAGCTGGCAGGCTGAGTATGATTTGACGTATAAAAAATAAATTAAAAAAGACACAATGAAAATAAAACCGATTTTTTTAGCGATTCCCTTGCTGCTTCTACATATAAGTAGCTGCTATTCACAACCCAACTTATCTAAAAAAGAATGGCTTGAAGATTTAGCCACTCTGGAAAAAAGAGTTTACCAAAATCATGTAAACCCCTTTTGGAAAAATCCAAAGTCAGAGATGGATATATTATTTGCTTCCGTAAAAGAAAAAATAAATAACACTGACGACGCAAAGCTTGAGCCAGAAATTATAATGACTTATTTTACACAAATTCTGTCGCAAATAAGTGATGGACATTCTGGCGTATCAACTAAAAGTCGCAATGAGCTATTTGGATTGTATAATTATAATCTATCATCTTTTGCAGAGGGGCTTTATGTAACAAGAACTGATGAATCCAATAAAAGTATCCTGGGATCAAAAGTTATTAAAATTGATGGAATGGCTATAAAAGAAGTAAAAGAAAAAGTTATTTCTGTTTCAACTTCTTATAATGAGCAGGCATTTAAAAGATTCTCTAATCGATATTTGGAATCGCCAGCAGTACTCTACGGTATAGGTATTGCAAAAAATCCAGCGTATGTAACTCTTAGTCTGGAACTTGCCAATGGAAGTATATCTAACATTACTTTCAATAAAACAAATGCAAAAGAGCAAGGAAAATTAAAAATGATCACACTCAATGATATAGCTGAATATCCTTTACCACTTTACAGGCAAAATCTGAAAAATGATTATTGGTTTGTTTATCAGCCAGACAAAAAATATTTATATTTAAACTATATAGCCGTAGAAAACAACAAGAAAGAACCAATTGAAGAGTTTACCAAAAAACTAACAGAAACAATTGCAAAAGAAGATATTGATAAATTTATTATTGACCTGAGATTGAATGCAGGCGG
>JBDTUK010000087.1:0-3727 GCA_040007795.1 Ferruginibacter sp.
CCGCCGGCAAACACTACCGTAGTTTTCAAAACTACGGTAGTGTGGTAAGAGTTTTGAAAACTACGGTAGTCTGTAGGTAATTTCTAAAAGTAACATCTCTATCCAGGATTTTTTAAGTTTTTGATGTTTTATTTTCACCAGGCAAACACTACCGTAGTTTTCAAAACTACGGTAGTGTGGTAAGAGTTTTAAAAACTATGGTAGTCTTACCAATTTTTGTACCTTTAGTTGCACCCTTAACCTGTCTTTTATTTAATAAAATTGAGTCCTTCGGCCCGGTTAAAGGTGTGAATTCTGTAACTAATTTATAAAGTTGTGTAAGAATTGCCTTTTAAAGCATTGCAACTTTGTATATACCCATTAAAAAAAAGTATTGAGACTACATATTAAATATATGGTAAGTGCCCGCTGCAAGTTGGCGGTTAAGGAAGAATTAAAGAAACTGGGACTGCATTTTATTGTAGTTGAACTGGGCGAAGTAGAGATCATGGAAAATATTTCTGCTGAGCAACGTGAACAATTAAAAAACGGCTTACTCCTTTCAGGGCTCGAATTAATGGATGACAAGCGCTCTGTATTGATCGAAAGAATAAAAAATGTAATTATTGAAATGGTTCATCATACGGATGAAGTGATCAAAGTAAATTTTTCACATTACCTCAGCGAAAAATTAAATTACGATTATACTTACCTGGCCAACCTGTTTTCAGAAGTGCAGGGAACTACCATAGAACAATTCATCATTGCGCATAAAATTGAGCGGATAAAAGAGCTGATCATTTACGGCGAACTGAACATTACAGAAATTGCCTGGAAGATGAATTACAGCAGTGTGGCCCATTTATCCAACCAGTTTAAAAAAATGACCGGCCTCACCCCTTCTCATTTTAAAAAATTAAAAGATAAAAGAAGAAGCCCCATTGAAGAGATCGGAATCACTCACGATACAAACCATATAAATTAAATAAAGTTATTAAAGTCAAAAATTACTTTGTAAGAAACTAAAATGAAAGCAGAGAAAGACGATAAAAAGAAAGTTGAAAAAAAAATAACTAAGCCGCTCATCAAATCCGCCAACCAATTTCCGGTGGTGGGTATTGGTGCATCGGCCGGGGGACTTGATGCATTTAAAAAATTGTTGAAAGCTATTCCCGAAAATTCAGGAATGGCCTATGTACTGGTGCAGCATTTAGATCCCAACCACGAGAGCTTTCTGCATGAACTGTTACAAAAAATTACAAAAATACCGGTGCTCGAAATTGCCGATGATATTAAAGTAGAGCCCGACCATATTTACATTCTCCCCAGCAACAAAATGATGATTGCCAATGATGGTGTGCTGGAACTTAGCCCCCGCCCTGAAAGAAATAAAAACGAACGTAACCTGCCCATTGACCTTTTTTTTACTTCACTGGCAGAAGTGCACCAGGCACATGCCATCGGCGTGGTATTATCGGGCACAGCAAGCGACGGCACACAGGGATTGAAAGCCATAAAAGACCACGGCGGCATTACTTTTGCGCAGGATGAAGAATCGGCAGCTTATGAAGGCATGCCGCATAGTGCGGCACAGGCAGGCGTGGTTGACTTTATTCTTCCACCCGAAAAAATTCCTCAAAAACTTTTAGAAGTAATTGCCATTATCAGGGGAAATGAGGGTGGTGAACCCGAATTACCGCTTTCGGATATTGACGTGTTCAAACAGGTACTTTCATTGCTACGAATCCGCAAAGGAACCGATTTTACGTATTACAAACAATCCACCATCGGCAGGCGCATATTGCGCAGGATGGCACTTAACAAAAACCAGGATCCGGCAGCTTATCTTAAATATTTACGGGAAAATAAAGCAGAACAGGATTTGTTATTCCAGGACATGTTAATTCCGGTAACCTCTTTTTTCCGTGATAAAAAAACTTTTGATAATTTATGCGAAGCGGTTTTTCCGCACCTGGTAAAAAATAAAACAAGCACAGAACCTATCCGTGTATGGGTGGCAGGTTGCAGCACCGGCGAAGAGGCATACTCTATTGCCATTTGCCTGAAAGAATTTTTAGGCGAAAACCATCACCAGGTGCAAATTTTTGCTACCGACCTTAGCGAACCTGCCATCGCAAAAGCACGGTACGGTGTTTATACAAAAGCTGAATTGAATGCGGTAAGCCCACAGCGCCTGCAGGATTTCTTTACAAAAAGCAATGGCAGCTACCAGGTAAATAAAAACATACGGGATATGTGTGTGTTTGCCCATCACAATTTTTTAAAAGACCCGCCTTTTGGCAAGATGGATTTTATAAGCTGCCGCAATGTGCTTATTTATATGGAACCCTACCTGCAAAAAAAGGCGCTCACTACTTTTCATTATGCATTAAATCCAAAAGGATTTTTGCTGTTGGGGAAATCAGAAACTACCAGCGGGGTTCCCGATCTTTTTACCCTTGCCGCAAAAAATGATAAATTATTCACCCGTAAAGATGTGCCCGGCAAATTTATGCATGTAACAAGCCAGCGAAGTGAACAAAATTTCAGCCTGGCCGATGCCAACCCCAACAGCGAAACCATACGCACCGATTTTCAAAAAACGGCTGATGATATCATGCTTCGCAAATACACACCAGCCGGTGTGGTAGTTAATGAGGCCATGGACATCGTGCATTTCAGGGGCAACACCGCTAATTATTTAGAGCAGAGCCCCGGCAAACCCAGCCATAATTTATTACAGATGGCAAAAAACGGTTTGGCTTTTGAGCTGCGTAATATTTTGCACAAGGCAAAAAAAGATAAAGCCGCTGTTATAAAAGAAAATATTCCAATAGAGATCAATGGTGGCCTGCGTAATATCTCTATCGAAGCTATACCCCTGCCCAATGTAATAGAGCCGCATTATTTAATTCTATTTCACGATAGTGATTTAATTGGCAATAAGAAGTTGACAATTGGCAATAAGAAGCTGACAATTGGCAATAAGAAGCTGACAATTGGCAAAACCAAAAAAAATGACCAGGATCTACGCATACAACAATTAGAAAAAGAACTTTCACAGGCCCGTGAGGACATGCGAAGCATTACCGAAGACCAGGAAGCTGCTAATGAAGAACTGCAAAGTGCCAATGAAGAACTGCTGAGCAGCAGTGAAGAATTGCAAAGCCTGAACGAAGAACTGGAGACCGGTAAAGAAGAACTGCAAAGCACTAATGAAGAACTGATGGTGGTAAACCAGGAAATGACAAGTTTAAATGAACAGTTAACCGTAAGCCGTGATTATTCCGAAGCCATTATTGTAAACATTCATGAACCGCTGCTGGTGCTGGATAAAAACCTGCGGATAAAAACGGCTAACGATGCTTTTTATAAAACCTTCATGGTAACAGAACTGGAAACAGAAGGCAGTTTGATCTATAACCTGGGCAACAGGCAATGGGATATTCCTGTATTGCGAACACTACTTGAAAAGATACTCCCGGAAAAATCAAAGATCAATGATTTTAAAGTAGCACATCATTTTTCATCCATTGGCGACCGGGTAATGATGCTGAATGCCCGTGAGGTAATAAACAGAAACAGCCCGGAGAAATTGATCCTGCTCTCTATTGAAGATATTACAGAAACCGAAAAAGCCCAGGAAATTATAGCAAAAAGCGGCGAGCAATTCAGGCATTTGGTAAAGGAATTACCTGCAGCCGTTTATAGCTGCAATGCACAGGGACACCTGACTTTTTACAATGAT
>JBDTUK010000088.1:0-11160 GCA_040007795.1 Ferruginibacter sp.
ACCATTGATTCGGGCAGGTCAATTATGTTTGCCTACACAGCTATTGCAACCGGCGATATTTTAATAGGCTTGGTCAGCCAGTATTTTAAAAGCAGGAAGAAGGCTTTGTTGATATTTTATTCGCTCTGTGTAATTTCTTTAATACTCTTCTTTAGTGGGTTTAATAACTCTGACACAAGGATGTATATCATTTGTTGCCTGTTGGGTTTTGGTAATGGCTATTGGGCAATTTTTGTGACCATGGGAGCCGAACAATTCGGAACCAACCTCAGGGCCACTGCTGCAACCACTATTCCTAATATGGTTAGAGGTGCTTTGCCCCTGATCAACCTGATGTTCTTAGACCTGTTTCAAAAAAGCTGGGGTTGGACATTAATAAAAGCAGGGATCGTTACCGGTATTGTGGCAATGGTAATAACATTTATTGCATTTTATTTTACTGAAGAAACTTTTCACAAAGACCTTAATTATATAGAAGGTGAAGAAATGTTACCCTGAAAATAAAACTTACTGTGGCTAAATTTCTCATCATACGTTTTTCCTCCATCGGCGATATTGTATTGACTACACCGGTAATTCGTTGTTTGCGTAAACAATTTCCTGATGCTGAAATACATTTTCTTACCAAACAATCTTTCAGAAGTATTGTTGCTGATAATCCTTACATCAATAAAATTCACACACTGGGGGACAGCTTTGAACTGATGATGCATGAATTAAAAACAGAGGAGTATGATTATATCATTGACCTGCATCATAACCTCCGCACTCTTCGGATAAAACGGTTCTTAAAAAATGTAAAAGCATTTTCATTTAATAAACTTAATGTAGAAAAATATATTTTAACCAACTTCAAGATCAATACACTTCCTAAAAAACATATTGTAGATCGTAATTTAGAAACCCTAAAATCATTGGGAGTAGAGAATGATGGACTCGGACTGGATTATTTTATTCCGGAAAAAGACATTGTAAGCAATAAAGATATTCCTACTTCGCATTTGCATGGATATATTGCCATTGTTATTGGTGCAGCTTTAGCAACAAAAAAATTACCCGTTCATAAACTGAAAGAATTATGTGCCGCCATTGATCACCCGGTAATTTTGTTGGGAGGAAAAGAAGATCATGAAGATGCAGTAGCCATTGCAGCAGCAGATACAGTTAAAATTTACAATGCCTGCGGTAAATTTAATTTGAATGAATCTGCCGACCTGGTAAGACGATCAAAACTGGTAGTTACAAATGATACCGGGCTGATGCATATTGCGGCTGCTCTGCAAAAACCAATTATTTCCGTATGGGGAAACACGGTTCCGGCATTTGGTATGTATCCTTATTATGGCAAATACTCCAGGCAACATTATGATGTGGTGGAAATAAATAAACTGTGGTGCAGGCCATGTAGTAAGATAGGTTATAAAAAATGCCCGAGGGGGCATTTTAAATGTATGGAAAAGATCGCTGTTAATGATATTGTAAATCTGGTTAAGCAGCGGCTTCAGAAATAATATTTATGATTGAATGAGGTTATATTGAAATTATGATAAAGTACATATTTGGCATTTCAATATTTCTGTTCAGCGGACTTTTACATGCACAGGTAATAATTACTATCCAGTGGCAAACAGCTGGCACAGCCAATTCAGGCGACACTATACATTACAACCCCGAAAAAAAATTAAGCTGGGATGATTTTAAAGGCACCCCTGATCAAAGTAGTGTTGCCGCAGCAATCACAGAATCAGGTTTTGGCTACAGGGTATCTATGCAATCTAATAACAAAAAAACGGAAATTAATATAACCGTGTTTTGTTATTTCGGTAAAATGAACTCATGGGTTAAACCCAATTTAAAATCTGAATATGCGCTGCTGCATGAGCAACACCATTTTGATATTACTTATATTAATGCCTGTTTATTTATCCGGAAATTAAGGGCTTCACATATTACCCTGCAAAATTTTGCTTCTTTAGTTGAAAAAATAAATGATGAATGTTACAGCGATATGGGAAAAATGCAGGATGATTACGATGGCCAAACCAAAAATGGCAGGGTGAAAAATATCCAGCTGATCTGGAATAAAAAAATTGATCAGCAATTAGAATCCCTTATTACAAATTAACGATCAACACAGGTATTTTTAATTCGTGCCTAACGGTATTTACTGTTTCCCCGTAAATAAAATCCTGAATTCCTGTATGCCCATGTGCACCCATTACCAGCATATCGGCATTAACGCCCTTTGCGATACGTACAATTTCCTTAGCCCTGTTTTTATATCCCAGGAAACCTTCTGCAGTAAATCCACGTGCCTGTAATTCCACTACATAAGAATCCATGCGTTCTTTATCTTTCCTGGATTCATAATCATCACTTTCATCTCCGAATAATTTGGCAGAAGCGCTTTCAACAATATGTACCAGCAGGTAATGCGTATTTTCTTTTCCCTGCCCGATGGCATAAGCTAATAATTTTTCATCATGTTCAGAAAAATCCAATGCAATAGCAATTTTATAAAAGCTTGGAATATGCAGGGCCTTGAGTCTATTTACTTCAGGATGTATTTTTATTGAAGCCGCCGCTTTTTTTGTTTTTGTTATGAATGGGTTAATGATGATATAAACCAGCAAAGCAAGGCAGATCAGTGCGCCTAAAGCCAATAATATCTTTTGCCACAATACATCTCCCGCAAACACCGGGCTCATTTCATTTACCAGCATTTTTAAATTTAAAAAGACAAGTACAGCGGCGATGGCCCAGGCAGCAATTTTGGTGATGGGTTTAATAGCAAATTTCCCCATTGTTTTTTTGTCACTTACAAAGTGAATTAAGGGTATTATAGCAAAGCCCAGTTGCAAACTCAGAATAACCTGGCTTAATATTAAAAGTGCATCTACATTTTCTTCACCATAGATAATGATCACTATTAAAGCCGGTATAATGGCAATCAACCTTGTAATCAATCTTCTCAGCAGGGGATTAATGCGAAGGCTTAAATATCCTTCCATGATTATTTGGCCGGCAAGTGTGCCTGTTATGGTACTGCTTTGTCCTGCAGCAATTAAGGCTACAGCAAAAAGTATAGGCGCCAGGTTTCCAAGAAACTGTGGTAATAGCCGGTGAGCTTCTTTAATTTCTGCAACATCTGAATTACCTGTTTTAAAAAATACCGAAGCTGCAACAATCAGTATTGCTGCATTTACAAAAAAGGCAAGGTTCAGTGCAATAGTGGTATCAATCCTGTTAAACTTAAGTGCCTGTTTTATCCCTTCATCTGTACGATCAATTTTCCTGGTTTGTACAAGAGCTGAATGCAGGTATAAATTGTGTGGCATAACTGTAGCGCCAATTATACCAATGGCAATATACAAAGCTTCATCACTCATCCTGCCGGGTATAAATCCTGTTGCCAATTCAGCAACATCCGGTTTGGCTAAAATGATCTCGATCAAAAATGAAATGCCGATCACACCAACAAGTGTGATGATGAAAGCTTCCATCTTTCGAATGCCTAATCTTTGTAAATACAATAATAAAAAAGTATCTAATACAGTTATTGAAACTCCCCAAACCAGCGGTAAACCTGTTAATAACTGAATACCAATGGCCATACCTAAAACCTCTGCAAGGTCACAGGCAGCAATTGCAATTTCTGCAAGGATATACAGGAAAAAATTTACTGCCCTGGGATAAGTTTCCCTATTAGCCTGTGCCAGGTCTCTTCCTCTTACAATACCCAGTCTTGCTGAAAGCCCCTGAAGCAATAAAGCCATCAGGTTACTCATCAATAAAACCCAGATAAGGGTGTAGCCAAATTTACTTCCGCCGGCAAGGTCAGTAGCCCAGTTACCGGGGTCCATATAACCCACACTTACTAAATACGCAGGGCCTAAGAATGAAAAAATTCTTTTCCAGCCTGTTTTTTTAATGGTGGTATCAACTGACCCATGTACCTCACTTAAAGAAGCATCATTATTTTTTCTATTGATCATAATGTACAAAAACATTTTTGGCTACCTGTTCACTGATTATGCAGGCAGCTTGTTTTAAAACTTTTATTTCTAATGAACCATCGAAGTCAAATTTCCTTTGTACTATTAACTGAGTTCCCAATGCTATTTTATAGTGTTTCAGCATTTCCAGCATTTGCGCTGTTTGGTTACTTACAGAACTTACAGTGACCGTTTTTTTTAGTGGCAGGTCCGAAAGACATTGTTGATTTAGTACAGGTATCTTACCATTCCTGTCAGGGATAGGATCGCCATGCGGATCGAAGGAAGGATTGCCTAAAAATTTTTCAAGGCGTTGAATCAGTTCATTGCTGCTGATATGTTCCAGTTCCTCTGCAATAGGATGAACTTTATCCCAGTCAAATTTTAATTTCTCCACTAAAAAATATTCCCATAACCTGTGCTTGCGTACCACATCCAAAGCTGCTTTTTTACCCGCCTCGTTTAATTTAAAGCCCTTATACCGCTCATACTGAAGCAATTTTTTGGCTTTCAGTTTTTTCAGCATATCGGTAACAGAGGCAGGCCGGGTTTGCATTTCGGCTGCCAACGAATTGGTATTTACTGTGCCTGTTTCCTGCTGCAGGTGATAAATGCTTTTGATGTAATTTTCTTCGCTGGTCGTAAAATTCATAGTAATGAAAATAAAATTTAGACAAATCTAAAAATATAATTAGTATTTACAAAATATTTTGGACAGAAATATTGATTTTACTTTTAACCCCAGTTAGTTACTTGAGGTAAAATAAAATTATTATGAGACTGAAGATCAATTCAGGTTCCCTTTGAGAAAATAAAGATATTGTAGGTTATTCCCTTGCCATAAAGCTTTAAACGATACAGGCAGTTCCTTAAATGATATAGTAAGAACAAGGATTTATGTAGTTGATATTTCCGGGAGGGAAGCAGCAGAAAAAGTGCATGGTGAATTCTTTAAAGATATTAAACCAGTGTAAACAATGGTAGAGGTATCAAAGCTGATAAATAATGATTTATTGATAGAAATAGAGGTAACTGCTATAATAGAAAATGATTAATGTGTATCTATTACATATTGCTATATCTGAAATTTCCAGTAATATTGCGACTGAAACCAATTTAACCCAATATGAATTTCTCTTCTTTTAACGTACCCTATGCAGTGGATGAAAAGTATAGTAAACGTATCGCTTATTTTTCGATGGAGTTTGCCGTAGAGCAGCCCTTAAAGATATACAGTGGCGGTCTTGGATTTTTAAGTGGTTCCCACATGCGTAGTGCATATGAACTACGGCAGAATTTAGTAGGTATTGGAATCCTGTGGAAATACGGATATTATGATCAGGCCCGTAACCAGGATCAAACACTGCAGGTTCAGTGGAATGAAAAGATATATAATTTTCTGGAAGATACCGGCATCAAATTCCAAATAGATATTCATGAACATCCGGTTTGGGTAAAAGCATGGTACCTTAACCCGGAGACTTTTAAATCTGCACCGCTGTTTTTATTAAGTACCGATCTGCCGGAAAATGATTATGTATCTCAAACAATAACTCATCGTTTGTATGATGCAAATGTGGCTACCAAAGTGGCTCAATTTATTTTGCTTGGTGTTGGTGGGGCAAAACTAATGGATGAGATAAATTTTAATCCTGATCTGTACCATCTGAACGAAGCACATGCAGTCAGTTCAGCATTTTACCTCTATAAAAAATTCGGAAGCAAGGAAGAAGTAAAAAAACGACTCGTATTTACTACGCACACACCTGAGGAAGCGGGGAATGAAAAACATGATATTCACCTCTGCGAAAAAATGAGTTATTTCTGCGGAATGAAGCTTGATGAAGTAAGAAAGCTTACGGGAATGGAAGGGAATTTATTTAATCATTCGCTGGCAGCTTTGCGGTTTGCAAAACTGGCTAATGGTGTTAGCCAGCTGCATGGAGAAGTGAGCCGTAAATTATGGAAAAAGTATGAGGACATTTGCGAAATAAAAGCAATTACCAATGCGCAAAACTGGGAATATTGGGCGGATAAAGAACTTTATCATTTTATGGGTGAACAAAATGATAATGGATTTGACGAGCGTAAAAGATTTGTAAAGAAACGGGCCTTTGATGCAGTAGCTGATCAAACCGGTAAGATATTTAAGCCGGAAGTTTTTACCATTGTTTGGGCACGCCGGTTTGCCGGGTATAAAAGGGCCGAATTACTTACCAGGGATGAAGAAAGATTTGAGGCTTTGCTGAATAATCCCAAATACCCTGTACAGTTCATTTGGGCCGGAAAACCTTACCCGGTTGATTATCCGGCGATCAGTGATTTTAATATGCTGGTTCATTTGAGTAAGAAATATGATAATGTTGCAGTGTGTGTGGGCTATGAATTAAAGTTAAGTAAAAAGCTGAAACAGGCTTCGGACCTATGGTTAAATAACCCCAGGGTACCCAGGGAAGCAAGTGGTACCAGTGGAATGACTGCGGCTATGAATGGCGCTGTAAACTGCAGTACTAATGACGGATGGATCTGTGAGTTTATCAATCATGGCAATAACGGTTTTGTTGTTCCACCAATTGATTATGAAAATGTAAGTGTGCATGAACAGGATGAATATGACTTAGACAAGCTTTATGATATCCTGGAAAACCAGGTACTGCCTTTGTATTATGAGAACCATGACGAATGGAGGAAGATCACTCAAAAAGGGATGAATGATGTTCGCTGGCAGTTTGACAGTAACAGGATGGCTAAAGAATATTACGAGATTTTATATAAATAGAAAATAATAGACTGCAAAAGCATCCCTGGTTTTCAGGGATGCTTTTACTTTTAAGATATGTAACTTTATCCGATGCAAAGTTTTTCAACAAAATTACAGATACGGTGGGCTGATCTTGACCCTAACTTTCATGTGCTGCATTCAAAATATTTTGACTTTGGCGCCTACTGCCGCATGTGTTTTTTAACAGAGAACGGGATGACTGTACAGTTGATGCAGGAACATCACATTGGCCCGATCCTTTTCAGGGAGGAATGTTTGTTTAAAAAGGAAATAAAATTTGGTGATGAAGTTGTTATTACCCTTAAACTGCATAAACTTTCTGCCGATTACCGAAAATGGACAATGATACATCAAGTATGGATAAACAACGATATACTGGCCGCTGAGATTACAGCTGATGGTGCATGGATGGACACAAAACTTCGCAAAGTAATTTCCCTTCCTGAAGTATTACGGTTAGGATTTGATACGATTCCAAAAACAGAAAACTTTAATCAGTAGCTTCTTTCTTATTCTATTTTGTAAATGTCATTTTGCTGACATGGAAGTTAATTTCATCCATCTACCTTTGTAAAAATAATTTTTAGTTATGAAAAAATCAACGTACCTGTTATCGGTTGTATTATTAATTTCTTCTTTTGTTTTTGCCCAAACAGAAACAGTTTATCCGGAAGGATTGAAAGTAGGAGATATTGCTCCTGAGTTTACAGCAAAAGACCAGGATGGGAAAAATGTAAGTTTGAAGGAGGCATTGAAGAAGGGGCCGGTAGTCATATTATTTTACCGGGGGCAGTGGTGCCCTTATTGTAACAAACAATTAAGCCATTTTACTGATTCACTGCAAATGTTAACTGATAAGGGAGCAACAGTACTGGCAATTACACCTGAGATAGCCGAGAATATTAAAAAAACAATTGAAAAAACAAAAACGACTTTCCCTGTTATTGAAGATGAAGGAATGAATATAATGAGATCTTACAAAGTAAATTTTGCTGTGGATGAAAGGACAATTGCCAGGTATAAAGGTTATGGGATAGATTTTGACAAAGCAAATGGCAGCAATGGAGCAAATCTTCCTGTACCAGCCACTTATATTATCGGTAAGGATGGAAAAGTGAAGTATGTTTTTTTTAATACAGATTACAGAAAACGGGCTTTTGTAAAAGATATTTTTGAAAATCTGTAATATTATTTTCTTTAGTTGAAGTGTTGCAAATAACTTTGCAACACTTTTTTTATGATCAATGCCACCGTTAATTTATACAGGAATGCTTATACAGGCTTAAATCGCCGGATGTGGCTGCTTGCGGTTGTAATGTTGATCAATCGCAGTGGTACCATGGTTTTACCCTTTATGACACTGTATTGTAAACACATTGGTTACACTACAAAACAGGCAGGATTGGTAGTGGCTTTTTATGGAATTGGTTCAATGGTAGGGGCATTTTTAGGAGGAAGGATCAGCGACCGCTTTGGCTTTTATTATACCCAGTTTTTTTCTTTATTCTGTGGCGGGATATTGTTTATTACCCTTGGCTGGATGAACACTTATTTTTCAATTTGTGTTTGTACTTTTTTTCTGAGCATGGTCAATGAATCTTTCCGGCCGGCCAATGCAACTGCTATTGCACATTACAGTACGGCACAAAACCGGACGCAGTCTTTTTCAGTAGTGCGCCTGGCTATTAATTTAGGATGGGGAGTAGGAGGTGCTTTGGGCGGTATACTTGCTTCAATCAATTATCATCTTTTATTTTGGGTTGATGGCTTAACAAATATCAGCGCAGCATTTCTATTACTATGGCTATTGCCAAAGGTTAGTTTGGCACAACAACAGAATTTAACTAAGGCCAATAAAACAATTATAAAAGCTACACCTGCACATACAGATAAAACCTTTCTGTATTTTATCGGGTTACAAATCCTGTTTGCTATTTGCTTTTTTCAGTTATTCACTACCATTCCACTGTATTTTAAAGAAGGATTACATGTGAACGAATTTTGGATCGGTGTTGTAATGGCTATGAATGGAATTATTATTGCCCTCTTTGAAATGGTGATCGTATTTAAACTGGAGGGTAAATTGCCTTATTTAAGGCTGATGAGTTATGGAAGCATTGTCATGGCTTTTTCCTTTTTTATATTAAACATTCCCTTACTCAGTGGATTTTTGATTGCTGTATTATCAACCTTGCTGATAACTCTTGCCGAGATGATTGCTATGCCTTTTATGAATTCTTACTATATCTCACGAAGCTCTGAAGGAAACCGTGGACAGTATGCTGCATTATATACCATGGCATGGAGTGCTGCACAGGTAATAGGCAGCACCAGTGGCACACAGATAGCTTATGCTACAGGGTTTAATAATTTGTGGTGGATCATTGGAGGCATTTGCCTGCTAACTGCCATAGGATACCACTACCTGCAAACAAAACGCTAATGTCTTTTTACTGACAAACTTTATCATCACTATTATCGTACTTTGTAAAAATGCAGGTATGAAGAAAGGTCTTTATTATATCGCCGGGCTTGTTATTATTTCCTCTTCACTATTCTTTATGGCTTCACACGGCGTACCAAAAAACACAAATAATAGTGTAATTGATAATGAAGAGACAGGCTTTGTGGTTATGGAACTATTTACTTCCCAGGGATGCAGCAGTTGCCCACCAGCCGATGAAATATTAGGAATGTATGCACTTAAAAATGATGAACATATTATTCCCATTGCTTTTCATGTTGATTACTGGAACCGTTTAGGCTGGGTAGATTCATTTAGTAACAATATATTTTCTCAAAGACAGAGAGCGTATGCAGAAAAATTTAATTTAGAATCCATCTATACTCCACAACTTATCATTAACGGGCAAAAGCAATTAACAGGAAGTGATGAAAATAGAATTGCAACCATAACGAACGGATTCTTAAAAGAAGAATCAACAGTAACAATAAAAATATCAGCTATCAAAACAGGAGATGGTAAAGTTGTAGTTGATTATATAGTAAGCAATGTCCATTCCAACTCAAGTATTAATGCAGCATTGGTTCAGCGGAATATTATAACCCAAATTAAGGCAGGGGAGAACCGGGGTGTAGAGCTAAATAATTACAATATAGTACGGGATTTTAAAACGGTGCAATTAACAGGTGTCAGTGGAAGCTTTATTTTGCAATTGCCAAAAGGGAATAGTCCATCAAATTACCAGGTTGTCTTATTTGTACAGGAAAACAACGCTGGTATTATAAAAGGAGCAGTAAAGGAAAACTGTAAATAAAAAAGAAGCAGGGTTTATTATTTATATATACTGGCTGAAGTTGCTTTAGCTGTTATAGGAACATCCTGCCCCATTAACTGAAAGCTGCCTGTAATATCTGATTTTGTATCCTTTTTCTTTACCTGCCCAGTAGTAATATCAGTAATTATCTCACCCGTTGTTTTTGTATTGCTTTTAAATTCCATTTCCATGCCCTGCACGTCAAGTTTATTTGCGGCAGTTGTTACAACATCTAATTGAATAAGGGCTTCATTACCTGTTACTGACTTTAAAGTATAGGTACGTACTGTTTTCATATCTTTTGCAACTGTTGAATCCAGCCAGCTTTCTCCCACAGCCTTATCCTTAGGGATCAATTCAAATGCTCCCGATACAACAGCATCATCAGTGCTTTCAGCAAACATGCCTAATAAACCATTCATCGGGTTTTCATCATCAGCACTCTTTTCTTTTACCTTTTTATCATCCTTTATCACTATGCCGGTTACATTGTTAATTGTAATATCAACAGGCTTATTCAGTTTATCTTCAAAACTTTTTGCAATGTCAGAATTATTATCATCCTTTTTTTCTGAATCATAATTTGTGGGCTGTCCCATCATATTCATATTCACTTTTACTTTTGTAAGCGTATTGCTGATGGTATAGGTCTTATCTGTACTATTTTTTACTTCCAGCAAATTTTGACTGGTTGAATTGCTGTTTATTGCCATACCCATGCTTAGGTCAGCCTCGATGGTGATATTACTTTCTACAATTATTTTCTGTCCGCCGGGGAGTATTATTTTTTGAGTAGCAGCCTTTGTTGATCCTGTTTGGGCAAAAATTAGGGAGCTTGTAAAAACATATAAAAGGGTAATGATCGTTTTTTTCATTGTTCTGATTTTGATTATTGCTGTAAATTTATTAACAAACAGCTTACTGTACATATTTGTTCAAAATATTGGCAAAACATTTTAATTTTTGAAAGAGTGTAGCAAAAAAATAAGGGCTACTCATTTTATGAATAGCCCTAAAAGGTTTTGATGCTGAGGTTTTATCCTACCACTTTCACATTAACTGCGTTCATTCCTTTTTTGCCTTCCTGCAAATCGAACTCAACGCT
>JBDTUK010000089.1:0-14049 GCA_040007795.1 Ferruginibacter sp.
CCTTGCTAAATTCCTTCTTGCCCCTCTTTTTAATGTACGATCTGCATTTGAAGAGATGCTTTTGCCTTTTTCAAAATCAGTTTGCTCATCTGTAGTAAGTGGGTTTACACGTACCCCAATTCTTTCAATTGCGCTGTCCTCATTTTCACCTTCCCTTACAAAAGCCCATCCAATAGAAGTAGTTCCTAAGTCTAAACCAAGAATTTTTTTCATATAGTTTGTATTTTAAGAGTTAGTTGTTACTTTTACTGCGAAGCAAATCACAATAAGGATTTTTCCGTTGTGTAAACATCAAGTTTGCCCTCGACTTTAACGGGGGCTTTTTATTTATGTCCTAGTTTTATTGATAAGGTCTTTATAGGCATGGAAGGCGATTAGAAAGTGTACACAATATAATAATTTTCAATAATTAAAACCAGCTATTATTCATGACCTGTATTAATGCAAAAGTCAGGTATATTAAATTACGAATGTCTCTCCGTTAACCCTTTCCTAAAACTTCTCCAAACCCATTGCCCAATCTCCGTTTGTAAGTATATTGCCATCAAATAAAGAGCATGATGAAAAATTTATCCCTGGTGTTGAATATTGTTTTACTGGCTGCGGTGGGTTACCTGTATTATTATGATTTTTCGGAAAAAAAGGTTAAAGATGTAGCTGCAAAGATCAACAATTCGTATATGGTTACAGACACTAATGGGCGCCGTCCTCCATTGGCTTATGTGGAACTGGATTCTTTGAACGAAAACATAACTTATATAAGAGACAGGCGTAAGGAACTGGAAGCAGAAATGAAAGCCATTGAAGCAGAACAGGAAAATGGATACAAGGGTTTGCAGGCACAAAAAGATAATTTTTTAAAAAAGGGAGCAGCTATTACCGAACAGGAGGCGCAGGTTTTCCAGGGCAAATTGATGGATCAGCAACAACAAATTGATACACGAAAACAAATGCTTAGCCAGAAGTTAAATGAAAAAAGCTTTGGCATAATGGAGGATATACAGAAGAAATTAAAAGAGTTTTTAGGAGAATATAATAAGGATAAAAAATTCATGTACATCTTTACTACAGGTACCGGGTTGGACTATATGGTGTATAAAGATTCTTCTTTAAATATTACCAATGATGTAATAAAAGGAATGAATGCAAAAATGAAGGCCCTGGGTAAACAATAAATTCCCACAAATTCTATATCTTGTTCTGGTATACTACTCCGCTTATCCCGATTAAGTGATTTGGTATTTACAATAAGCTTCATTGTATAAATAAACCGGAATTACTATGTCAGAACAAACAGCTTCTTTTAAGCCAACACTTGGTTTGTTGGATTCCACAATGATTGTTGCCGGCTCCATGATTGGTTCCGGTATTTTTATTGTTAGTGCAGATATTACCCGTAATGTGGGCAGCGCCGGATGGTTGATTGCGGTGTGGGTGATCACCGGGTTTATGACCTTAACAGCAGCGCTGAGTTATGGCGAACTTAGTGCCATGTTTCCCAAAGCAGGCGGGCAATATGTTTATTTAAAGGAAGCATTTAATCCTTTGGCCGGATTTTTATATGGCTGGAGTTTTTTTACCGTAATACAAACTGCCACAATAGCTGCTGTAGGTGTAGCTTTCAGTAAATTTGCCGGGTATTTTATCCCGGCACTTGAATTAAATGATACCAATGTTTTAATGGATGTTGGTGGGCTTAAAATCCATACAGCTCAATTGGTTTCCATCGCATTGATCATGTTTCTTACTTACATTAATACAAAAGGTGTTAAAGGAGGTAAGATGATACAAACAACTTTTACCGTTGTAAAATTACTTTCTCTTTTTGGCCTGATCATTTTTGGTTTTTTATTAGCTGCAAAAGGAAGTATATGGCATGCCAACTGGAGTGATGCCTGGCAAATGACAACAAGAAATGCAGATGGCTCCATTATTGCCGGGGTTACAGGTTCTGCTATACTCGGTGCTATTGCGGCTGCCATGGTAGGCTCTATTTTTAGCAGCGATTCATGGAACAATGTGACTTTTATTGCCGGCGAAATTAAAAATCCAAAACGTAATATCGGGCTGGCTTTGTTTTTAGGAACATTGATCGTTACCATTATTTATGTATCGGCCAACCTGATGTATATAAGTGTATTACCATTAAATGAAATTGCTTCTGCCCCGCAGGACAGGGTAGGAGTTGCTGCAAGCAAAGCAATATTTGGCGATATCGGTACTTATGTTATTGCCGTGATGATCATGATCTCTACGTTTGGTTGTAATAACGGGTTGATACTGGCAGGTGCAAGAGTTTATAATGTTATGGCCATAGATAAATTATTCTTTAAAAAAGCAGCCACGCTTAATAAATATGCAGTGCCTGAATATGCTTTGTGGGCACAATGTATCATGGCTTCCATTCTTTGCCTTAGTGGTAAATACGGCGACCTGCTGGATATGATCGCATTTGTGGTAGTACTCTTCTATGCCATCACCATCATCGGAATTTTTAAATTACGTAAGACAAGACCAAATGTTGAAAGGCCTTACAAAGCATTTGGCTATCCATTGTTACCGGCTATTTATATTATTCTTGCTTTGGTGTTTTGCGTTTTTCTGATCATTTTTAAACCATTGTATGCCGGTATCGGATTGGGTATTGTACTCTTAGGTATCCCTGTTTATTTCATTTCAATTGCTAACCAGAAAAAAGATTGACCAGTATGCCGTCTAAGGATCTTGATAAATTGTTTCAGCAGTTTGCCGGGTTAAAAGTTGCCGTAGTTGGCGATGTGATGCTGGATACTTACTGGTGGGGCAAAGTTGACCGTATATCTCCGGAAGCGCCTGTGCCTGTTGTTGCGGTAAGCAAGAGAGAACAGCGTATTGGTGGCGCAGGAAATGTGGCGTTGAATATTTGTTCTTTGGGCGCTCATGTAAGTATGATAAGTGTATTGGGTAAAGATGAAGATGGTGAACAGTTGACCAGGTTGTTGAAAGAAAATAATATCCAGACAAAATATCTGGTTCTTAGTGAACATCGCATTACTACCAATAAGATCCGTATCATTAGCCGCAACCAGCATATGATGCGCCTGGATGCAGAACTGACAGAAGACATGATAAAAGAAGATGAAGGCAGGCTTTTATATGTGTTTGAAAATTATATCGCAGCCGAAAACCCCAATGTGGTAATACTGGAAGATTATAATAAAGGAGTGCTTACCGAAAATGTGATCAGGAAAATTATTTCTCTCTGCCACAAAAATAAGATCTTAACAGCAGTTGATCCAAAAAGAAAAAATTTCTTTTCGTACCAGGGGGTTGATATTTTCAAACCAAACTTTAAAGAAGTAAAAGACGGGTTGAATATTTTAACTGATACTGTGAACCTGAGTGTGCTTAAAGACATGCATCTTTTGTTACAGGACAAACTCAACCATAAGATTTCGCTGATCACATTATCGGAAAAGGGCGTTTTTTATCAGCAGGATAAAGATGCCGGCATTATCCCTACACATATCCGCAGTATTGCCGATGTAAGTGGAGCCGGTGATACGGTAATTGCTGTAGCTTCTTTGGTATTTGCCGCTACCGGCGATGCAAAGCTTATGGCAGAAATGGCCAATATTGCAGGGGGATTGGTTTGCGAAGAAGTAGGTACGGTAGCGATAGCTAAAGATAAATTGCTGAGCGAATGTAAAAGATTGATCGTTTAATTTTTATTTTCCATTTCATTTTTCTGCTTTGCCCTTTTTTCTGCGATGGCTAAAAACCTGTCGAAGTTTATAAACAGTTCAAAAAATATTTTAGCAGCTATAAATACCAGGATAAAGGCCTTGCCTGCCCCAAAACTTAAAAAAATGCTACCCAGTATAACCACAAACTGCTGCACAAAGATCCGCATATAAGGTTCAAACATCAGCCTGCCCAAAGAAATGGTCTTATAATTCCCGGTTACAAAAAAACTAAAAACATTTTGCAGGGTGTAATAGGTAATAAATATCAGCAACATCAGTTTCCCATTATCGCCCAGCAATGCCGGTATTTGGGCATACTTACCAAAGAGCGAAGCATTATTTGTAATACCTGATACCCCAAAAAATATCTGGGTTTGAACAAATACAAAAAAGCCATAGTGAATAATAAAAAAGAAAATAAAGAACCACCCGCTTTGCATAGTTGTGCTTCCGCCATTTTCCCATACATCTTTACTTTTTACAAAAATGGTTACACAGGCCATCTTTAAAACATTGATAACTCCTATAATTACGGTCTCAAGACAATAGACCAGGAATACCTGTGCAGCATTCCATCCTTCAAACCAAACGCCGTAAAGTGGCACAAGATTAATAAGAATTAAAAATAAATCGCTTATCGTTAGCTTACGTTTAAACATTGTTCTAAAATTATAGATGGTTTATGATGGTAAATTAGATATTTTTGAGGGCATAATAAATACCGACTATCACGTATGCAACAATTTTCATTGGCAATTCATGGCGGCGCTGGTACTATTCTTAAGCAGGATATGACTACTGAGCTGGAACAGGCTTACATAAAAGGGTTGGAAGAATCGCTGGCGGCAGGATTTGCAGTGCTGGAACAGGGAGGGTCTTCAGTTAATGCAGTTAAGGCTGCTATTGTAGTTTTGGAAGATAACCTGTTGTTTAATGCCGGCAGGGGATCGGTGTTCACAAAAAAAGGCGTACAGGAAATGGATGCCGCCATCATGGATGGAAAAGATTTGTCTGCCGGTTCTGTTGCTGGTATCAGAAATATCCGCAACCCGATTGCACTGGCCACGGAAGTGATGTTAAACAGCAATCATGTTTTTTTAAGTGGCAAAGGTGCTAATGATTTTGCCATTAAGCAGGGAATTAAATTAGAACCCGACGAATATTTTTTTTCCCAGTTCCGGTACGATCAGTGGAAAGAAATAAGGGATAGTGATAATTATTCTTTAGATCATACACACCAGGGCCTGGAAGAATTGATGAAGGATAAAAAATTTGGAACTGTTGGCGCTGTTGCCTGCGATCAAAATGGAAATATTGCTGCCGCCACAAGTACCGGCGGCATGACCAATAAAAAATACGGAAGGATCGGCGATAGCCCTTTGATAGGCGCAGGCACGTATGCCAATAACAAAACCTGTGCAATAAGCTGCACCGGTCATGGCGAGCCGTTCATACGGGCAGTTGCTGCATACGATGTAAGTTGCTTAATGGAATATAAAGGAATGAATTTGCAGGAAGCGATGAATGAAGTGGTAAACATAAAATTGGTAAAGATGGATGGTGAAGGCGGCATGATTGGGGTTGATGCGAATGGGAACACAGCAATGGTACTTAACAGTGCAGGCATGTACCGGGGTACGCAAAACAGCAGAGGTAAAAAATATATTGGCATTTATAAAGATTAATCAGATGTCTGGCCACTCAATAAACACTTTTAGTTCTACTTAGACTGTAATTAGTGGCCTGACATCTAAATACAGTGGCCTTTAATTACTTAATTGTCTGACCACTTAATAAACATTTTATTTTACCAGGCTACATTTAGTGGCCTGACAATTTATGAAAAAATTTGCAGTAATAGTTGCCGGTGGCAGCGGAAGCCGTATGAACAACGCCATTCCCAAACAATTCCTCCTGTTAAATGGCAAACCGGTTTTGTATTACACCATTAATACTTTTTTAAAAGCTTACGATGACCTTCAGATCATTTTAGTTTTACCCGAAGAATTTTCAGCTGCCGGAAAAGAGATCGTTGATGCATTTTTTGATCACAGGCGAATTAAGACAGCCTTTGGTGGCCGCACAAGATTTCATTCTGTACAAAATGGTTTGCAATTGGTGAATGAAGAGAGTATTGTTTTTGTGCATGATGCAGTCCGTTGCCTGGTGAGTGTTGATCTGGTTCGCCGCTGCTATGATGCAGCCATGGAAAATGGTTCTGCTATTCCTGTTATAGATTGTAAAGACAGTGTACGGTTGTTAACTGCGGAAGGAAACGAAGCGCTGGAGCGTAATACCATAAAACTGGTGCAAACGCCACAAACCTTTCACAGTAAAATTTTATTGCCCGCTTTTAATATTGATTATAAAGATAAGTTTACCGATGAGGCAACCGTAGTGGAGGCATTTGGACTGAAAGTAAACCTGGTGGAAGGGGAGGAGAATAATTTTAAGATTACAAGGCCGGTTGATCTGCTGCTGGCAGAAAGATTGCTTGCAGAGAGTTGAGCCTTGTTTGGAGACACGAACCTGGTTAATGTGTAGAATTTTCAGGAGGAAGTATCTTCAAATTGTCTTTTGCCCATTGGTTGTCTTTGTCAATACTTAATATCTGATTATAAACTTGTCTGGCTTCATTATATTTTTGATTTGTATGAAGCTCAACTGCTTTTTCTTGTAATTTATGAATTTCAAGTTGCTTTAAATTTATTTTCGCAAACTCATTCGTTGGGTAGTGGTTTGGGACACCACAAGTGTTCGAAAGATTTTACAAACTCAATACAATCCCGAAGGGATGCCATTATTATAGTTCGAATAGTTGAGTTTTCGCCAACCCCGAAGGGGTGAAATTAGATTTTAATGTCATCCCTTCGGGATTTGGTTTAATGATTGGTACATCTTCTATAATAATTACAGCCTTTCAGGCTTAAGAACAAGTTGTCTATAACTAATAAATCTTCCGAACACTTGTGGTGGGGACACGAATCAAGGCAGACATGTTAGGGGCATGCAATTCTTTTATTAGTGTAATATTCGAAATCAAAATAATGTCGTTTGTTGTCTTCCCAAATCTCTCCAATTTCTCCTTCCTCACATTTATCCACTGGAATTGCTTTACTTCCGTTTAATTCCTTTAAGGAGCCAAAATAAATTGAAAATGATTTATGGTCAAATTGTATTGCCATCCAATAAGCTGATGCATTGTATTTTTTCTCAGCCAATAAAGATTTTTCATAAACGTCCTGTCCGAGATTGTACCTAGTATTTAATTTACCGCCTTTTTGGTATTTGTTTCTGGCTTTTACACTAATTATATATTTTTGTCCATCTTTCTCACATTCTATATCAGCGAAAGTCTCATTCATTGTGTTGTCATTCAAATTCCTGATTCTGTCGAACTTTTTATCCACCAATGCTTTTAATGCAAAGAGTTCTCCTAATTCTCCAAGTGATTTTTTTCTTGCGGCCTCTTTTTTATTTTCTAACTCCATTATCATAAAGTTGTGTGAAGTTTCATATACTTGCGCCTAACTCTGTAATATACGTCACTCTTGTTCCTTAATCAGCTGAGTTTTAATTAAAATCGGAACAAATATTTTGTAATTAGCGGGCTGTTTTTTATTATTGCCAAATAAAAATAATCATTAATGCCTGAATGCAAAAGCTATTTCTTAAACCATTTTAATGGTGCAGGCAGCCTGTTCATTTTAATAGCGGAATATTTTTCTTCCCTCGCCCCAAAGCTGCTGTAAAAAAATGCAAGGCTGCTGATATCGCTTCCTTCAAAATCCAACATTATATTTTGCCCGGCGTGGTCTTTAATAAATGCATTGATAAGTGCATGAGATGCCCCCAGGGTTTTACCCCGCCCGCCCGCCCGTGCCGGTACGGACGGGGATGAACCGTTCGGACGGGCATTGGGATGATTGCCCACCATTATATAGTAGGCCCTGTTGTGAGAGAATAAAAAAATTGCAGAAGCCAGCAACTGGCCTTCTTTTGTATGCACGCCGTAAGTGGTTGCTTTTTGTTTTTTATAAAGTAGTTGATAAAGGTTTTCAAAATGTTTAAAATCTTCAGCAGCCACAGCAGCAAAATCTTTTGTTTGTTCTCTTGCAAGAGATATTACTTTATCTACTGCAATGTTCTTATTAATTACGAGGCCAAACTGTTCACTCTTTTTGATATTGCGCTTTATATTATCCCTGTACCTGCTGTACAAATTTTCGTAACTCTCATCCAGGTGCAAAACATAATTCATCCTTTCATACAATGTAAAATCCGTTAACTGAAAAAAGTTGCCATGATTGAAGTAGATATCCCAGTAACTGAATTTTGAAGGGATCGCTTTCAAAAATTCATTAACTGTTTCGGCGCTAAGCTGTTTACCAAATATACCCAGGCAGGCTGTAAATGAGGGTTGATAAAGATAATGAACGCTGTATTTTTTATTCCATGTCAATGGCATCACTGCTTCATAGCTGTTCAACACCAGGGCATCCCAATGTTTGGCCATATTGTCTAAGTAGAACGAATAACCATATATCAAACCATTTGGGGCATCATCAATGCAGGCATCCCATTTTATTTTATCTATCTGCTGATATGTGAGGTAGCTGATGGCCACATTAAAAGGGTATTTGCGGAACTATTTTTTTCAGGTTTATATTCTGCAGATCTAAGCTGAAGGAAATATTTTTCAGGAACTTTTTTTCAGTAATGGTTGATTTGATATAGTCCTTATAAACTTTGCTGTACAAGATGGGGAAATAAATGTTTACAATGTTATTAAATAAAGAAAGCTGGAGGCCTGCATCATAAATGAACCGGCCTGTTTCAGCATTTTTCTTCCAGGCATTGGCACTGGTGCCAATATCAAAAAAAGCTTTAATGGGGAGTTTAAAAGGCAATACCGACAAAGGGTTTATTGCCTTAGGTATAGTAGTTGTAAAATTTGCTGCAGCCAGCCAGTCATCAGTTTTGCCTATTTTGTTACTAAGCAGGTCGGTACGTACTTTAAAACCGCCATCCCTTATCATGATCTGTTGCGATGAAAGTTTGTCGTATTCACTCCGGCCAATAAAATAATTACTATAAGTATAATCCTCATAGCCTTTTGGCCCGGTCATATTTAACTGGTAGGCATCTGTTTCAAATTGTTTTAAAAATGTTTTATCTCCCAGGTAGAAAAATTTACCGGCAAATAACCGTACATCCATGCCACCCGATTTAGCATAATTAAAATAGTAGTTCCCGGTAAAAGCTACTCTTGCAAAACCATCGCCCTGTTCTACCTGTAATGCTCCTTTATAAGGATAAAGCACCCGGTTATTTTCTATAACAAACCGTAATTGATTAATGTACCGGGTAATAGTTGGGTAAGTAATAACATCTATTTGATTTGTAGTATCTCTTGTAAACAGCAATCCCTGTTCTTTAATAAAAAATGTTTTCCATTGTATATATTTAGTTATAGTACTCCTCGGATTTTTATTGGCAAAAACAAATTTAAGTGATGGTACAATTTTTGAAAAACGCTGATAGTGTATTAGATTAGTTGAGTCGGTAAAACTATCGCCGGAAAAAGAAGAACCGGCAAGCGCCAATTCGATCTTTTGCCCGTTGTTGCCCGGATATAAACTGTAGCTTAATCTGCCAAGCCCATTTAGCTGCTTACTTTTGGTAGCATATAACGGTGCAATTACAAATTGAAATTTATTAAGCGGCAAAGTGTAATTGTGCAGTAATACGCCCAGCATGATCTTATCGTAAAAATTATAACCAATGGCAGGAGTTGCAAAAATGTAATGGTGTTTATCGGTTTGCTTTAAGCTGAAGAGGGCCGCAAAGCGTATGTCTTTCTTTGCTTTTGTTTTTACCAGCTCTCCTTTTTTATTCAACAAAGAAAATGCAGCATCTAAATTTTTTCCGCTCACTTCTTCCATTACTTTTTCAAAATCTTCGGGGTAAGGATGCCGAAACTGCCAGCGGCGGTAATACTCATGCATACAGCTGTCGAATAAAGTTTTACCCAGGTCATCTTCCAAAAGTTTCATCCATTCGCCTGTTTTTGAGTAGGCAACCATATTGTAGTTTAGGATATTAAATTTCTCTGATGAAGTTTCAATGGGCTGATCTTTTTTAAGACCGGTCAGCGTTTGCAATATGGTATGTTGGATATCATCGGGCATCCTGTTTTTGATAAACCGGGCTTTCGATGGAATAATGTCCAGGTGAGTATCTCCATACTGTTGCAGGGAGTACCGGTTGTCATAGTAAGTGTTCATTCCTTCATCCATCCACGGATGTGTACGTTCGTTGGTTGCCAGTATGGCTTCAAACCAATTGTGGCCAACTTCGTGGTCTATAACAAAGTCCAGCATTTTTTCAGAACCTCCATCTTCAAGTATGGTAATGGTAGGATATTCCATACCACCACCATTTCCACCATCCACTACACTCACAACATTGTAAGGGTATTCACCAAGCCACTTACTTTTAGTACGTATGGCTCTTTTGATCATAGCAATACTGTTGCTCCAAACCTCAGCATTTTTCTCATAGTAGTAGGCAAATGCATTAATGATTCTGTCGGATGCTAACCGCAGGGTATCTGTTTTTATTATAAAATTCTTATCAGCAAACCAGGCAAAATCATGAACATTGTTTTGTTTATACTGTAATGTTTTTGTATTAACTGATGAAACACTAACAACCTCTTCTTTATTTTTTTTTGATAAAGGGTTCTTTTTAGGTTTTGGTTTTGCCTGTACAGGCTTTTTCTTTTTTAACCACAGCTTTTCGCTTTCGGTTTGCAGTTCACCGGTAGCAGCAACTATATAATCTCCAGGTAATGTTATCTGCACTTCATAATTCCCAAACTCGGCATAAAATTCACCCTGGTCTAAATAGGGTATTGGGTGCCAACCTTTCCTGTCGTACACTGCAGGTTTTGGATACCATTGTGTTATTTGATAAGCCTGATCAATGTGGCCACCTCTTGAAAAAACATAAGGTAATCTTACATGAAAGGGAGTTTCAATTTTTGTACTTGTGTTTGGTGCAAGGGGAACAGGCAAAATAAGTTTGATGATATCCTGGTGTTGGGGATGATCTTCTGTTTTGGCTGTAGCTCCATTCACTTTAAAATCCAACCGGTTTATATAACCACGTTTATCGGTATTGCTGAAATAAAAACCGGTGCTTCCGTTTTCTAAAGTTTGATCTGTAAAAGCAGTCTTGTCATTTTTATAGGCATTGGGCCAGAGATGTATCCAGATGAAACGCAGTGTATCGGGAGAATTATTATAGTAATCCATCTTTACATACCCATCTAAGGTATGCTCGGCGTCATTAAGTGTAACGTCAATTTTGTAATTAACCTGTTGTTGCCAGTATGAAGGGGATTGGCAATACACAATCGGCAATAGGCAATAAGAAAAAAGGAATAAGCAGGCGATTCTTTTCAAGATCTTATTAGTTTGTTCAAAAATAGCAAAATCGGGGCAATAGTAATAATCAATGTAAACGGCCAGCCTGAGGTCTATTTACCTTTTGCTGATAGTATTATCCTGATGGTGTGCAACATGATCTTAAAATCAAGCGGCAACGAAACATTTTCAATATACATCAGGTCGTATGGCATGCGTTCAATCATTTCCTCAATAGAAGAGGCGTATCCAAATTTTACCATACCCCAACTGCTAAGGCCAGGCTTTACTTTAAACAGGTAATTATACTCAGGATGAAGCTGAACGATCTTATCAATATAGAATTTCCTTTCGGGCCTCGGGCCTACCAGGCTCATCTCTCCCTTTAAGATATTCCAAAGCTGCGGCAATTCATCCAGTCTCCATTTACGCATAACCTTTCCCCAATTGGTTATTCTTGGGTCATTGTCGCTGCTCAGCTCCGGTCCTTTCAATTCTGCATCGGGAATCATACTTCTGAATTTGACCATTGTAAACGGAACGCCTTTATACCCGATCCTTTCCTGCAGGTAAAACAGGTTGCCCTTTGAAGAAAATTTTACCCTAAGAGTAATATAAATAAACAGGGGCAGGAAAATGATCATAGTTAAAAGCGAAACTGTTATATCCAATATCCTTTTTACATTCAGCTGCCATAGCGGGAGCAGGCCCGAGTGCAGGTCGATCAATGGGATACCCAGCACATTGTTTGTTTTAACAGCTCCGCTGATGATATCAACAGTATCTGCCGTTATTTTTATGTTTACGTCTTTATCACTAAGCTGCTGTAAAATTTTTTCTAATTTGTCCCTTTCTTTTTTTTCTACTGCAATAATCACCTCTTCAATCTTATTGGTTGCAATTATTGAGGCAATGGCATCGGCATTACCAAGGTTTTTGATGGCTGTGGGAAGAGAAGAACCAGAATTTCCATTCGCATTGGAAAAACCTAAAATACGGTGCCCTGTTTTTTCTTTATTATTAACTATAGTTTCATAAAGTGCCGCCGCATTATTACTTGAACCAATGATGAGTGTATTAAAAAAGACAGTGCCTTTATTCAATTGCGATTTTGCCCGGTTTAAAAAAAACAGGCGGATAAAATATGTATATAAAGTCTGTATCCCCAACAATGATATAAATTCCTCGAAATAAATATTGTAATCGCCGGTAGAATCATAGACCAAAAAAAGAAAAAGTATGCAAAGGCTTCCAAAAAAAGTATATATTAAAGTATGCAGGAACTCTATAAGCCTTGATTTTTGATAAAGGGCATTATAACTGCCTGCCAGGTAATATACAATTAACCATGCTGCCGGGAACAGGATGATGCCAACATAAAATTTCCGGCCAACAATAAAATCCTCTTCAATTATATATTTTCTTAAAAAATAAAAACTGATCCAGGAAAGTACGGCAGCAATAAAATCGCCTAAAGCATACCAGCTAATATGTATCCTGGGTTGATTCAATGGGGAAATTCTGATAAAAATAATTTTCAGGTTTAGTGGTTCGTTGCATTACCTATCTTTTCCAGTATCTGGTGTGCTACTTCCATTGCACGAAATCCATCTACCACACTAACAGGGGTATCTGTATTATTAATAATGGCATCTTTGAATTGCTCCAATTCCATTTTGATCGCATTTACATCCTTCACATCAGGGTTTGCAATAGCGATTGTTTTTTTACCTTTATTTGTTTCTATGTCAAACGTAAAAACATTTTTATCTCCCGGTGTATTTAACCGGATGATCTCTGTTTTCTTTTCTAAAAAATCAATGCCTATATAAGCATCTTTCTGAAAGAGGCGCATCTTTCGCATTTTTTTCATCGAAATTCTGCTGCTGGTGAGATTTGCCACACAACCATTATCGAATTCAATGCGTACGTTGGCAATATCAGGTGTATCGCTCATTACAGCAACACCATTTGCACTGATATAATTTACATTACTTTTTACAAGGCTTAAAATAATATCTATATCATGTATCATCAGGTCCAGTATCACACTTACATCTGTACCCCGTGGATTAAACTGTGCCAGCCGGTGAACTTCAATGAACATGGGTTGCAAAACCTGGTCTTTTAATGCAAGAAATGCAGGGTTAAACCGCTCCACATGGCCCACCTGGAATTTTATATTTGCTTCCTTCACTAATTTTACCAATGCTTTTGCTTCCTCCATGGTATTGGCCAAAGGCTTTTCTACAAAAACATGTTTACCTTTTTTAATGGCCAGTTCGCAGAGTTCGAAATGAAAAGAAGTTGGTGCTACAATGTCCAATGCATCACAAGCATCTATTAATTCCTCAACATGCTCAAAGCGGGGTAATTTGTATTTTTCAGCCACCTGTTTTGCATTCGCATCATCCGTATCGCAGAAACCAACCAAATGAACGCCTTCAATGACTGACCAGTTATTTAAATGAAATTTTCCTAAATGACCTGCACCGATAACTCCTATTTTAAGCATGTAGCGAAATTTTTTTCTGTATTTATTCTTAAAAGTCAAAAGTGAAAAGTCAAAACAAAAACTCAGTATTTTTGATTTTTTTAATTTTTCTTTTTGACTTAGTCCTCTTCCCAGAAACCCATCTTCCCGAATTTCTCAATGCGTTGTTGTACTCTTTTTTCGGGTGAGATCGCTTTTAGTTCTTTAATAACCGGCAACAGGTAATTTTTTAAAATTTCTGCAGCTTCTTTATAATCCCAGTGTGTGCCACCTAATGGCTCGGGTATTACTCCATCCACTAATCCAAAGTTCAGCATATCATTACCGGTAAGTTTTAATTGTTCAGCTGCTGTTTCTTTTTTATCCCAGCTGCGCCATAAAATACTGCTGCAACTTTCCG
>JBDTUK010000090.1:0-10687 GCA_040007795.1 Ferruginibacter sp.
CGTAAAGAAATGATGTAGTAATCCCCGATATTTTTCCATGGCCATTTAGTTTTCCACTTTTCTTCTTTTACTTTTAATATTGCAAATGTCTTCGGATGCTTTTCTGCAAAGCCTACCAGGTAAGAAGGCGGCACCAGGGTACACAACCCCTCCAAAGCAAGCAGATCAAATTGATCTTGTAAATGTTTTATAACGTATGAGGGGTTATAGTACCAGCATTTGAAATATTCTCCTTCAATATGAGCTGTTACGCCGCTACCGCTAAAGAACCTGCGGAAAGCTGTTTTAAACTTTCCTTTGAACAGCAATAAAAATTCCCATAAACAAAATTTGGGTAAAATAACAAGGGTTACAACTCCTCCCTTTTTTAGTAAAGAAGAAAAAGAGTATAATACTTTATCCAATTCGCCTGTACAATTTAGCCCGGCAAAGTTGGAAAAGATCATATCATATTCTATTCTTTGTTTTAAATTTTCTAATTGTGTAAATGAAATAAGCTCTGTACTTATTTTTCCTTCCAGTCTTAATGCAGCAACTTTATCTTTTAAAACCTCCTGCATTCCAGCCGAAATATCAGTTGCATGTACCGTATGGCCTTGCTGTGCAAACCAAATGGCATCTTCACCCGTACCGCTGTTTAATTCAAGGATATTACTGTTGAAAGCAAGATAGGGTTGTACATGGTTTCTTACCCTTTCTCTTTTATATTGAATGATGGAATTACTGCTATATTGTTCATCAAATAATTTTGATTGTTGGGTGAATGCTGCCGCTGCAAGCTGCTCATTGTTTTGGGATAAACTCATGCCGTTGCTTTTTCGAGTTGATGCAGTTTTTGTTTATCAAAAAATGCTGCAGGCATATAATACAGGCCTGATAAGGCTTTTTTAACAGTTCTGAAATTACTTTTGAACGGATGGAAGAGAAGCTGCTTTATATTTTCAAATGCAATATGCTTTCGATAGCTCTTGTGTACATACCTGTGCAATTGTTTATAAAATGCAGGCTGATAGGTATTGCGGAACATCAATGCCAGTTCATCAGAGTCTGTCCAGTTGGCTTTTTCCTGTAATTGACTTTTTACTTTTTCGAAAAAAACAGTACCCGGTAAAGGATAAGAAACCGAGATGCCAATTTCATACGGCAACAATTCATTGATCATTTTTATTGTTTTCTCTATATCGTCTTTGGTTTCATCTAAATAACCAAACTGTATAAAGAAGGAGGGCTTGATACCATTTTTCTTTAACAGGTGAGTGGCTTCATAGATCTGTTGCACCGTTGTGCCTTTATCCATGGCGTCCAGAATTTTTTGAGAACCGCTCTCTGCACCCATCCATATATTATCACAGCCTGCCCTTGCCAGGTCTTTAATATTATTTTCCTGCAGGAGCAGATCAACCCTCCCCTGCATTTTGAATTTAAAACGGAGATTGTTCTTTTCAACAAGATTGGCAAATGCATTCACCCATCCCGGCTTCAATCCAAAAATGTCATCACAAAACCAGATATGATCAAAATGAAATTTCTCTTTCAACATTAATAATTCACTAACTACATTTTGCGGACTCCTTACATTATAACGGTTGCCATAAATGGGCTTGGCACACCAGTTACATTTAAAAGGGCAACCTCTTGTTGTTCCCATATTCATTGAAAAATAACCTGCATGGTTTAACCACATATTGCGGTATGGTTCCATATCCACCAGGTCCCAGGCAGGAAATGGAAGTGCGTCCAGTTCCTTTATTACATGTCGCCTTTGTGTTTTTACAACTGCATTGTTATGTTTAAATGCCAAACCTTTAATATGAAAAAAATCTCCGTTTTGATTATTCCGGTCGGTGAGGACACCGACCGGGGCGATGTTGTAGTTGGTGGGGATACTAACTACTTTGTCCTCACCAACCATTTGTGAAATTTTATTTACAAGTTCCAGCAAGGTCAATTCAGCTTCGCCCAACAAAATAAAATCTGCTCCTTCATTTAAATACATTTCATACCGGTCAGTAGAATCTGAACTGGATACAATTACGGTACAGCCTCTTTCTTTTGCCAGCTTTATCATTTTAAAAGCGGCTTCCCTCATATTGGTAAGACACATCTTGGTCAGGTAATTAAATCCGTCATCATAAATAACAAAAAAGTCAGGTGTAGTTTTTTCCAGGTGAGGAATAACTTCTTCAGGTTGTTTGGCAAACATGGTATCAAATAAGCTAACTGTATAACCATTCCCTCTTGTTAAGGCAGCTGCATATAAAGTTCCCAGCGGTGCATAGGGCTGTCCTGTGCTCCACTGCTTGGGATCAAAGCGTAAAAAATAGGAATGAGAAAAAAGTATCTTTTTCATATTTTAATCTCACCCTCGTTCTCTCCCACAGGAGAGGGGACGAGGGTGCTTTTTTATTACTCAACATTTAATATTAAGCATTTCAACTTTGTTTCTATGCTTCATCTTTAAGTCAAATCATAATATTCGCTGCCGTCTTCCAGTTCCCTCTCCTTGGGAGAGGGGTTGGGGTGAGGCCGTTTATAAAACTGTTCCCGGTGAAAGATTAAGATAACATACACACTTCACACAGGTTTCATTTTTTGCAATATCCAGGTTCTTCCTGAAATCAACGGCGCTCTGGCTGTTTATGATTTTATCTAATGAATCAGTTTTTATATTTCCATAAGGTTCATGAAAAAAACAAGGCCTTACTGTTCCGTCTGCTTCAATTACTGTGGATACCCAAGGTGCATTGCATTTTTTATAGGGGAAATCGCTGCGGCCATAAAAAGCTGCATAATAGAAAAAAATATTTTGTATTTTTTCTTTACTTTCTGCAATAAATGCATTGATAAAATCTTTTTTATAATTTATAAATAAACTGCCAATTACATTCTTCAGTTCACCAAGGTCATTTTCTGTTAAAAGAATTTCATGTTGCCGTGGTTCATCCCACACCTGTTCCCTGTTAAAAGCATGGCTGCTTACATCAGCAGGTAAAAAACTGATCTGGTCAAGGCCAAGCTGTCTGGCACTGTCAATTATTTTTGGCCAGATGGTATAATTAAGCCGGTGTATTACTGTACGGGCCGTGATTTTGAAATCAGGCTTCAATATTTTAATGGCATTAATACCTTCGGCTAATTTATTAAATGCCCCGGGTATATTTCGGATGCTGTCATGAACTGCTTCATCACCGTCAAGTGATACAATAATATCATCAACCCATTTAACCAGTGCTTCTGCATTTTTTTTCAAAGTAAGCCCGGTTGACAATAAACTGATCTTAATGTTTTCTTTTTTCAATATTTCGCAAAGCCTGAAGAAATTAGGGTTGAGTAATGCTTCTCCGCCCGACATAAGTACCTGTTGTGTCCTCAATTTTTTTAGAACATTCATCAGGGTTTTTATATCATCTTCTGTTAACTGTTTAAGGTTGTGGTTCCCTTTCCATATATCACACATCACACACCTGCAATTACAGGCGCTGTGTGGCATCAGTATTACAATGGGTAATGCGCTTATCTTATGCGTTTGCAGGCTGCGGTACCTTTTATAGGTATGATATGGAGATTGCAATAGCATGTTAATTATAACGGTTTTTTATAGTGATCCAGTAAAATGGATTTTTTTTAATGGATAGTTTATTTTTCCAGGAATATGGATGGTGTAGAATTTTAAATTGAAAAGTTTCCAATTCATTTAAAGTATGATGATGATAACGGCCAGCCATTTCTGAAAAACCAATAGAGCTGAACCAGGCCTTTGTTCTTTGCCTGGCCGATTCAATTTCATGCAGTTGGTAAAAAGGGGAGTCCATGATATGTATCTCACCCAGCAAAGTAAGTCGTTCAATAGCGAGGCCGATAGTTTGTTTAAGCGATGGAAAATATTGTATGGATGAAGCAAAGATGATCATATCAAATTTTTCGTCCCTTATCTTATCAGATTCCAGGCTGCCGTTTATGAACTTCAGGTTTGCCGATCTGCCAAATACCCTTTTTGCCTGTTCCAGTTCCCTTGTATTAATATCCAGCCCGGTTACATCGGCAAGTGTTGCCAGTTTAGCGGCCAGCCAGCCATTACCAGAACCTACTTCCAATATGCTTAAAATATTTTGCCGGTTTTTTATATAGCTCATCAAAGCTTTGCAGGAATTTTTACGGATCATCCACTCCTTATAGTGTGGATGATCATTACGGATAAAGGGAAGATCTGCCACTTCCTCATCTGTATAAACCCGGCCTTCCTTTTGCCGGAGCCGGATATAGAGCTGTTCAAAATCCCCGGCTGTAGTATGGTTTACGGTGCTGTTCATTTTATCTTTTCAATTTTGAAAATAAAATTTCTCTCCAGCATATTTTTTTTACTGTACACACAGTTGAGAACAAATCCATTTTTTGCAGCAAAGCCGGTTATCATTTCCATGTCGAAGCTTTCAAAAAGAACCATCAGTATTTCGGTATCATCATGTATATAATTATCTATTGAATTAAATAATGCAGAAAAATATTCCCCGTTCTCGCCGCAGAACCAGGCATGGTCCTGTATTGTTGCCGGTTGCTTTTTATAATAAGGTGGGTTAATGGCGATGATGTTGAATGGCTGCTTTGGTATATTTTTAAAAAGATCCGACTGGATAATTTCCAGTTCCACTTTATTTTGCCTGCTGTTCTTTTTAAGGAATTCAACGGCCACCGGGTTAATATCCGTGGCTGTAACTTTAGCACCATTCTTTGCTGCTACTATAGAAATAAGCCCGCTGCCACAACCTAACTCTAAAACTTTCTTTTCATGTAAAGAAAGCCTGCTCATGTATTTTAATAACAACGTTGTACTGAAAAAAAATCCGGGATGAAAGACTTCCGGTGCCACAGCCAGGCGTATATCTTTATACCGGTACATCCTCGTTTTGGAAAGATATTTTACCAGCATGGGTTTGTAGGTATGGGCAACAATATGTTTGAGTACAGTATTCAAATAAGATCAATTTTCGTTTTCATGATTCGCTTTTTGTCAATGTTTCAACTCGCCTTTGCATAGCCGCTTCGGCGGAGCAAGACAGGCTCAACATGACAAAAAGCTGTCGGCCTGAGCTTGTCGAAGGCGGTTTCCATGATGTGTATTAAAATCCTTCAATCTCCGGTTGCCGGTATTTCCAGAGTATCTGTAATGCTTTCAGCTCATAAGGTTTCCAATGCAATCCTGTTTTATAACGTACAGCGGCGATGTTGCGAATAAGTTTTTTCTTTATGTCGGTCAGCCTTATATCCGATACAGTCGGGTAATAACCATTCAATACCGTTTCAAAGTCTTTTATCTTATTGATCATCTCCGGCGTAAGCCATGGCGTTAACGGATTTTTCCGCAGGTCAAAATTTTCCCATTGTGGGCCTATCCATTCTTCCAGTCTTTCCGGAAAATGAAAACCGCTTCCCAACACTTTATTGTACATATCACTGCCTTCTGTTGGTACCGGGCTATATACATAAATGATGATCTCTGTCCGGGGGTTGATCTGCTTTATTTCTTTGATGAATGCAATATCCTGTTCGATCTGTTTCATGGCCTGCTCTGGCGTATCTGCCGGCGTGCCCAATACAAACGAGTACTCAGGGATGATATCAAACTTTCCTATCCGTGCAGCAAAAGACCTGATCTCGGCGGCTGTTTGCGTACCGCCCTTATCCATCTTTTTTAAAATTTCATCATTACCGGTCTCTGCGCCAAAGAAGATCATTTTACAACCACTCTCTCTCATCAGTGCAAGCGACTCATCCGAATATTTGTCAATCGTATCTATCCGGCCCTCACCCCACCAAACCATTTTCTCCGGCTTGATCAGCTTTGCAAACTCCACTGTTCTTTTTTCCGACACAAAAAAATTGTTATCATGAAACTCGATGGCATTACCGCCATAATTTTCTTTCAGGTATTTAATATCGTTGTAAATAAGTTGGGCAGATTTCCCCTTCCATCTTGCATTGTAGATAGGAACCACGGCGCAAAAAGAACATTTAAAAGGGCAACCCATACTGGAATGATAAGCAATCGTTTTTGTTCCCAGGTATGTTTTGCCCAGATATTTTTGAAGTGGATAAAATGAGTTCAGCTTTTCGTAAGGCAATGGCGGCAGTTCATCGGGGTCATACAATTCATCCTTGGCTGTCTTAACTATTTTCTCATCAAATTTGTAAATGAGATTATGAATTAATTCAAAGGGAGTATTTTTTTCCAATGCATCCAGCAATGCCGGGAAAGTTTTTTCACCAGGGCCGTTTATTACAAAATCAACATAGCAGGAGTTGAGTACAACTTTAGATTGATTGGAAGGAAAATAACCTCCCCAGATGATTTTAATTTTCGGGAACAGGTTCCTGATATTTTTTGAAATGGGAATGGCCTGCTTCAACTGCGGGCCGGGCATACTGGTGCAGCCAAAATAACCGAAACCGCCAGATGACAGGTACTGGTAAATTTTTTCCCATGGATCTTTTTCCATGTTGCCATCAACGATCACATAATCATACAGGCCCTCTAAAGAAGATGCAATACTGAGGATGGAATTAGGTATCCTTGGTTTATATTTTGCACTCCGGGGGTTAAATAAAAGTACTTTGGTCATACCTGATAAAGTTAATGCAAATGCTTCTTCTTTAAATCGGGTTAACGCAGTAAATAGTTGCCCGGCAAACCGTTTTTATAACGCCAGGTGGCATAGCTGTTGTGAATATGGGCCAGGGTTGCATTTTGGACCTGAAGTTGCTGATGAAAGACAATTTTAAACAGCATTATTTTGTGAATGCCATGGGTAAATGAATCCTGCAAAACCAATTCCTGGTATGAAAGAACCTGTTCCGGCAGGGGCCACTTAAAATTTTCTGATAAAGATCGGCTGAAAGGAAAATTATCTTTTGGTTTTAATTCCTGCATATGATTTTTACCTAAGCCATATACCATTTTATAAGCATCGCTATGCACCCGGGATAGTAATACTTTCCCTGCTTTTTCCACCTGCTCACAGGCTTTACCTCCAATGCGGAGTGAAATGATATAATGTGCTTCATCTACCTGCCCGTGCAGATCAGTTGGGAAAAGGTTGAACAGCTCATTATTGCCGACGGTGATCAATGAAATAATTCTTGGAACAGCATAAGCGATCTGTACCTGTTTGTATAAGTTGTCATGCAAAAAAACATTGCCCGGCTTTTTGTTATACCATTGATTGTACAGGCTATTGATAAATTGATGAAACGTGGAAAGGAAATGATGAGAACCTCTTGTTCCTTCATAATAAGAAACCTCCCATCCGCCAGCCTGTTCCTTTATTATCTTCAAATCAAGTGAAGCAATGGCATCCTTTTTTGAATAAGTTTCGTTTGGTAGTAAAAGTTTATGACTGAAAATAAGTTGAACAGATCCAGGCAGATCGGCATTAGAAAAAGCAAAGACCAGCGGACAATACCCAACAAACAGATGCTGATTTGTAATATCTTTAATGATGTGCTTACCGTTAACAAGATAAACATGTAGTGGTTGAAGAAATGACTCTTTGGCAAAGCAAAGATATTCCTGTGTATAATGCAGGCCATTGAATTTATTAAGCAATTTTTGAAGTATCCTCATTTTTTTAATTAAAGCAACCTAAAGATAAAATTCCATGTATGAAATCTAAAAACAAGTTTTTTGTATGGTTGACCTTTTTAGTTTTCTTATGCTGTTTATTACCTGTTGCATTTTTTACCTATAAACATCCTGCTTATAATTTTGATATGCTGGGATATATGGCACTGGTTGCCAGGATGGACCAAACCAGCGACCTGGATGAAGTGCACAGGATAGCTTATGATAATGCCAGGCAGGTACTTCCTCCTGAAGAGTATGAAAAATTAACCGAAATCCCTTCTTACAGAGAGAAATTTGCAACTGACCCTTCGCAGTTTAAAAAGATATTACCCAATTATGTAGTTAAGCCGCTTTATATATGGATGTGCTGGTTATTTTATAAGGCCGGGTTTTCATTACCTGCCGCAACTGTAATGCCTTCAGTGCTTTCCTTTCTTATTATTGGTTTGTTCCTCCTTTACTGGCTCAGGAAATACTTGCAGGATATTGTTGCTTTTTTAGCAGCGCTTTTAATTATGCTCTCCATATTTACTGTAGCCATTGCAGGTCTTTCAACGCCCGACTGCCTCTCTGCACTTTTTCTTTTTACCTCAACTTATTTTATTCTTGAAAAAAAGAATCTTGCATGGATGTCATTCTTCTTTTTCTTATCCATCCTTACAAGGGTTGATAATGTAATTACCTGTTTCTTTATTATATCATTCCTTACATTTAGTGAAAAATGGAAAAGCATTAGTAAGAAACAGTATTTTTTAATGCTGTTGGCTTTAGCTACAACCTATCTGTGTATCATTTTGCCGGTGACGCAATTTGGCTGGAGTATTTTTTATTATTCTCAATACGCAAGACATATTGATTATTCCCGGGACTTTGACCAGGCCGTATCTTTTTCTTCTTACCTGGCCCTTGTATATTCAAAACTGGTAACGGCGCTTGTGTCAACTCATTTCACAATTTTTTTATTTCTTGCATTGCTGATCATTGGCAACACGGGTTTCTCATTCAGGAAATTTAGTTTTGACCAGTCATTCTTACTATTGTTGATGTTTATCATATTTTTCCGGTTCTTACTGCTCCCCGATCTGTCTGATCGTTTTTATTTTGGCTTTTACCTGATCATTATTATGTTGCTGGTCCGAAAATTCTTTCCACAAATTTCAACAGTCAGCCATGAAGATAGTTAGTACAAGCTATGTTAATGCATCTGAATTCAGTGACCCCGAACAATGGCTGGACAGGATCAGTTTTTATACGGGTATCCTGGAAGAGCTAACCAAACAATATGAAGCAGAAAGTATTGAGCAGATCAATTATACAGGAAAACTGGAACGTAAAGGAGTAGCATATCATTTCCTGAATTTTAAAATACCTAAACTGTATTTTCCACGGCAATTGCATAGTTATATCAAAAGAATGCAACCGGATATTGTTTTTGTAAACGGACTTATTTTTCCTTTACAGGTAATACAATTACGGTTAAAATTGGGCAACAGGGTAAAAATAATCGTATGGCATCGTTCTGAAAAACCATTCACAGGAATAAAAAAATACCTGCAACAACTGGCAGACAAATGTGTGAATGCCTACCTGTTCACTTCATTGGAATTTGGAAAGCAATGGATAGAAAAAGACAATATTGATCAAAAAAAAATTCGTGAGGTCATGCATGGGTCTTCTGGTTTCTGCCCGGAAGATAAGGCTGCGGCAAGAACAGGGTTATCCATTGCTGGCTCACTCATTTTTTTATGGATTGGCAGGCTGAATGCAAATAAGGATCCGCTTACTGTTATAAAAGCCTTTATTAAATTCCTGTCTTTTCAACCTTTGGCAAAATTGTATATGATCTATCAAACAGAAGAGCTATTACAGGAGGCCAGTGATTTGATCAAACAGGATAAAAAAGCCATACAATCCATCAAACTGGTTGGTAAAATTCCGCATCAGCAATTGCAGCCATGGTACAGCAGTGCAGATTTTATCATTTCCAGTTCGCATTATGAAGGGGGCGGCATTGCTGTTTGCGAAGCTATGTCGTGTGGATGTGTACCGATTTTAACTGATATTATTTCTTTCCGCAAAATGACCGGCCCCGGCAAATGTGGTTTGCTTTATGAGCCGGGTAATGATGAAGTACTTTTAAAAATACTACTGCAAACGGGTCAATTAAATATGGAAGAAGAAAGAAAAAAAGTATTGCAGCAATTTAAAGATGAACTTTCTTTTGAGGCCATTGCAAAAAAAATAAATACTATCATTAACTTATTGTGATCTTATTGAGTTGTAGATTATATCTTACATAACATGGAATCAAATCCCAAAGTAAGTATCATAATGCCCACCTGGAACAGGGCTGCATATATTATGGAGTCTGTTGAAAGTATTCTCAGCCAGACTTACCAAAACTGGGAATTGATAATAGTGGATGATGGATCGGATGATAATACAGCTGAGCTTGTTTCGCAAATAAAAGATAACCGGGTACAATTTTATGAAGCAGGAAAAATAGGGCTGGGCATTAAATTAAAAAATATCGGGATAGAAAGATCAAACGGAGAACTGATCGCATTCCTGGATTCAGACGATATGTGGGCTCCGTCAAAACTTGAAAAACAGGTAGCCGTTTTTCATGATTACCCCGAAGCAGGATTTTCTCTTACAGGCGGTTATAATTTTAAAAAACGAAATGAACCACTGGAATATTTTTATAAAGAAAGAGATGGGATAAAGTATGGCGATATTTTCATTTCATTCTTTACATCAAAAGCTTCTTTATTACCCCAATCTTTAATGTTTGGAAGACAATGCCTGCCAATAATACAGCAGTCTATAAAGACCAGCGCTTTCTCCGATGTTGAATTCCTGCTTGACCTGGCCCTTAATTTTAAAGCCGTTGTTCTATATGAACCACTTTTGTACAGGCGGCTTCATGATACCAATTACAGCAGTACGAATTGGGAAAAAGGATATGATGAAGGAATTCATGTTATCAAGACGTATAAAAATAAAAAACTACTGCCAGCTAAAATTGCACAGGCCGCCCTGTTCAGGTTATATATTGATTTTGGAGAA
>JBDTUK010000091.1:0-12196 GCA_040007795.1 Ferruginibacter sp.
CCTTCTGTTCTGTATAATGATTGTTTATCGGTAAAAACAATGGCAGTATCGGGCTGCAATTTTGTTTGTTGTAAAATATTCCATTCTGCCCGTGCCAATTTATCTGTTGCCAATAAAGCCTCCACAGTTTTTTTATCTGAAAGAGACAATTCATTATCGGCATATAATAAAAGGTTTTCCTGCAAAGCAGAAACTCCTTCTTCCATAAACAACCAATCTTTTTTATCTAAAACTACATCGTCTGATTCTACAATGGTTTGCTGTAAAAGTATCAACTCCATTTGCAGATCAGGATTTTCCTGCACAAATACATCAACAGCTTTTTTATCCGCTGCAGACAATTCATTATCTACATACAGTAAAAAAAATTCTTCGTAATTATGTCGTTTAATGTTCATGGTTGGCACCACCTAAATCCTCCCCCAAAGGGAGGACTTTCAGCAGCTTTTATAATTTATAAAATTCATTTTTTTTTCATGCTCTCAAAATTTTCTTACTCCCAGTTCCCCTTTAGGGGGTGGAGAGGTTTTTAAATTACGTTTTCAGGACTTACAATATATTCTCTCAATTGCAGCCTTGCCCGGTGTAAATAAACTTTTACCTGGCTCTCGTTAAGCCCGGTTATTTGGCCTATCTCTTCGTAACTGTAACCCTCATAATCTTTCAACAGTACCAGGCTTCTTTGTTTTTCACTAAGCTTTGCCAATGCTTCATTTAATATTCTTTTGGTATCATGCTTTGGACCAACCGACCCCTTTGCATTTTCATTAAATTCTTCTTTCAGGCTAATGCGCTTGTTCTTCCGGATATGGTCTATCATTTGATGATAAGCCACTGTAAACAGGTAGCTCTTGCTACGTTCATTATCTACCTGCGCCCTGTTGATCCAAAGTTTTTCAAATGCCCCCTGCACAACATCCTTTGCATCCTCATTATGCCTCAGGTTTTTGAGGATAAAGCGGTACACATTGTCTGCATACAGGTTTACGCATTCATTATATTCTCTCTCCGTCATACAGGTATTAGGTAATTGGTTACCTCAATAAGGTTGTTTTGCTTATATAATACGAAGTTGGAGAATAAAATGTTACAGGCGAAGGGAAAAAAGTTAATTTTTACCTCATCCCCCATCCCCTTCTCCTTAAGGAGAAGGGGCGGCACATTAAACATACCCAAGCTTTATATCTTCCAGTTCCCTGTCCGAACGGCCCGGCCGGCCGAGCCGTTCGGACAGGGAGAGGGTTGGGGTGAGGTATTTTATCCTAAATTTGCCCCGAAACAACTTTTGCATATGAATGAGAATTTTGTAACCCGTATTTCAGCAGAAATAAAAGAAATTGAAGCAGCAGGCCTTTCTAAAAAAGAGCGCATTATCAGCAGCGAACAGGGAGCAGAAATTATAGTAAACGGCAAGACCGTTCTGAACTTTTGCGCCAATAATTACCTTGGCCTTTCTTCTCACCCAAAAGTTATAGCTGCCGCAAAAAAATATATTGACCTTCGGGGATATGGCATGAGCAGCGTACGTTTTATCTGTGGTACGCAGGATATTCATAAAGAACTGGAAAAAAAATTAGCTGAGTTTTTAGGTACAGAAGATACTATTTTATATGCCGCTGCCTTTGATGCCAATGGTGGTGTGTTTGAGCCATTGTTTGGAGAAGAAGATGCTATTATTTCTGATGCTTTGAATCATGCTTCTATTATTGATGGTGTTCGTTTGTGTAAAGCACAGCGCTACCGGTATGAACATAATAATATGGACGACCTGGAAGCAAAACTTAAAGAATCGGCTCATTTGCGTAGCAGGATAATTGTAACTGATGGAAGTTTTAGCATGGATGGTACTATTGCACAATTAGATAAGATTTGTGATTTGGCAGATAAATACGATGCTATTGTAATGATCGATGAATGTCATAGTAGCGGATTCTTAGGTAAGACCGGAAGAGGAACTCATGAATACAGTAATGTGATGGGAAGAATTGATATCATCACTGGTACATTAGGTAAAGCCCTTGGTGGTGCCAGTGGTGGTTTTACCAGCGGCCGAAAAGAAATTATTGAAATGCTGCGTCAGCGAAGCCGGCCTTACCTGTTTAGTAATACAGTTGCACCAAGTATTGTGGGCGCATCCATTGCTGTTTTAGATATGTTGAGCGAAACAACGGAACTAAGAGACAACCTTGAAACAAATACAAAATATTTCCGCACTAAAATGACCAAGGCTGGTTTCGATATTAAACCGGGCGAACATCCCATCGTTCCTATTATGTTGTATGATGCTGTTGTTGCACAAAACTTTGCTGCTAAATTACTGGATGAAGGAATTTATGTAATTGGATTTTTCTTTCCGGTAGTTGCAAAAGGCCAGGCAAGAATAAGGGTACAATTAAGTGCAGCACACAGCCAGCGGCATTTAGATAAAGCGATTGAAGCATTTACAAAGATTGGGAAAGAGTTAGGAGTGTTGAAATGATTTTTGTTTGCCTGCAATATTGATTTGTTTATACTTTTCATAACCGAAAATACTTTTATATGCAGCACATAAAAAAACTTAGCATCATCATCTTTTTCTCCTGCCTTTCTTTTCAGTCAATGGCATGGGGTTTATTAGGTCACCGCATTGTTGGTGAAATAGCCGACAGTTATCTCAGCAAAAAAGCTAAAAAAGAAATTTATAAGATATTGGGAACAGAATCTATTGCTATGTCGAGCAACTGGGCTGATTTTATAAAATCAGATCCGGCTTATAGTTATCTGTACAACTGGCATTTTATCAATTTCAGCAGCGGGCTATCGCAACAACAGTTTCAATCTTATCTTGACAGTGATACGGCCACTGATGCTTATACAAAGATCAATTTTATGGTTGCCGAATTAAAGAAGAAAGACCTGCCGCAGGATAAAAAAGTATTATACCTGCGCATGTTAATACATATTGTAGGTGATATTCACCAGCCGTTGCACGTTGGAAGACTTGAAGATCGTGGCGGAAATAATATAAAAGTCTTATGGTTCAGAGACTCCGCAAACCTCCACCAGGTATGGGATGATAAACTTATCGGCCTGCAACAGTTGAGTTATACCGAATATGCAGCAGCTATTAATCATACTACCAAAATGCAATTAACTCAATTGCAAAATGAACCGTTGGGATCATGGTTGTTTCAGTCTTACCAACTTGCACAAAAAATTTATGGCGATATAAAAATGCCAAATCAATCATTGGACTATAAATACAATTTCAATTACCTGGACACACTGAATAACCAGTTATTGAAAGGCGGTGTGCATTTAGCAGGGTTGCTGAATGATATCTTTGGGAGTTAAGCCGGTGTACATTTATCCAAACAATTGTTATTATGAAAAAAGTGATCTCTTTAATGATCGGGGTATATTTTTTTTCAAATGCCTGCGCCCAGGATTGTACCAAAGCAATAGCCGCCATGCAACCAAGTACGTATGAAAAACTAACGGGGAATAATGACAACAGGGTAAAAGACCCCGGCCAGAAAAAAATGGCTGATGAGATACACGGTTTATTATTTTCCGCATTGAAAGAGGCGAACGGTCTACATGGTTTTTATGACGCCAGTACTGATCAATATGGCACCGGCAACTTATTGGCTTTCGATACTTACATCTTTGCACACAGCATTTACTGCCAGAAAGGTGGTGGCTTCAACTGGAAGGGTTTATGGAATTTTGAGATCAAGTGCCGGGCAAACTATATCAGGCATATTGCAGAACCTTTAAGTAATCAGGATATCGGCGTTGGTGCTAATAAAAATGTGCTGGTAAATAATGAACCTGTTTATATCACGAATTATCTTCAAATCCATTCGCAGCTTAGAGGGTATCCGTTTTATTCTAATCGAGGCTATGAGGGTGTGTTTATTACTAAACCGGGATCGCCTTTGTTTCGCCCCATAACAAGAAAAGATTACCTGGTCCTGCTTCGTAAGAATGAAGAAGCCATGCTGACAAATTTAAAAAAGAACCTGCCCGATTTTCTCAAAACAAAACAGCAGCTGCAGCAGGCTCACCAATGGATAAGGGGAATAAAGAAGTGGAAGATCTGAATAATAAACTGATCAGCGATGTGGTTAAAGACATAGCAGAAACTGACCGTGTTATTGCTAACGCTGATAATACATGGTTGGACAAACCATGTATTACCATGCACCGGCTTGATGCACCCCCCAGTCATTCCTTTGATAAAGAAAAAGATTACTTTTCAGATCTTGCCGGCAGTGGTAATGAGTGGGTCATCATCAATCCTGATTACCTGAACAAAAAAGTACCGGCTACAGCTCCCCAGTTTTTTTATGTAGAATGGGGAGAGGCTAGAAGTATAGCAGAAAAGAAAGCCAGCGAGATAATTAAAGCAAATTTTGATTTTGCTAGACTGGCAGCGATGCTCAAATAAGTATGAGACTTCCGAAGTTTTAAAAACTTCGGAAGTCTTTCAATAATAATATCTTTGCTTAGATAAAAGATGATAAGAATTACCGGGCCTGAACGGAGCGTCGCCAATGAAGTTCTATCAAGGTACAAAAGCTCGTCACCAAAAAAATAACATGTCAGAACAATCACAAACCTTTTTAGCCAAAAGCACTATCAAAGCTGCCGACCTGGAGCATCGCCGCAAGATCAATTTTAATATTGGTAAATACAATGCGGTTGTACCCAAAGGAAAAGAACAGTTTGCGGATACACACCTGGCCAGGGAAAGAGCCAAGAATGTAAAATGGCGTGCCATTGAAACGCTTGATCAGCAACTGGAAGAGTTTGAACTCAATTTTACCAAAAGAGGCGGCAAGGTAATATGGGCTGAAGATGGAGAGCAGGCAGTTAATGAGGTTTTAAAAATTTGTGCAGAGAAGAATTGCAAAACACTGGTGAAGAGCAAGAGCATGGTTACTGAAGAAATTCACCTGAATGTTGCCCTCGAAAAAAACGGGATTGAAAGTGTAGAGACCGATCTTGGAGAATATATTCAACAGTTAGATGGCGAAGCACCTTACCATATTGTAACACCTGCCATGCACAAAAGCAAGGAAGATGTGGCCAGGCTCTTTAATAAAAAATTAGGTACCTCTATTTCTTTAACACCTGAGGAATTAACACAGGTTGCACGGGTGATCCTTCGTGAAAAATATGTGCAGGCTGAAGTGGGTGTTACCGGTGCAAACTTTATCATTAGCGATATTGGTGGTATTGCAGTTACAGAAAATGAAGGCAACGCAAGATTGAGTTGTGCATTTCCTAAAACACATATTGTGATTGTTGGTATTGAAAAAATGGTACCATCCATTACCGACCTGGGATTGTTCTGGCCATTGCTTGCTACTTTTGGCACCGGGCAAAAAATTACGGTGTACAATACCATTGTTACCGGGCCAAGACAAGAGAATGAAAGTGACGGACCCGAAGAGATGTATGTGATATTGCTGGATAATGGCCGAACAAATATTTTACAAAATCCAAAACAAAGAGAAAGCTTGTATTGCATCCGCTGTGGTGCCTGTTTAAATGCCTGCCCTGTTTATAAAAATATTGGAGGACATGCGTATGGTGCTACATATAGTGGCCCCATCGGCAGTGTAATTACGCCACACTTGCAGGGCATGAATGAATTTAAGCATTTGAGTTATGCTTCATCTCTCTGTGGTAATTGTACCGAAGTATGCGCCGTAAAAATAAATTTACATGAATTGCTGTTAGAAAACAGGCATGAATCGGTGGAAGAAGGATTAACCACATTTACTGAACGCATGGCCTGGAAAGTATGGCGCCTGGCCAGTTTGAAAAGAGGGATGATGAATTTGGGCACTGGTAATTTTAAAAATAAAGTAGTGAATGGTATGTTCAAGGGCTGGAAAGAAAACCGGAGTGACCTGAATTTTAGCCAGAAGACATTTAACCAGATGTGGAAAGAACGGTATAAGAATTAAGTTATGAGTTATAAATTATGAATTGTTCCACTCTGGTGGAACTTTTTTATTTTGTGAAGGAATGATATTAATATACTCCCATATTAGCTCTCCGCGGTTGCAATATATCTGTTCTTTTATCTTTAAAGAATTGATGGGGGTTGATTTTAAGATAACAATAGATTCTGAGGAATTTAAAAATTATGATGGTGTAAAGATCAATTACAGCGACGTTGAAATTCAAAATTCAAAACCTGCCCGTCCGGCAGGCGGGTTCAAAATTCAAAATTATAGCCTGCTGTTTGATGAAATAATTATTGCACAGGAAATTATATGTTTTGATAGCAATGGCACAAAAGCTTTTTTTAGAACCCACAACTCAGATTTTCCTTTCGATATTTTTGCAGCTTCTTTTTATCTGATCACCCGTTATGAAGAACACCTGCCGCATGAAAAAGACATGTACGGTAGATATGCACATGAAAATTCACTGTCTTTCAGAGAAGGGTTTTTGAATCTTCCTTTAATAAACCTCTGGGTAAAGAATTTTACTGAAAAATTGAAAGAGAAATTTTCAATGCTCAATGTTCAACGATCAATGTTCAACTTTGAACCAACTTATGATATTGATATTGCTTACTCCTATAAACACAAAGGCATCCTTAGAAATATTGGCGGGTTTTTAAAATCACCTTCTGCTGAGAGAATAAAAGTATTGGCAGGCTTGCAGAAAGATCCTTTTGATTCTTATGGGTGGCTGCACAACTTACATCAACAATATAATTTAAAGCCGCTGTACTTTTTTTTGGTCGCAGAAAAGAATGAGCAATATGATAAGAATATACTACCGCAAAAAAATGCCATGTGGAAGCTGGTTAAACAACATGCAAAAAAATATCGCATTGGTTTACATCCATCCTGGCAAAGTGGAGACAATCTTTCTTTATTAAAAAAAGAAAAGGAACAATTGGGAGCCATGGCTGATACTGGTCAGGCCACTTGGAGTGGCCTGACCAGTATCAGTAATTCCCGGCAACATTATATCCGTTTCAATTTACCGGAAGGTTACAGCAGGTTAATTGAAGCAGGCATTACAGATGACTATTCCATGGGATATGGCAGCATCAATGGTTTCAGGGCATCGGTAGCTTCCTCTTTTTTTTGGTATAATTTAGAAAAAGAAGAGCAAACCACTTTGCGTATTCATCCTTTCTGTTTTATGGATGCCAATTCTTATTACGAACAAAAACAAACTTCACAACAAACAATGACGGAATTGATACATTACTTAGCCGTTTGCAAAGAAGTTAATGGCACTTTAATTACCATCTGGCACAATAATTTTTTAGGAGCTACTAAAGAGTTTGACGGATGGAAAGATATCTATGAAAAGTTTATAATTCAGGTTCAGCGATGAGTTTTTCCCGGTTTCGTTTGATACTGTAATTCACCAGGAACACCCCTATCAATGTTACTACCGCCCCATATAAAATATTCATCGTCAATTCTTCATTTAAAACAATTGCGGCAGTAACCATAGCTACCAGGGGATTAATATAGGCATACAAAGAAGAGACTGCCGCCGGTAATTTTTTCATAGAATAAATAAAAGAAACAAAGGCTAATAAGGAACCTGCAAGTACCAGGTAAGTAATGGCCAACCATGACTTAGTCGTAATATTTTGCAAGGGAATAGTTGGCTGAAAAACATGGGCAATGATAAACAGCATTACTGAACCTATAAACATTTGCCAACCGGTAGCATAATACGGATTCATTTTTACTTTATTCCTAACTATAAAAATAGTGCCCACACTCCAGGACAACATAGCTATAACAGAAAGTATCACCCCAAATAAAAAACCTTCGGGGTGATTATGAAAAGCATTCTCATAAAACACAATACCTATGCCTGTTATACCCAGCAGCAATCCAATAAATGTTATTGCATTGAGGTTACGGTTCTTATAAAAGAGCATTTCAATAATTACTACACTTAACGGATATAATGCGCCTATTAATGCACTTAAACCGGTAGGAATATAATTCAGGCTCCAGGTACTTAAGCCGTTTGCCATAACAAACATCAGGAAAGCCATCATTAATAGCCAGCTAAATTGTTGCCGTGTTGGCAGCCCTATTTTTTTATAAAACAAAAAGAACAAAACAAAAAAACTACCTCCAAAAAACTGGCGGATGGAGGCCATTTGTAAAGCAGGCATTTCTGAAACAGCTATTTTACTGGCGACCCAGGTAGTGCCCCAGATTATGCTGGTAATACACAAAGCCAGGTAACCACCTGTTTTCCCTTTTGGTAAATTTTTACTGCTTATCATTTATAATACCTGGTCAATTAATGTTTAAAATGCCTGAGGCCGGTTATTACCATTGCCAGGTTATTAGCCTTGCAATACTCAACAGAATCTTTATCACGTATGGAACCACCGGGCTGTATAAAAGAAGTAATGCCTGCAGCATGTGCAATTTTCACACAGTCATCAAAAGGAAAGAAAGCATCACTGGCTAACGCTGCTCCGTTTAAATCAAAATTAAATTGCTTTGCTTTTTCAATTGACTGGCGCAAGGAATCAATACGTGATGTTTGCCCGCAACCTTTACCGATCAGTTGCTTGTTTTTTATAAGTGCGATAGCATTACTTTTTAAGTGCTTGCAAACTATATTGGCAAATGATAGATCTTCTTTTTCGGTACCGGTTGTTTCTCTTCCCCCTGCTTCTTTCCACTCTGTATAATTACCTTCATCATTCTGCTGGGTAAGTATCCCTTTTAAAACAGATCTAAACTGATGTGTTGAAGTTAGTTTCATTTTTTGCTGTAAAAGGATACGGTTCTTTTTAGTTTTCAAAATTTCCAATGCATCTGTATCAAAAAACGGGGCAATTAAAACCTCAAAGAAAATTTCGTTGATCGCATCAGCTGTTGCTTTATCAACTGCGCCATTGCAAACCAGCACTCCCCCAAATGCACTTTCCGGGTCGCCGGCCAAAGCCGCATCCCAGCTTGCTTTTACGGAGGATTTTTGTGCAATACCACAAACATTCGTGTGCTTGATAATTGCAAAAACAGCCTCCCCCAAAGAGGGGACTTGCAGACTCTGATTATTTGAAGTGCTTTTAAATTCTGAAATAAGCTGCAAGGCAGCATCCACATCAACTAAATTATTATAGGAAAGTTCCTTACCATGCAGCTGATCAAATATTTCATCAGGATTGCCATAAAATATTCCCTGCTGGTGTGGATTTTCTCCGTACCGAAGAACCGTTTTATTCTTATTAAAAGGATTTACAAAATCAGTTTGGTTAAAATAATTGGAAATAGCCATATCATAACCGGTGCAAACATCAAATGCTTTTATGGCAAACATTCTCCGTTGTTCTAAAGTTGTTTCTCCCTTTTGTTCTCTTAATATCTCTTCCAGTAAAAAATAATCTTTTTTTGCAGCAACTACCACAACCGAAGCATGATTCTTTGCAGCAGCACGTATCATGGAAGGGCCGCCTATATCAATTTTTTCAATGATTAGTTTTTCATCGGTTGTAGATTTTACTGTTTCTTCAAATGGATACAGATCAACAATAACCAGGTCTATTTCCGGGATATGGAACTGTTTCATTTCAGCTAAGTGCTGTTCATCATCCCTCTTTCCTAATAGGCCGCCAAATACAGATGGATGTAACGTTTTAACCCGGCCCCCTAAAATTGAAGGATAGGTTGTTAAAGATTCAACAGGAACACAGGGAACATTAAGGTCTTCAATAAATTTTTGTGTACCGCCTGTTGAATAGATTGTTATATCCAGTTGATGTAATTTTTTGATGATCTCTTCAAGCCCGTCCTTATAAAAAACAGAGATGAGTGCCGACTGTATCTTTTTCTGCATGTGCTTTGGTTAAAATGACCGCAATAAGAAATTTGCAATCCGGATGAATTTTATTTCGCCGCTAATTTACGGTTTTTATATGCAGGAAATAACGGTTAGTATTTGTTTTGTCAATGAATGGATTCCCGGTTGTCAAAAATTAAATCGGAAATATTTTACTTCCGGGTAAAAACTATTTCGGCACGGGAATTGGCTGCTGTTTCCCTGGGGGTTTTTCCTGCATTTAATGGCCTTAAATTGCCATAATTTTTTATTGAATTGATCCTGGAAATATTTAAACGGCGTGATAAAAGATAATTTTTAACAATGTCGGACCGTTCAGTTGCCAGGCGTTCACATACACTACTAATACCTTCATCCTTGTAAGCATGTCCTTCTATGGATATTGTAAATGACGGGTTTTCACTTAGAATGGCCAGTACACTATCCAGTACTTTGTAAGTCGGTAAAATTAAATTGGATTGCTGTATTTCAAACGGCACAATAACCACATCAGTATTGGGGCAACCATTTTTGTCTCTATACCCAAAAACATCAGGGCATTTATCTTCGCTATCAATCACACCATCTTCATCCCGGTCGGCTATGTCAACTTTTTTAGGCGGTGGTGGATATTTTAATGATATTTCTGCCCTGCAATTAATTTTAAATCCATCTTTATCGGCTCCCAGGTATATTGGTTTTGATTTGCCATGGGCTATTACAGAAACGATCCGGGAGCTATCGACTCCCCTTCCTAAAATATAAGTTTGAATAAATAATGCCCTGTTCAGCGAAAGGTAATAACAAATCGAATCGCTGCCTTCATCTTTATATGCATACCCATCAATGGCAAGTGTGACCACTTTATTTTTTGATAAGATGGCAATAATGCTATCCAGTACATCAAAAGTAAAAGTGTGATACAATGCAGACTGTTTATAATCAAACCGGATCACCACAGTATCCATATTATATTGCCGAACAGTATTAGTAATACCATTACCTGGTGCAGACTTTCCGTTTCCTATTTGCCCATTATCAAAACTGCCTGCAAAAACAGCAGAGCAGCTTACTACAAAAAACAATAATACCAGACCCCTGGATAAATTCATTTTCCAAAATTTAATAGCAGTGCAAATTTACCTGCTATTGATTATACTCTTAAATTAAATGAGATAAATTAACAGGATATTAAATATGCAACTTACATGCCAATATCATATACAAATGCACCCTGGCCGGGTATTGAATGGCTGGGCAGATGTAATGCATCACATTCTTTTTGCCATTTTTCAATTTTCCATAGAGGATTTGAAGCATCAAAAACAAATTGCTTACAGTTAAAGACCTTTGTCAGTTGGGATATATAGAGTTTTGGATCTTTCGAAATAATAACCAGGTCTACATCTATTTTCTGTTGGGGAGTTTCAGTAAGAAAAGGCGCATTAATAATTACTATTCTTTTATTTTGAAACTGGTAAAACATTTCATGCTGAAAAAAATCATTCAATGTATCCTGCCGGTTATTGAGTTGAAAAGCGATCCTACCCGGTTTTAAATGAAAATTTTGCGACAGGTCATCCTCCAATAAAATACTGTCGCCTACAAATTGATAATTTGTACCACTCACAAAATCTATTGCCTGGTGCCGGGCCACATTATATACAATCAGTTTTTGTTGTTTCAGGATTTGCCAGTTGTTGTAAGTATACGATATTACAAATGCCAAAAAAAAGATCATTGCAAGTTGGAAATATTTTTTGTTCTTATTGATGAGCCAGGCACTTAACCCAATTACAACAGCATATAATAACCAGGTAGAAAAGACTGTAGCAGGAATTTTATCCCAAACAGCAAATGATAATTCATTTACCCGGAGAATTACTTTATTCATCAGCCATACTGATCCCCAAACCAGTTTACCAATGTACTCACCAACAAAAGGCACCCACGATAAGGCGACCAAAGCAATTTCGGCATATAAAATAATACTTGATAAAGGAACAGCTATGATATTAGTAATCAAAAACAAATTAGGGAATTGATGGAAGTAATAAATACAAACAGGAAAAGTAAGTAGTTGTGCTGCCAGGGAAATAGCTATCAACTCCCACACTTTATTTACCCATTTGTTTTTTATATAGAGGCAGTTGTATATCGGTTTTTGAAAAGCGATGATACCTACAACAGCCAGGTATGATAACTGAAAACCGACATCCCATAAAAAGTAAGGATTATAACAAAGCATCACAAAGGCTGATGCTGCCAATGAATTATAAATGGACGCTTGTTTAAAAAAGTTTTTACCCAATGCTATGAAAGTAAACATAACTGCAGAACGAAGTACAGAAGCCGCCGCCCCGGTGATCAATGA
>JBDTUK010000092.1:0-24413 GCA_040007795.1 Ferruginibacter sp.
TTGCCGGGAGGCAGGCCTGTCAATGTCATATTCATGATACGGGTACGTTTAAGGCTTTCTACATTATAACCCAATGCCTCACACATGCGGCGTATCTGCCGGTTAAGCCCCTGTACCAAAATGATCTTAAACCGGTTTGGGGCTTCCTGTTTTACAAAGCATCTTTGGGTGATGGTTCCTAAAATACGTACCCCGTTCCGCATTTTGTTGATGAAGTCTGTTGTTATGGGTTTATCAACCGAAACGATATATTCTTTTTCATGCTGGTTACCGGCACGGAGAATTTTATTTACAATATCACCGTCGTTGGTTAAAAAGATTAGCCCTTCACTTCTTTTATCCAACCGGCCAATCGGAAATATTCTTGATTTAAAATTTACGTAATCAATGATATTGGTTTTGTCTTTCAGATCGGTGGTACAGGTAATACCCTTAGGTTTATTAAGTGCAATATAAACTGCTGTGTTTTTCTTTTTTTTGATGGGCTCTCCATCTACCAATACCACATCCTTCTCTCCTACCCTGTTTCCTTTGGTTGCTTCCACGCCATTAATAGTAACACGAAGTTGTTCAATATATTTATCTGCTTCTCTCCGGGAGCAAAAACCTGTTTCACTGATGTATTTATTTAAACTAATGTCCATATTGTGCAGCTCAATATCTGTAATCTAAGTTCGGGTTTTCGGAGGTACTACTTCGCTGAAGCTACGTGTACAAGTAAAAAAAGGGAAGCAAGAACTCCCCTTAAAATTTTCATTATTATAAATACTATTATAATTTATCTGCGGCCAGTTGTTTTCTTTTTGAAAGTTTTGCCTTTGGTGCAAACATAACCAGCATCCGCTTTCCTTCCATTTTAGGCAATCCTTCCAAAGCACCAACATCTTTTAATCGATCAGCAAATTTCAGTAATAACAATTCGCCTCTTTCTTTAAACATAATGGCACGGCCTTTAAATTGAACATGTGCTTTTACTTTATCTCCATCACCTAAAAATTTTTCGGCGTGTTTTACTTTAAATTCAAAGTCGTGATCATCTGTGTTGGGTGTAAAGCGAATTTCTTTTACCTCACTGGTCTTCGACTTCGCTTTCATTTCTTTTTTCTTCTTCTTCTCGTCGTACAAAAATTTATTGTAGTCGATGATCTTACAAACCGGCGGTTTGGCTCCCGGGGAAATTTCTACCAGGTCTAATTCCTGCTCCTTCGCTATTTTAATTGCATCTGCAAGTGAATAAACTCCGGGTTCTAAATTTTCACCAACCAACCGCACTTCAAGTGCTCTTATCATGTGATTGGTACGGTGTTCCTGTTGTTGTTCTTTTTTAAAACGGGGGTTAAAGGTGCCCCTGGGTCTTGGTGGAAATGCCATTTAAAAATTTTAGTTTACAATGTTGTTTTTTATAGTTACCCGTAAACCGGGTTTAATAAACAATTAATCAGCCCTTCTTTCTTTTATTTCAGCTGTAACCTCACGCACAAATTCTTCAATTGCTTTTGCACCTGAATCTCCTTTACCTTGTCTTCGAATGGATGCTGTTCCCTCATTCATCTCCTTTTCTCCTATCACCAGCATATAGGGAACCTTAGCCATTTCTGTATCCCTGATCTTCTTTCCTATCTTTTCATTCCGATCATCAATCTCCACACGAATATCTGCATTTTTTAGCGTTTGCAAAATTGTATTTGCATAATCCATGAATTTATCGCTGATGGGCAGGATCTTAACCTGTAATGGGGCTAACCAGGTAGGGAATTTTCCGGCATAATGCTCCAATAAAAAGCCAATAAATCTTTCGTGTGTACCCAGCGGTGCCCGGTGAATGATCAAGGGAACTTCCGGCTGATTATCATGGTTGGTGAATGATAATTTGAAACTATGGCCCTGTGCAAAGTCAACCTGGTTGGTAGCCAATGTAAATTCTCTGCCTATGGCGCTCCATATTTGAACATCTATCTTGGGGCCATAAAAAGCGGCTTCATCTTTTACTTCCACAAATGGTGTTCCGGTTTCAATTAAAACTTTACGAACCATTTCTTCTGTTTCAATCCAGAGTTCAGGTTGGTTTACATATTTTTTTCCCAATTTTTCCGGGTTATGTAACGATAACCGCATCACATATTTTTCGACTCCAAATATTTTAAAATATTTGATGTACATGTCATTTACCGCTTGAAATTCCCTGGCAAACTGCTCCTTTGTACAATAAATATGAGCATCGTTCATATGCAGGCACCTCACCCTCATCAGGCCAAATAATTCGCCACTTTGCTCATACCGGTAACAGGTTCCATACTCAGCAATCCGGTAAGGCAGGTCTTTATAACTTCTTGCTTCAGCATCAAATATTTTATGATGATGCGGGCAATTCATTGGTTTCAGATAATATTTTTCCCCATCCATTTCCATTGGTGGAAACATACTATCAGCATAATATGGCAAATGGCCGCTCGTGAGGTACATGCTTTCTTTTGCAATATGCGGCGTAACCACTCTTTTATAACCGGCAGCATTTTCAGTTTCCTTAGCCAGCTTTTCCAGTTCCTCAATAATTACGGTTCCGTTTGGCATCCATAATATAAGGCCCGGTCCAACATTATCATCCATTGTAAAAATGCTTAACTCTTTTCCCAGTTTACGATGATCTCTTTTCTTAGCTTCTTCAAGCATTGTCAAATACTCATCCAGTTCTTTTTGATTAGGAAAAGTAACACCATAGATCCTTGTAAGCTGTTTATTTTTTTCATTGCCCTTCCAGTATGCACCCGCAATACTGGTTAATTTTATGGCTTTAATAAATCCGGTATTGGGAATGTGTGGCCCCCGGCACAGATCAGTAAACCCACCCTGTGAATAGAAAGTAATTCCGCCATCAGTTAGTCCAGTTAACAGATCGAGTTTATATTCATCGCCTTTATCGGCAAAATATTTTACTGCTTCGGTTTTTGAAATTTCTTTCCTTGTATAATTATTATTTTGCTTTGCCAGTTCGTTCATCTTCTTTTCCAAAATGATCAGGTCTTCCTCAGTTATCTTTTTATCTCCCAGGTCCATATCGTAATAAAAGCCTTTTTCAATAGCAGGCCCTACCCAAAATTTTACCCCTGGAAACATAGTTTCCACAGCCTCCGCCATTAAATGAGCCGAAGAATGCCAAAAAGTAGATTTAGCATCTGCATCATCCCAGGTTAATAGTTTTAAAGACGCATCAGCATTTATTGGCCTGGTCGCATCCCAAACCTCGCCGTTAATATTGGCGGCCAGAACTTTTCTTGCCAAACCCTCGCTGATGGATTTAGCGACATCCATTGCAGAACTGCCCTGTTCGTATTCCTTTACTGCACCATCCGGTAATGTTATCTTTATCATATCTTTATTGAGTCCCGCAAAAAGCGGGACAGGCTGCAAATTTAACGAAGTATTAGCTATGGAAAAATTAATCTAAAATATCTTTGTTGATATAAAATAAAAGATTGTTAGCGAAGATGAAAAAAAGTTTACCCTTATTTATCCTGCTTATTCTTTCCCTGCAATTATCTGCACAAAACTTTACGGGGCAATGGAAAGGCCAGTTTACCGACAAAAGCACTTCTTTTGTTGGCTGGGGCGGCGATCGTTGTGATTATGTACTTGAAATAGAATGCAAGGGAAAAGATGTGACTGGTTATTCCTACACTTATTTTACAGACGGGGGCAAGCGTTATTATACGATCTGTAAATTAAAAGGCACTTTCGACAAGGCGAGCAAATCCATTGAGATAGCAGAAATTGAAAGAACAAAGACAAATGTGCCGGTCAATATCCGCAACTGCTTTCAGATTCATAAGCTTACTTATTTTAAACAGGGAGATGAACAAACACTGGAGGGTAGCTGGATACCTGCACCCGATCAGCAGGGCGATTGCGGGTTTGGAACTACGGTTTTATCACGAAGGGTGCTTCAAAAAAATCCAACGTTTTATACAAACCCAACAACAAAAGAGAGTAAACCAAAAACTACAAACCCTGTTGTAAAGAATACGCCTAAGAAAACAGCTCCGCCAGCCGCTGCTAAACCAACGCCCAAACCTGTAACTTCGCAGCCTGTTGTAAAAACCAAACCCAGGCAGGCGACAACTCCACCGATAGTAAAAAAAGAATCAGTTAATAATTCTTTACCTTCTGCAAAATCTACAGAAGTTGCAAAAAATGATATACCAGATAAGGACGTATCTCATTCGCCAATTACTAAAACAGACCCAGCTGACAAGAAACTTCAGGATACTAAATTTGAAAAAAGAAATAGTGATCTTATAAAAACCATTGAGATAGAAAATGATACATTTACTGTGAATCTATATGACAATGGAGAAATTGACGGGGATAGTATCTCTTTATTCTTTAATGGCAAACTGGTGCTATCACATAAGCGACTTGGCGATAAAGCCATCAGTTTAAAATTAAATGTAGATGAGACTAAAGATATTAATGAATTAATAATGTATGCCGAGAACCTGGGATCAATTCCCCCAAATACAGCCCTTATGGTAGTTAATGACGGCGAGAAAAGGTATGAAGCCAGGATATCATCCGACCTGCAAAAAAGCGGTGTTATAAGATTTATCCACAAGCCTAAAAAAGGGCAATAATCGGGTAAATATTGCGTTATACTGCCATACCAATGTCTATCAAATATGAAAACTCTTTTTACCCCTATTTTTATCATTGCCGGCCTGTTTTCAATCATTATAATTTCAAATTCCTGTGCCAAGGCAGATCATAGTACAGACCTGCCAAAAGAACAACAGGTGGTGGGCACCTGGAGCATAAACAGGATTCAGCTTAAGTTATATTCAGGCAGCATATTTTTAAAGGATACCATTTTACAGCAAAACCACTATCCTAATTATGTAAAATTTGATGCGAACGGCAGTTTTGAATACAAGTTTAATTCTGCTTTACCCGATGAAGGTACATACCAGTTTGTTGGAATTGATTCAGTAATTTCTAACTCTATACCATTAAATTACAGGTGGAGAATGCTGACATTAACCAATGTTTTATTTACTGTTTTTAATAAAGGAACTGATCCTGCATTTCCAGGGTTAACAGTTGAAAGATACCAGACTTTTGTACGCTAAAATTTTCTTTTAATAAAATGAAAGCATCCGTCAATCGATGGATGCTTTTTTTATTTTTAAAATTTTACATTCCATGTAATTGCAGGAATTACAGGAAACAGAGAAACCTGTTTGGCCTGTATCTCAAGTGTACCGTTAAAGGGGTTACCTGTTTGATCAAAATAAACGAAATAAGGATTTTTTCGGTTGTAAGTATTGTACACACTAAATACCCATTCACTTTTCCATTTACGCCTTATATTTTTCTTTGGTGTAAGTATGGCTGCAAGATCAAGCCTGTGATAAGAAGGTAAACGATATTCATTGATACGGCTATACTCTTGAGTGAGAATGCCTCCAACAATATAAAACCGCTGGGGTAATGTTGCTGCATTGCCTGTGCCAAAAACAAAAGAACCGGATAGCCGCCATTTTTTACTCAATTCATAAATGGCAACAATGCTCATATCATTTCTCCGGTCATATTTTGCAGGATATTTTTCTCCAAAATTCAAAGCCGGGAATTTACGCCATGTCCAGCTTAAAGTATAGCCTATCCAGCCGGTTAATCTTCCTTTTGTTTTATTCACAAAAAATTCTGCACCATAACTCCAACCCTTTCCAAATGCAAAAGAATTTTCTGTGTCTTCAATAGAATTTGGTGTGTAACCTTCTTTATACTCTATCTGGTTCTGCATGGTTTTATAATAAAGTTCAACAGAGGTCTCATACATGTTGTCTTTAAAATTTTTAAACAATCCTGCTGCATATAACCAACTCACCTGCGGTTTCACTTTATAAGTACTGGGTACCCAAATATCGGTAGGTAATGTAGTACCGGCATTACTTACCAGATGAATGTATTGGAAATTTTTTGTCACCGAGGCTTTGACAGATGTTTCATCATTCAGGGCATAACGAATGGTAAACCGGGGTTCCAGGCCACCATAAGTTTTTACGCCTCGCCCTTTTCCGAATACTGTACTGTCAGTTCTGTTTCCATTATCATCAGTTTGATAGATCTTATATGGTCCAACCTGTTGAAACCAACTATATCTTAATCCTGCATGAATTTTTATTTTTTCATTTATCTCCCAATCATCCTGTAAATACACAGCAACTTCATGGCCGTATTTGATCTGTGCATTGTTTGGTTTAAAAACAGTAGAGTCCTGTTTTCCACTTACAATAGAGGGCGTGAATTTGTGATAAGTGTAAATACCGCCGAACTTTAATTTATGCCCGGTGTAAGGATACAGATCAAAATCCTGCTTGAGACTTAAATCTCTTATACCGGAAGCCAATTTTAGTTCAAAATCATTTTGCAGTGCATTAAAAGTAAAATTATAGTCATTGTAAACAGCAGTAGTATTACCAAATAGTTTATTATTGAAAACATGGTTCCAGCGTAAGGTACCTGTAGCATTTCCCCATGGAATATTTATTTTCAAACTTTGTTTACCGTTTGCAAAATCAAAAACATCCCTTCCAAAATAACCACTCAGGTACAGCCTGTCTCTTTCAGAAAACTTATAATTTACTTTAGCATTCAGATCATAAAAAAAATATCCACTGCCATTAAACTGGCTGGTCTTTTTTATAAATGGCTTCATCAAAACATCTATATAAGTTCTTCGGCCGGAGATAATGAATGAAGATTTATTTTTTTTGATTGGACCCTGAATAGATAATCTTGAAGCTATAACACCAAGCCCTCCATCTACCTGCCATTTTTGATTATTCCCTTCTTTCATAGATACATCCAATACACTGGATAAGCGTCCGCCATACTGGGCAGGCATTCCACCCTTTATCAGCGTAACATTTTTTATAGCATCAGCATTAAAAATAGAGAAGAACCCAAAAAGGTGTCCGGTATTATAAACCGGTGCATCATCTAATAAAATCAAATTCTGATCAGGCCCGCCGCCACGAACATAAATACCGGCACTCCCCTCGCCTGCATTACGAACTCCCGGCAGCAATTGAATGGTTTTCAAAAGATCTACTTCTCCTAAAAATGCAGGAATAGATTTTATTTGTTCAATGGGTAATGTAAATCTACCCATCTGTGCATTCTTAACATTGGCATCTCTTTTTTTTGTGGTTACTACTACTTCCTGTGAGAGGTTTATTCTGGGCAACACATCAAAATTAAATTTTGTATCAGCCCTAAGATCAATTTCAAAGATTTTATTGCGGTAGCCAATAAAGGAACAGAGCAGCGTATAATTACCATCGTCAAGTGTAATGGAGTAAAAACCATATTGGTTACTGCTGATACCTTTTGCCTGTCCCTTAACCGTAATGGTTGCACCAATTAAGGTTTCTCCATTTAATGAATCTTTTACGAAACCACTAATGGTATGCTTGTTTTGCGCCTGTGCAAATGAAGAACCCGGTAATAAGAGAAAAACAAAAAAGAATATTTTCATAGCTACTTAATCTTGAAAACGGATTTATTTATCCAGCAATTTATACAATATCAATAGAATTTTACTGAGCCTTTATAGTATCTTTTATTTCACCGCAGTGCAGCATGCTTCCTTTATATTCCGGGTGGTTTTTTCCCAAATAAGGATTTATAATTTCTTTGGTATTACTGATCCAGTTGGCACCTTTATCTTCACCAAATGCCATCGGGCAGTTTTGCCAATACATTTTTTCTCCTTCGTAATTGATGGTTCTGAAGAAAGGATATAAATTTTCTGAAACCATTCCAAAATCTTTTCTCATTTCCAGGATACTGGTTTGTTGCAGTAATGATTCTGCATTGCTTTTAATGTTTGAAAAATCATTGAAGGCACTTTCATAAATATTAGTAGTATCCTTTTTTAATTCATTCAGGGGAATACTATCTAACAATTGTATAAATTTTACGCAGTTTTCTTTTGCTTTTGCGGTATCTGCATCTACAAATGCAGTTTTCATTTCAAAATAGGCGCTCATAGCAGTTGTTACAGACTGATTAAATGTATCAGAGTGTTTTTTTAAGGCAAGTGGTGGTTGTTTTGGGCCGCTATCTCCCCCACCGGCATTGCTGAACTTATACCAATAATACCCTGCAATTGCAAGGATAAGAACCAAAAGGATTAAAACCGCTTTTTTCATACACTTAGTTTTTTGCAAAGCTAACCCCTCAACAAATAAATTAGCTCCATTAAGGGAAGATTTTTTGATATTATAACACTAATTACAATTTAAGGTTCGATAATCGTTATTTTTGCGCCTTACAAAATTCGATTTCGAATATTTATATGCTTTTAGGACTACAAAATGTGACTTTTGAATTTGGTGCCAGGACAATTGTGGAAGATGCAACCTGGCATATTCAACCCAATGAAAGGATCGGTCTGATCGGGTATAACGGAACCGGTAAATCTACTTTATTAAAAGTACTGACCGGGCAATACATGCCTAACAAGGGAACCGTTGAAAAAGGCCGGGAAACCACCATTGGATTTTTGCACCAGGACCTGCTGAGCTTTGATACGGAAGATTCAATACTGGAAGTGGCGATGGGGGCTTTTGAAAGGGTAAAGGAACTGGAAAAAGAAATTGAAACAATAGGCAAGCAGCTGGAGTTAACCGGCGATGAATCGCTGGCACATGATTATGCCGATCGTTTGCATGAACTGGAAGTATTAGGTGGTTACGATATTCATCACAAAACCGAAGAAATTTTACAGGGTTTAGGTTTTGCCAATGCCGATCTGCAAAAACCTTATAAACAATTTAGTGGTGGATGGAGAATGAGGGTTTTGCTGGCAAAGATGATCTTGATGCACCCCGATGTTTTGTTACTGGATGAACCTACCAATCACCTTGATCTGCCAAGTATTGAATGGCTGGAAAAATATTTACAGCACTACCCCGGCGCTGTGGTCATTGTTAGTCACGATCGTTATTTTTTAGACAGGATGGTAACCAAGGTTGTGGAACTTTATCAGCAACAGTTACACTTCTACACCGGTAATTATTCTTTTTACGAAACTGAAAAAGCACTTCGTGTTGATATTCAGAAAAAGGCATATGAAAATCAAAAAGATTATATACGCCAGCAGGAACGTTTTGTTGAACGCTTTAAAGCAAAGGCCAGTAAAGCCGCAGCAGCACAAAGTATTGTAAAGCGGTTGGATAAACTGGAAAGAATTGAAGACGTTGAAATTGAAAGGCCCAATATGCGTATTAATTTTTCGGTAGATAAACAGCCGGGCCGGATTCTATGTACACTTAAACATGTTTCCAAAAGTTTTGGTGATGTAAAAATTATTGAAGATACAGGAGCAGAGATTGACCGTGGCGATAAGGTAGCGTTGATTGGTGCTAATGGAAAAGGAAAATCAACTTTATTAAGAATTATTGCCGGAACAGAGCCTTATACCGGCGACCGTATCTGGGGCCACAATGTAGATGACGCTTTTTATGCCCAGCACCAGTTGGAGGCATTAGATATAAACAATACCGTATTAGACGAAATGAAAAGCAGTGGTAGTGGCAAAACTGATCTTGAATTAAGAAGCTTACTGGGTTGCTTTTTATTTAGTGGTGATGATGTAGATAAAAAAATTAAAGTTTTAAGTGGAGGAGAAAAAGCAAGGGTGGCTTTAGCAAAAACTATTGTTAGCAAAGCGAATTTTCTTTTATTGGATGAGCCTACCAATCACCTGGACATACATTCAGTAGACCTGCTGATTGAAGCACTGAATAAATATGAAGGCAGTATTGTATTAGTAAGTCATGACCGATATTTTATAAGCAGGATAGCTAATAAAATATGGGAAATAGAAGATCATAAGATTCGGGAATTTAAAGGCACTTATAAAGAATGGGAAGACTGGAAAGCAAGAAGAGAAGCGGAACAAAAGGCAACGGGCAATAAGCAAGAAGCAATAAGTAATAAGCAACAGGCAGAAAGTCAACAACAGGCAACAGCCAGTAAATCTCAAACTAAAAACAACAAGAAACAGGAAACAGGGAATGTTATTGATAAAGAATTAAAAAAGGAATTGCAGAAGCAAAAAAATCTCTTTCAACAATTAGAAGAGAAGGTTGCTTCATTAAATAAAAAGAAAACCCAGTTAGAGGCTGACCTGGCTTCTCCTGCTGTGTATGGCGATAAGACCAAATTCCTGGAAACCGAAGCCGCTTACAAATTAAATACTGATGATTTGAAAAAGGCAAATACCGAATATGAGATCGTATTTGAAAAGCTAATGAAGCTGGAGGAAAAAATGGGTTAATAATAATTTTTACTCTTAACATTGATCATACACAAAATAAAAATCCCCGGCATAACCGGGGATTTTTAATATCTGAATTATCTATCTATTAATAATTTCTCAAAGTCATTTCCACTCTCCTATTCTTGGCACGGCCTGCTGCAGTTTTGTTATCAGCAACTGGTTTAGATTCTCCGTATCCAGTAGAAGTAAGACGACTTTCGTCAATACCTTTACTAACCAGGTATGCTTTTACAGAAGCAGCCCTGTTATCAGATAAAGTTTGATTCATTTCATCTTTACCTACATTATCAGTATGACCATCGATCTGTACTTTGTAAGAAGGATTCTCTTTTAAAATGCTAACTACATCATTTAATTTAGGGAATGATTTAGCCAGTAATTTTGATTTACCTGTTTCGAAGAAAATATTCTGAGCAGCCATGTTAACTTTCTTAATTATTTCTTCGCTGATAACAGGGCAACCAAAATTGGAAGCTGGTCCTTTTTCATTGATACACTTATCTTCTTCATCATTTACACCATCACCATCAGTATCAGGAATCGGACATCCCTGATAACGTGAAAGACCTGGAACTGTTGGACACTTATCAACTTCGTCATTGATACCATCTTTATCAGTATCAGGAATCGGGCATCCCTGGTAACGGGCTAAACCAGCTACATCAGGACATTTATCATCTCCATCTGCAATGCCATCGCCATCTCTGTCCGGGCAACCTTTCAAAGAAGCAAGTCCTTTTACATCAGGGCATTTATCATCAACATCTAAAACACCATCTCCATCTCTGTCTTTTGGAGCTTCAACCACTGGTGGTGGCGGTGGTGGTGGAACAACCTTTACTTTTTCACGTCCTATATTTTGAGATAACCCAATTGAATAAAACAGGTTATCACCCAACGTCTTTTTAGTCAATGTCCATTTATAATCGGCCTGAACAAATAAGTAAGTAGTATTATTAAAATTAGCCTGAACACCAAGGCCTGCGGGTAAATAAGCTCCCCAACGGCTGGAATAAAATCCACCGCCAACACCTACTGACAAATACGGGTTCAATAAAGCTTCATCTTTAAAAGGACGAAAGTGTAATGCAGGTTCAAGTTCAAGGCCTATTTCCGTTTTTTGAGTTTCGCCATAATAAATAGCAGCATAATCACGGAACATAGCATTGATCTTAGCAGAGAAATCAATTCTTGAAGAAAGTCCTTTCATATAAGTAAGAGAAAGCCCCTTATTCATATCCTTAATTTTACTGTAAACCTTTCCGGTAATTGGGTCTTTAATACCTAATGGCGCTTTAAAATCCGCCAGGTTAAAAGCAATACCAACTAATGATCCTTTTTTACTGCCACTACCCATTTTTTTAGTTTTTTGGGAAAAAGCACTTGTGGCTAAAATAGATAATACCAGAATTAGCGTTAGTTTTTGTTTCATAAACTTTAATTTGATTAAAATTTTTTATCTGAGTTATGTGCAAATATAATGTTAAATTAATGGAAAGGCAAAATTTGTAAATAAATTTATTTTGAGCCAAAATAGTTAAAATCAGACCTTTACCAGTTTCCATTTCCCTCTTTTAAAAATTATTATGCTCACGATTGCCAATACTGTTTCGGCTATCCCAATGGCAATATAAACACCGAGGGAGCCCATTTTAAGGTATTTTGCCAGGCAATACGCCAATGGAATTTGTAGCGCCCAGAACACGACAAGGTTTATATAAGTTGGTGTTTTTGAATCCCCTGCTCCGTTAAAAGCCTGTGTCAACACCATTCCATAAGCGAAAAACATATAGCTGATAGCAAGTATATGCAGGCATAATGTACCCTCGTTTATCGCCTGTCTATTGCTCGTAAAGAACTGCATCAATGTTTCTCCAAAAAAGAAAAATATCACAGCAACAAGTGCAAAAAAGCACAATGCCAGGAAAGCACTTCGCCAAACAGATTTTGCAGCCCTGTCTGGTTGTCCTGCTCCCAGGTTTTGCCCCGTAAGTGTTGCAGCTGCGTTGGCAATACCCCAGGCCGGCAAAATGGTAAAGATGCAGATCCTTATTGCGGTAAAATATCCTGCGGTTGCTTCTACACCTGATTCGGCAATGATCTTTGCTAAAAATATCCAGCTGCAGCTGCCAATAAGAAACTGGAACATTCCACCTGACGAAGTATTGAGGATATTTTTTACCAGGTTCAGTTTTATTCTGAATTGGTTTATTGTAAGTTTTATTAAATCCCTACCTGCAAATAAATGATACAACTGGTAGATCACCCCACATCCCCTGCCAATTGTGGTCGCTACTGCAGCACCCATCAACCCCATTTTGGGGAAAGGCCCGTATCCCATAATTAGCAATGGATCAAGAATAATATTGATCGCATTAGCTATCAGCAAAGCCTTCATCGCAATTGAAGCATCTCCGGCCCCACGAAAAATACCATTGTTTACAAACAACAACATGATAACAATGTTACTACCCATCATTAATTGGGTAAACTGATAGCTATCTTCCACCACTTTCGCATCTGCGCCCATAAAACCCAGTATTTCTTTTGGAAAAATAATCCCGATAACACTTATAAAGACAGAAAACGCAGCAGCAATAATAATGGACTGCGCAGCAACAGATGATGCCGTTTTAAAATCTTTTTCCCCTGCCCGCCTCGCTATCAATGCAGTGGCTCCCATGGCTAATCCCCATGCAATGGAGTATAGGATTGTAAGGGAAGCTTCTGTTAGTCCCACAACTGCAGCGGCAGACGGGCTTACTTTGTTTACAAAGAAAATATCTACTATCGCAAATAAAGATTCCAGCGACATTTCAAGTACCATGGGAACGGCTAATAAAAATATGGCACGGTCAATACTGCCGGTTGTAAAATCCTTTACATCGCCACGAATGGCTTGCATAAATAATTTGAAAATAGAAGTTTTGGTATTCTGATTTATTAATTCAGTCATCATTGATAAAAATTAAAATAGAAAGATACTCCGAATGGAGTTTATAATTTACAGGGAAAGACTTAAAGAAAGAATGCTATTCTTTTACAATACCAGGTGGCATAGTTCTTTAAGTTAGATCGGGGCTTCATATTCGTACAATTGAAACGTATGTGATCCGGATTGGATTCGAACCAATGACCCTCAGCTTAGAAGGCTGATGCTCTATCCAACTGAGCTACCGGACCAATTTTTTTGCAGCCGCAAAGCTAAGAAAATTTTACTTTGCATCTAATCTTAATTGCAAATGGACGTAAAAATAGAATCTTCCTGGAAAGAAGTTTTAAAAAACGAATTCACTAAACCTTACTTTCAACAGATAGTTACTTTTCTAAAAACAGAAAAGTCTGCCGGCAAAATTATTTATCCACCGGGGCCTCTTATTTTTAATGCCTTCAATCAAACAGCTTTTGCAAAATTAAAAGTGGTGATACTTGGCCAGGATCCCTACCATGGCCAGGGACAGGCTCACGGTTTAAGTTTTTCGGTTCCCAATGGTATTAAACCTCCGCCTTCCCTTGTTAATATTTTTAAAGAAATTCAGGGAGATATAGGGATAGCTATGCCTTTACAATATGGTAACCTTACCAGGTGGGCCGAACAAGGTGTGCTATTATTAAATGCAGCATTAACGGTAAGAGCCAACGAACCATTCAGTCATGCAAAATTTGGCTGGGCAGATTTTACAGATGCTGTTATTCAAAAAATATCGGATGAGAAAAAAGGGATCATATTCCTGCTTTGGGGAAAGTTTGCTCAGGACAAACAATTATTAATTGATGAAACAAAACATTTTGTTTTAAAAGCAGCACACCCATCACCTTTTTCGGCTGATAAAGGATTTTTTGGCTGTAAACATTTTTCAAAAACAAATGAGCTATTAACAAAACAGGGATCATCCCCAATTGACTGGAAACTGCTTACACCTTAGGACAAGAAAGAAAATGAAAGTTATTAAAAATATTTTTGGAAGAATTTGGGCTGCTTGGGCACTGGTAAGTTTTTTAATTACATTTTTAATCATACTTCTGCCATCAATGCTTGCTCATTTAATGAAAGACCCCAAAGGGCAAGCCTATTTTATTGCTGTTTCAAAAGTATGGATGAATGTGTGGCTGTTCCTGGTTGGATGCCCGGTTAAAGTAAATGGCAAACAAAATTTCGAACCCAGCACCGCTTATATAGTAGTCTTTAACCATAATGCATTTTTAGATGTTCCCTTATCTGCTCCTTATGTTCCCGGTGCAAATAAAACCATTGCTAAAGCATCCTTTGCAAAGATCCCGCTGTTTGGTTTGTTTTATAAAAGAGGTTCTGTGCTGGTTGACAGAGAAGATGATAAGAGCCGCAGCAAAAGTTTTGATGCCATGAAAAAAGTTTTAGCAACCGGCATGCACATGTGTATATATCCCGAAGGAACGAGGAACAGGTCAGCAGAGCCAATCAAAGTTTTTTATGATGGTGCTTTCAGGCTTGCTGTTGCTGCAAAAAAAGATATTATCCCCTGTATAATTACCGGAACAAAAAAAGCGATGCCCATAAATAAAAAATTCTACCTGCTGCCAACCAGATTAAAAATGCATTTTTTACCAGCCGTATCTTCCGCAGATACAACCGTAAAAGACCTGAAACAAAAAGTTTTTAATGTTATGCTGAAAGAATATGAGAAAGAGGTGGAATCTGCTGAACCTGAAAAATAAAAATGTTATTAACTTTTTACTATTTACTGGTCATAAAAATACCTGCTGCGGTTAATTTTCAGATCCCGTAATATTCCCGACTTAGGGCTAATACTTATATTAAAGAAGCGTTGCTTTCCAACCGGCGAAATATTAATGGCCATTTGCCAGCAATGCATCTCCCTGGTGAGGTACATACTTATTAAACCAAGTTCCTTTTGCGAAATATTATACGACCCGTTTAACCCTATTTGCCATTTGGGAGTAAGGTTTAAAGACCCCGTCCAGTTTACATTTTGTGAAATCGAACCTTTATAACCCGTTCCAAGGCCATTGGCAATACGGGCATAACTAAAGGCATAAGAAAGGCTGATACTCCAGGGAATATTAAAATTGGCAAACTCTCCCGGATTGTTGCTGATGTATGCAGCTTCCTGCTGGTATTCATTTAATGGCAGTCCCGATATAGAATTAACATCATTATTATTCTGCAGGTTATTAACCGGTAACTTTTCGTTTTTATCGCCGCCCTTAAACTGTGTCTGCAAAGCAATACTTGCGTTGGTAAGTTTACCAAGTGCCAGTATTTTTTTTCGCCAGATCGATTTATCAATAAAATTTCCGACACTGTCGGTCAAATACGGTACAAAGATGGCACTACCCGAAATACTGATCTTATCAAAGAGGTTAGTTCTTAGCGATAAATTGATAGGATCTAATTTAAAAGATTCTCTCAAAAAATTATAATTGCCTGTTAAACTAAATCCATCAATCAGCGTAATTTTTTTAACCGCAGCTTCACCGGTATCTTTTTTATTACGAACTTTCATTTGCAGGTTATTATCAATTCCAAAACTCAGTCCGCCGAATTTACCCAGGCCAAAAGTTCCAAAAATACTTCGCTCATAAAATGAATAAGGCAGAAAGTGTCCGGCAGTATCTACTTGTGTTGTATACCACGACCTCCTGTTCATATCGGGCTTGTAACTGGCCGAAAGCGTAGGCCGTATTTCATGCCTTATAGCTTGTACCCTGCTTTTCTTTTTAAAGGTGAACATTCCGAAAATACGGGTTGAAACACCCATTCCAAAACTCATTTCCCTGGCAGTATAAAACCCTTTGCTTATAGTAGTGTCCAGTTTTTTCCTGGTGCTGTCCCAGCTTCTGATAAATTTTTCCTGGTACCATTTTTCCTGGTAGCTCACACTGGGAGCAAATTGAAAATTCCCAACCTGTGGTAAGGATAAACTAATGGGTACATTGTGGCTGGCACCCCATTGATACTTGTCTGCAAATTGTTTAAAGAAATTACCCGACGTATCATAAAAAGATGAAAGGCTTCTTACATTGGTGTTTAAAGCAACACCAAGATTCTCATACCATTTATAAGAACCTATCACTTCCTTACGGCGAAATGGGTATAAAGTGTTTACATTAAAACCAATATCGGGCAGGTTAATATTAACTAATTTACTGTTGGTATTCTGGTTGTGATTAGCACTTATATTAATATTAAATGGTTTATCCTTCCAGGTTTTTGAATAGGTGATGGAAGAATTTAGCTGGTTTTGAAAATTACGTTGGGGATTGTTGGGGATTGCAGAATTATAACCGCTGCTACCGGCATTTAAGCTGGCATTAAAACTTACACCCGGCCTTGCTTTCGAATCAGAGCCATGTGTCCATTGAACATTAAAAGCCCTGGCACCGGATTTATCCAGGTCTCTCAGGTGCAAAACATTTATAGTAAAATTTCCCTGGTAATGATAACGTTTATAATATCGAGGGCTAAGATTAGCCGTCCATCCGCCATAAGAATAAAGTGTACCCCGTATGGCTGCATCCCAACGTTCGCTTAACACCTTATAATATCCTAATCCATCTAATGCTAAACCATATTGTTCATTAACTGTAAATGTAGGGGCCAGTAAGCCCGAATGTCTTCCCTGGCGCAAAGGATAAATACCAAATGGTAAAACCACGGGTATTGGCACGCCTTCCACTTCGGGATGCACCGGACCGGTAAAAGCCATTTTTTTATTGATGAATTTTATTTTTTTACTTACAAAAGCAAAATGTGGTGTATCCAGGTTGCAGGTAGTAAACCTGCCACGATAAGCATAAAAAACATCGGGATCTACTTTTTTTATTTTTTCTCCATAAACAAATAATTCACCCTGTTGCGTATAGGTTCCTTTAGTAATTCCTTTACCGGTCTTCATATTGAATTTAATGGAATCACTTTTCGTCTTAAAATCGGCCTGGTTAAATTCCGGGTAGGCAATTACATTTCCGTTACTGTCTTTTATCAGGTAGGCACTCACCAGGTTTGTCCGCTGGTCAAATTCTATACGTGGAGAAACGAGTTTATTCTCTATATAAGTAACCCGGGTCTCTTTTCCGTACAAGATTATTTTTTTTGCAGGAATATCCATTACCATCGAATCATCGGCATGGTAAATAACTGGTGCATCTAAAGAATCTTTGGAGGACTTAAAAGAAAAAGTATCTCTGGTAGCAACAATATTTGTATCAGAAATCTGTTCTTTCATTTTTGCCGAATCCTTTTTTAAAGCCTTGATGACAGATTCAGCATTTACAGGAACAGTATCGGTAGTTAAAAAACTGTGAAATTCAGAAACCGTAAAACCAGCAGCACTGCTATACAACGTTATGATGAATAACAGCAATACCGATGCCAATACCAATATGTATTTTGCCTTACCTTTGTTCAGATGGTTCATAGTAAAGATTGGCAAAAATAGCCATTAAGTACCGATAGTTACCGGTAGAATTGTGAATAATTGTTTAATTACTAACCCCTTTTAAACGTATGAATATTTTAGTGAACAAAGTGCCCGTTTTATTTCTATTTGCTGCTTTTCATTTGTTAATATTAAATGATTCATTTTCCCAGGCGCCTAAAAAAATTAAAACAATTGTTGTAGATGCCGGTCACGGCGGATCAAAAGATCCCGGTGCTTCGGGCCAATATGAAAATTCTTTACGGTCAAAAGAAAAAGATGTAACACTTGCTATTGCCTTAAAACTAGTGGACGAGTTAAAAAAACAAATGCCGGATGTTAATATTGTTCCTACCCGTACTACCGATATTTACCAGGACCCCAGAGAAAAAGCAAGACTTGCTAACGAATTTAAAGGAGATCTTTTTTTATGTATACATGCAGATAGTGGCCCTTTAAAAACAGGCAGGCGGCAGATAGGTATGCATACTGTTACACGTTACAAAGTAACTTATAGCGGTAAAGGAAAACGGAAGAAAAAGAAATCAACACCTTATCAATCGGTGGAGCCGCTTTATGAATATTTTAAAATGCCACTTACCAGGAGCGGTACCAGCGTTTGGATATTTGCTGCACACAAAACCAGTGATAAATTAAAAGCAATAATGGATGGTGATGAAAATTTTGAAATTGAAACTGATGGTGTGGATTCGATAGAAAACAGCCTGGATTTTAAAACGGCTGAAGGAAGGACAATTGCAGCTATTTATGCAAAAAGATACCAGGAACGCAGCGACCTGCTGGCAACGCTGGTAAATGATGAAGTGGATCAAACCGGAAGGCAGGCCTTAGGCGTAAATCAGCGGCAAAAGGGAATTTGGGTATTACAGGCAACCAATATGCCTGCTATATTAATTGAAACAGGCTTTATTAATAATCCTGAAGATGAACGGTATATTAACAGTGAAAAGGGCCAGCAGGAATTGGCAGAATCTATTACCAAAGCTGTTAAACGTTACAAAGAACAGGTAGAGAATACCAATAATGTTCCTACTACTACTGCGCCTGTAAAAAATAAAGAGTTGGTAACAACAGCCCCACCTGAAAAAAGGCCGGTAAAGGATTCAAAAGTATTACAGGTTAAAAGCAACAATATAAAAATTGAATTGTATGATGATGGTGAAATTGATAATGATATAGTATCTGTCTATTTCAACAATGCTATGATCGTAGATAAACTAAGCCTGAAAGCTAAAGCCTATTCTTTTACAGTTAACTTAGCAGCAGGAAAAACAAATGAATTGATACTATATGCCGATAACCTGGGAGACATTCCACCAAATACTGCACTGATGGTAATTACTGATGGGGTGAGCCGGTATGAAGTCCGTTTATCTGCCGACCTGAAAAATAATGCGTCGGTACGATTTGAATTAGAAAATAATAATTAAATTACTTTGGCTTATGCTGCAAAAATTGCTTTAAAAGTCAGATATCTACCATGAAAATTTCAAACGAAACCAAAATTGGCGCCCTTACAGCAATAGCTATTACCTTATTGGTACTGGGTTTTAATTTTTTAAAAGGGAAAACTTTTTTTGGAAAAAGCCGTACGCTATATGCCAAATATACCAATGTAATGGGATTGGCAACTTCAAACCTGGTTACCATAAATGGCTTGCAGGTTGGTTCTGTTTACAGCATTACTACCGACAAAAACATGAAGGAGATACTGGTTAATATGAACCTGACCAAGGATGTTAATATTCCAAAAAATTCAATGGCTAGCATAACTACAGATCTTTTAGGAGTAAAAACTATTGTTATCAAACTCGGTGATGCTACAGAGTATATTGCCAAAAATGATACCATTGCCACTGAGCCCACTACCGGTATTTTTAACGAAATACTGAGTAAGGTTGATCCCGTTTTCACCCAGGTAAAAAAGGCAGTTACTTCTATCGATTCAATATTATTCAGTGTTAACCGCATCCTTGATCCGGCAGCTAAGAATAATATCGGGGCAACATTAGACCACCTGAATAAGACGACAGCTAACCTCATTAATGCATCTGCATCATTGGATATTTTACTGAACACACAAACTGGTGCACTGGCAAAAACATTGAACAACCTGAATTCTTTTAGCGGAAACCTGGCTAATAACAATGATAAAATAACCAACCTGGTCAGTAATCTTGATAAAACAGCAACCAATCTTTCGAAATTAGACCTGGAGAAAACATTAACAACGTTAAACACTACCATTGGTGACCTGAGATCAACTATTGGCAAACTTAACAGTACATCTGGTACTGCTGGTTTACTGTTGAATGATACCAAACTTTATAATAACCTAACCGCAACAGCCAATAAACTGAATTTATTAATTGACGACCTAAGGACAAACCCAAAACGGTATGTTAACATTTCGGTATTTGGCAAAAAAAATAAAAGCAATGGGTTAACGGTGCCTTTGCCAGATACTTTAAATGCACCTTATCTTAAACAAAAGTAATTTTACCATTCTGTTATAAAATAAAACCCCAATTTACAGGCTGAATAAAAACAGGACCATTGCGATTGAAATTTACCATCAGCAAATTTTTACTTGTTGCTTTACTTTTTTGCAGTTCCGGAGTTTCTGCACAGCAGGTTATTGATGCCCCAAATCCTTCCGACACGATACGTGTTATTAAAATTGTACAGGGCAAAAGTTTACGGATGAAGACCATTGACTCTGCAACGGTACTGGAAACTATTGCCGGCAATGTTATAATAAAAGATGGCCTTACCACATTTTCCTGCGACAGTGCAACTATTAACCGAAAGACAAATATTTTAGAAGCCTTTGGCAATATACATATTAATGATAACGACAGCATTCATACCTATGCACAATACCTGCGCTACGTTGGCGCAGATAGAATTGCTTATTTGAAAAAGAATGTAAAACTTACCGATAAAAAAGGAACGCTGTATACCGATGACCTGGAATATAATTTAAGAACAGGTATTGCTACTTATAAAGGCGGTGGCAGAATTACAAATGATAAAACGGTACTTACAAGTGAGGATGGTGTTTATTATGCAGATACCAAAGATGTTTACTTTAAAAATAATGTGCATCTTAAAGATCCTGACCGTGATATATGGACAGATAGTTTACTCTACAATATTAAAACCAATATTGCCACATTCATTGCAAAAACACATATAGTTGGTAAAGATGGAAGTGTGATTGATACAAAATCGGGTACTTACAATTTAGCGACAGGCGAAGCCATTTTTTTTGAACGCACTTATTATAGTGATAGTACACATAGTTTTGCTTCCGATAAAATGGCATGGGACAGAAACAGCGGGGCCTTTCAACTGGAAGGGAATGCCAAACTTGTAGATAGCGTTAATAATGTTATTGTACTGGGAGGCCAGATATTTGGCAACAGTAAAATGAATTCTTTTTTAGCTACCCGTAAATCTGTTATGATCTTTTATAAAGATAACGACAGTACCTATGTTACTGCAGACACTTTATTTTCAGGCCTGCGAAAATATGACAGCACCGAAAAAAGGATGGTTACACAAACTGATACATTAAAAACCACATTGGTTGTAAAAGCAAATAATGCTGATACTTCTATCAGATATTTTTTAGCTTTTCATCATGTTCGTATTTTCAATGATTCACTTCAGGCAGTAAGCGATAGCCTCCACTACTCCACTGTTGACTCCACCTTTAAATTATTTGGCGAACCTGTTGTTTGGAACGACAAATCGCAAGTTACGGGCGACACCATGTATATGTACACCCAAAACCAAAAACCAAAGCGGTTATATGTATTTAACAACGGCATGATCATTAATAAAAGCAATGATGCTATGTACAACCAGATCGCAGGCCGTACATTGAATGGGTATTTTGTTGACGGGAGTATAGATTATGTAAGGGTAAAAGGCTCACCTGCCGAAAGTATTTATTACCCCCAGGATGATGACAGTGCATACGTTGGAATGAACCGAAGCAGCGGTGACGTAATTGATGTTTATTTTGTGAAGAAAGAATTGAACAAAGTAAAATTTGTAAACAATGTTGATGGTGTTTTATATCCCATTCGCCAGATACCTGCTGATAAAAAAGAACTAAGAGGTTTTAAATGGCTTGATAAGCGCAGGCCGAAAAATAAACTGGAGTTGTTTGAATAGTATATTATTTATATCAAGACAGTATAAATAAAAACACCAGCTAATGCTGGTGTTTTTATTTATAAATTATTAAAGTTTATCTATTCGATTATATTTTCTTCAATCTACATATCAAATTTACCGCAGGCTCTTTGAAGATAGCTAAAGATTTCCTTTGCCCAACTTTGCTTCAGCTACAGGTAATTGAATTGAACCAACTTTAACTGGCGTCATATTAGTTACAGGTTTTTCAGTTGTAACAACCTGAACCGGTTTTGCTTCAGCTGAAGGCTTTTCTATTGAAACTACTTTAACCGATTTTGCTTCAGTTGAGACTTTTTGTGTTGAAACTACTTTAGTTGATGCTATATTAGTGACAGGTTTTTCAACTTTAACTACTTCCACATTTGTCGCACTAGCTACAGGCTTTTCCGGTGTAATAGCTTTACTAGGTGTTTCTTTAATTAAAGTTTTTTCAGCTGGGGTTTGAGCTGAAACAACAGCTGCGAATCCAACTATCATTCCTAAGGTGGTCAATAATTTTTTCATTGTTCGATGTTTAAGTTTTAGTAAATGTATTAAAACTAAATGAAAGTAGAACGTTCAACATTCACAATTTTATTAACAAGCTCAAAATAGAAGTTTAATATATCATTATCAAATACTTAGGCAGCAAAACCAGGGCAGGCTTATTATGCCTCCGAAGAGTTTTGCAACTGCTATATCAATTAATCAAAAAACACCGGCAATTGCCGGTGTTTTTACTTTTAGATATTCAAACCTTAACTCTTTCCTTTTTTAGTTTTATTCTCTTTATATCGCATATCAAGTGTTCCGTCTGCTTTTTTAGGTCCTGCTACCGGTTTCGCAGTTGTTTTATTCTCCTTAAAGCGCATATCAGGTGTCCCGTCTGCTTTTATTGGTTTTGCAGTTGCTTTAGCCACAGGCTTGGCTGTTGTAGCAGGAGTTGTGGTTGCCGGAGTTGTAGCTTTTACAGCAGCAGGCTTTGTTGCTGTTTTTGCGGCCGGTGTTTGAGCTGAAACAACAGCTGCAAACCCAAATATAAGGCCTAAGGCCATTAATAATTTTTTCATTGTTAATTTTTTTAGGTTTGAAAATTCCTTAAGGCTATTTAGCTGGCGACTAGCTTTTTGTTACCCGTTGGTTAAGGGAATTAAAAAGAAAGGCCGTTAATAAAAAATTAACAACTTAATAGGGTATGACAGGAAGTTTTCAGCTAGTTTAGTTTTGCAAGCGCTGCTTTAATTTTTGCAAACCCCTTTTCAATGTTCTCCATACTGTTTGCAAAAGAAATGCGGATACAATTTGGCTCTCCAAAGGCTTTGCCTGTAACAGTAGAAACATACGCCTTGTTCAATAAATACATACACAGGTCATCAGCATTCTCTATCTTATCTTCTCCGTCTGATTTACCAAAATAGGTATTTACCATCGGGAAAACATAAAATGCCCCTTGTGGTTCGCTGCATTCTACCCCTGGCAAATCCTTTAATAATTCCATCACTCTTTTTCTTCGCCTTGTAAATTCATTAACCATTACGGCCGTTGGTTTCATGTCGCCGGTAAGTGCAGTTATTGCTGCTCTTTGTGTAACAGCATTTACTCCGCTGGTAATTTGTCCCTGCATCTTTTCACATGCCTTTGCAACAGCAGCATTGGCAGCAATATAACCCAACCGCCACCCGGTCATGGCATAACCTTTACTCAACCCATTTATAAGAATAACCCTGTCTTTTAAAAATCCGAATTGAGCAATGCTCTCATGCCCCCCTTCATAATTTATGTATTCATATATCTCATCACTCATTATAAAAATATTGGGATGCTTTTTAAATACTTCTGCTAAACCACTTAGTTCTTCTTTTGAGTATACAGCCCCGGTTGGATTACACGGAGATGAGAACATAAACAATTTTGTCCTTTCAGTTATTGCCCCTTCTAATTCTTCAGGAGTTATCTTATAGCCATTTTTAATTGAAGTATTCACAAACTTCACTTTTCCCCCGGCCATTCGTACAATTTCGGAATAGGTTACCCAGTATGGAGTCGGAATAATTACTTCATCATCTTTATCAACAATACTCATCACTGTATTTGCAATACTTTGTTTGGCTCCGGTGCTAACAATGATCTGATCGGGTGTATAATCGAGGTTATTATCTCTTTTCAATTTTGAACAAACAGCTTCCCGCAGATCAAGATAGCCGGCTACAGGTGTATAATGGCTGTAATTTTCATCTATGGCTTTTTTAGCAGCCGCTTTAATGTGATCAGGAGTATCAAAATCAGGTTCACCCAGACTCAGATCGGTGATGTCAAAACCTTTTGCTCTTAGTTCCCGGCCCAACTTGGCCATCTTTAATGTTTCAGGTTCATTAAATCGCTGCAGTAGTGAGGATAATTGCATGAACAGTTTTTTGGTTGCTGACAAAAATAACTATTTA
>JBDTUK010000093.1:0-15120 GCA_040007795.1 Ferruginibacter sp.
AAAGTAAATGCATCATTAACTGCGAATGCCGCACCTTTTCCGGCACACCAGTTTCTTATAAAATCAAGTTCTGCTGCATCATCGATCTGGTGACGGTTAATTACTACTAATACTTTCTGTCCAAAAGATTTCAATATGGAAATATGTTTTTCTAAATTCTTTAATCCTTCCTGCAAGGCATTCATATCAGGCAACTTCATATTCTTTTCTTCAATACCACCATTAAGTTTTAAAGCCTGCAGTGTAGCTACAAGTACACTCATAGCAGGTTGCAAACCGGCCTTGCGGCATTTGATATTGAAAAATTTCTCAGCTCCCAGGTCGCTGGCAAAACCGGCTTCTGTAATTACATAATCACCATACTGCATGGCCGTTTTGGTAGCCATGATGGAATTACAGCCATGGGCAATATTGGCAAACGGTCCACCATGAATGATGGCAGGCGTATGCTCCAAAGTTTGAACAAGGTTTGGCAGAATTGCATCTTTCATCAAAGCGGTAATGGCTCCGGTAACTTCAAGATCCTGCGTGGTAAAAGGAGCACCGGCAAATGTGAATCCAAGTAACATATCATTGAGTTTGTTACGGAGGTCATCCAATCCTTCAGATAAACAAAGTACGGCCATCAGTTCACTTGCTGGTGTAATTACAAAACCTGTTTCAGAAATGATGCCATTATTTGGTCCATTTAATGCAGTTACTATATTACGCAGTGCCCGGTCATTTACATCCAAACAACGTTTCATTAAAACTGTTTTGATGCCTTCAGGTTTACCACGATTATAAAACCGGTAATTATCTATTAATGCCGAAAGGGTATTGTTGGCAGCAGTGATGGCATGGAAGTCGCCGGTAAAATGAAGATTGATATCTTCCATAGGAACCACCTGTGAATAGCCACCTCCTGCGGCACCGCCTTTCATACCAAAGCATGGGCCTAATGATGGCTCACGTAAGGTTAATATCACATTCTTTTTAAGTTTTCGTAATCCATCTGCCAGGCCAACTGATGTTGTTGTTTTACCAACACCTGCTTTATTAGGTGTAATGGCTGTAACCAATATCAGTTTAGCGGCTGCAATTTTTCCTGAATCAAACTCACTGATATTTATTTTTGCTTTGTAGTTTCCGTATGGTACTAACATATCTGCCGGTAAACCCATTTTAGCAGCAACAGCCGATATTGGCGACATGATATTATCATTCGCAATTTCATAATCTGATTTCATGCAATTTTATTTTGAGTATGTTAAATGTAAGAATTATCGGGCTTACCTAATACCCTCCAGAATTTTAATATAATTGCCCCTTTCATAAGCAGTAGGGTCTGAAATATTTTGCTGGCTCATGATTCCCCTGAAAGCATCCACATTGTCGAAGCCCATCATATGCATCCAGTCGTTCAATTCCTTATTCATGGTTTTTAAATAGGGAATGCCATTTTTGTAAAGAGAAGAAGCAGTCATTACCACGTCGGCGCCGGCCAGCAAATATTTAATTACCTCTATTGCACTCTGCACACCGGTTGTGGCAGCCAGTGATAATTTTACTTTGCCATATAAAAGTGCGATCCATAACAGGGGTAACCGTATCTCACTGGATTCACTGTAATGCAGATCGGTTTTAATGATCAATTCGTTGATGTCAAAATCGGGCTGGTAAAAACGATTGAAAAATACCAGTGCATCAGCCCCTGCATTTTTCATTCGTAAAGACATATTGCCCATAGCACTGAAATAAGGATTCAATTTTACTGCTACGGGTATCTTTACCGTTTGTTTTAAGTTTTCAATAATATTCAGGTAACGGTGTTCCACTTCCGGAGCAGACATGGCAATATCAGCAGGGATGAAGAATATATTCACTTCAATGGCATCTGCGCCGGCCTGCTCCATTTGTTTTGAATAGTCTATCCATCCTTCATTGGTAATGCCATTCAGGCTTGCAATAACCGGCATGTCCACTTTTTCTTTAGCCTTGCGGATATTCTCCAGGTATTCATCAATACCTACTTTAAAATCATCAAGGCCGGGGATGTAATCCATCGCCTCCGGGAAAGCATAAGAAGTTTCAGACACTACCCCGTTGAAAAGGGCCTCTTCTTTTCTTATCTGTTCTTCAAACAATGAGAAAAGTACAACGGCACCGGCGCCGTTGTCTTCCATCCTGACAATATTATCGGTCTGCTCACTTAATGTACAGGCAGAAACAATGATGGGGGAGTTTAACTCCAGGCCCATGTAAGTGGTTTGCATTTTCATAACATTACTTTTAATTCATGGTTCATAATTCATAGTAATGCGTAGCTTTTCCTTTATCTATTATCTATGAATTTTTTTATGCTACCGGCACAAAATCACTCGCTTTTTTGGTCGCCAGTTCTTCATATGTCTTCCATTTAAGATTGACCAGGTCCTGTGCATGCTTCATCAGTTTATCTGCTACTTCAGGGTTGGTCATCGTTAATACTTTATACCGTAACTCATTATAGGCATAATCTTTCAATGCCATGCTGGGCCTTGGTGAATCCAGCACGAACGGATTCTGGTTTTTCTTACGCAATACCGGGTTATAGCGCAGTAATGGCCAGTGGCCACTGGCCACGGCTTTGTGTTGCTGATCCAATCCATTCTTCAGGTCATACCCGTGTGCAATGCAATGGCTATATGCTAAAATGATCGATGGGCCATCATATGCTTCTGCTTCTCTCATCGCTAATAATGCCTGTTGTGCATTGGCGCCAAAAGCAACCCTTGCCACATATACATTGCCATAAGAGATAGCCTGCATGGCCAAATCTTTTTTGCCACCCGTTTTGCCTCCTGCCGCAAACTTTGCGGTAGCTGCAGTTGGTGTTGCTTTGGAACTTTGGCCACCGGTGTTTGAATATACTTCTGTATCTAAAACAAGTATGTTGATATTTCTTCCGCTGGCCAATGCATGATCCAATCCGCCATAACCAATATCATAAGCCCATCCATCTCCACCTACGAGCCATACGCTGCGGCGAACGAGTTGATCAGCCATAGATAATAAATGCAATGCTGCAGATGATGTCATTGATCTTAATTTCTCTTTCAAACCATCCACTCTTTGATGCTGCAGTACCAGTTCAGACTCCAGTGTTTGCGGAGCATCCAGTATTTCTTTTACATAGGCTTCACCCAGTTCATCTTTCAATTGAAGTAACAGTTGCCTTGCAACGGCTAATTGTTTATCGGCAGTGATACGCATACCCAAACCAAATTCTGCATTGTCTTCAAATAAAGAATTGCTCCATGCAGGGCCACGACCGTCTTTATTCTTAGCCCATGGTGTTGTTGGTAAATTACCGCCATAGATAGAAGAGCAACCTGTTGCGTTTGCAACAAGTAAACGGTCACCAAATAATTGTGACAATAGTTTTAAATAAGGTGTTTCACCACAACCGGCGCAGGCACCACTGAATTCAAACAAGGGTTCCAGGAACTGTGCACCATGTACAGTGGAGAAGTCGATCTTTGAACGGTCATTCCACGGAATGTTCTCAAAGAAACCAATATTCTTTTTTTCTTTTTCTAAGACCGGTTCTTTTTCATCCATGTTGATCGCTTTGCGGTTACGGTTGCCCGGATCCGTAGCCGGACAAACCTCCACGCATAAATTACAACCAGTGCAATCCTCCACATAAACCTGTAAAGAATATTTTGTTTCCGGAAAGCCTCTTGCATTGATGGGTGCCGATTGAAAACCTTCAGGTGCTTTTTCTAAAAACTTTTCATTATAAAACTTAGCCCTTATCACGCTATGCGGACAAACAAAGGCACAGTTACCACATTGGATACACAGATCAGGTTCCCAGATGGGTACCAGGTCGGAGACATTTCTTTTTTCCCATTGTGTGGTGCCGCTTGGATAAGTGCCATCAACAGTCATCTTGCTTACCGGGATATCATCGCCATGGCCCGACATCATCATGGCCGTAACTTCTTTCACAAAGACGGGGGCTTTGTCGGAAACAGTAAGCAGGTTGACAGAAGCAGCGGAAACTTTTTTAGGATAATTTATTTCATGCAAGTGTGCCAGCGTTTCATCTACTGCTTTAAAATTCTGTTCAATTACTTTAGGCCCTTTTTTGAAATATGTTTTTTCAATGGATTTTTTAATCTGCTTAATGGCATCTTCTTTTGGCAATACGCCGGACAATGCAAAATAGCAGGTCTGCATGATGGTGTTTATACGTCCGCTCATGCCCGTCTCTTTTGCAACAGTGGTTGCGTCGATCACGTATAATTTTATTTTCTTGTCGATGATCTGTTTTTGTATCTGCCCAGGTAATTTATCCCATACTTCTTCTTTGGGGTGAGGACTGTTCAATAAGAAGCTGGCGCCATCACTTGCAAATTCAAGCATCTCTACCTTCTCTACAAAGTTGAACTGGTGGCAGGCGATGAAATCTGCTTTGGAAATTAAATAAGGCGCTCTTATTGGTTTAGGACCAAAGCGCAAATGTGAAACGGTTCTTGCGCCGGATTTTTTGGAGTCATACACAAAATAGCCCTGTGCAAAGAGGTCAGTATTTTCCCCAATGATCTTGATGGTGTTCTTATTGGCACCAACTGTTCCATCGGCGCCCAGACCAAAGAACAATCCCTGTCTCCATTCGCTTTCATCTAATTTAAATGCAGGATCATATTCAAGGCTGGTGAAAGTTACGTCATCATTAATGCCAATAGTAAATCCATTTTTGGGTTGTTTTTTCTTCAATTCATCATACACAGCTTTCACCATGGCCGGCGTAAATTCTTTTGACGATAAACCGTAACGGCCACCTACGATATTGGGTAATTTTTTCAGCTTTCCCTGTTGCAGAGCCTCCACGAGTGTAGCCAATACATCCTGGTACATGGGTTCACCTGCGGCGCCTGATTCTTTAGTTCTGTCCAATACAGCAATTGATCTTGCAGTAGCAGGCAATGCTTTTATAAAATGTGCCAAAGAAAAAGGACGATACAAACGCACCACGATCACACCGGTTTTTCTTCCGGACCTATTCAATGCATTCACCGTTTCTTCTACCGTCTCGGATCCGGAGCCCATGATGATGGTAACTTCTTCTGCATCGGCTGCACCTGAGTATTCAAACAGTTCATATTTTCTTCCGGTGAGTTTTGCAAAATCATTCATCACTTCTTCCACAATGCCGGGTGTATTATTATAGAATGAATTTACCGTTTCTCTTCCCTGGAAATACACATCAGGATTTTGTGCCGTACCACGGATAAAAGGATGATCAGGGTTCAGGCCTCTTTTGCGGTGAGCAAAGATCAGATCATCAGGAACCATTGATTTTATCTGTTCATCACCCAGCAGTTCCAGTTTGTTCACTTCGTGTGAAGTACGGAATCCATCAAAGAAATGAACAAAAGGAATTCTTGATCGCAATGATGCAACCTGTGCGATCAATGCAAAATCATGCGCTTCCTGCACACTTGCCGAACTCAGCATGGCAAAGCCGGTTGTTCTTGCAGCCATCACGTCCTGGTGATCGCCAAAGATCGATAAACCCTGTGCGGCCAATGAACGTGCGGCTACATGAAATACAGTTGCTGTTAATTCACCGGCAATCTTGTACATATTCGGCAGCATCAGCATCAATCCCTGTGATGCGGTGAATGTAGTGGTTAACGAACCAGTTTGCAAGGCCCCATGCACCGTTCCTGCAGCACCGCCTTCGCTCTGCATTTCTATTACATCCGGAACATTGCCCCAGATATTTTTTATTCCCTTCGATGCCCACTCATCGGCCAATTCAGCCATGGTTGAGGAAGGGGTGATGGGATAAATGGCACATACTTCATTGATGCGGTACGCTACATAAGCGGCGGCTTCGTTACCATCAATGGTAGCAACAGTTTTATTTTTATTTGACATTGTTGAAAGCATTAACAGGTTCAGGAATCATTTCTATAGCATGACAGGGACATTGTTCATAACAAACGGCACAACCGGTGCAGGCATCATAATTGAATTTATAGCGATTTCCCCTGCCTAATTTGATGATCGCATCTTCTGGGCAGGCGCCGAAACAACCATCACATTCAAAACAGTTGCCGCAACTTAAACAGCGCTGTGCTTCAAACCTTGCTTCTTTTTCAGATAAGCCGCCAATCACCTCCTCAAAACTTTTAACTGCTACTGCGGGTGCCAGTTTATCCTGTTCTTTTTGCGGTGCCTCTGTTTTGTACCACATGTGCAGCTTCTTGTAAGCGGCGGTCGGATGCTTATCAGGTTTTTGAAAAGGCTTCTGCATTAAATAACCGTTAATGTACCTGGCGGCTTTCTTTCCGTGGCCGATAGCAATGGTTGCACTCCGGTTTTCTCCGGGCAGCATATCGCCACCGGCAAAAATGCCTTCACTGCCGGTCATACGTTGGGTATCTGTTATCACCGTGCCGTCGTCATTTATTTTTATGTTGGAAACAGAACGTAGGAAACCGGAATCGGATTCCTGTTTGTTGGCATTAATTAATACATCGGCTTCCATAATTTCAAATTCACCCGTACCAATGGCTTTGCCTTTTTCCACTTTCATGATCTCCAGTATTATCTTTTTATTTTCTATCCGGCTGATGCTTCGGAGCAGTTTTACATCTACACCTTCGGCCAAGGCATCATCAGTTTCATAATCATAGGCCGGCATCATTTTTTTGTCACCATAGAAATAAACAGATGCTTCCGAGCCAAAGCGTTTTATTATCCTTGAAATGTACAGGGCCAGTTTACCCCCGCCATACACTACCACTTTCTTTTTTGTATAAGTGGAAGGATCTGTTTTTGAACTTTCGAAGAAAGAAAATGCATCGGTGGTGAAAACAGAATTATCATGCTGAAACGCTTCTTCGTGTATTAGCTGGGCACCAATGGAAACATAAACTGCATCAAAACGGCCGGCTTGTTTTTCAACCAGCACGTCTTCCACTTTTCGGTTCAGCTTTATGCTTATTTCTAAATTTTTGATGCGTTCAATTTCGGCATCAAGGATATCTTTTGGCAAACGGTAATCCGGAATACCCGTCCTTAACAGGCCCCCTGCTTCGTTATGAGCTTCGTACACTTCCACAGTATGGCCCATCCTTGCAAGATGATAAGCTGCAGACAAACCCGATGGCCCGGCACCGATCACCAATACTCTTTTATGTGTTGTGTATGCCACAAACTGTATTGGCCAGTTTTGTTTGATGGCTTCATCGCCGATATATCTTTCTACCGCATGAATATTTATAGTGCTGTCAATATGAGTTCGGTTACAGCCTGTTTCACAGGGCTTCACACAAACCCGGCCCATAATGGCGGGAAAGGGATTGTCTGCAGTAATGACCTGGAAGGCTTCAAAATAATTTCCGGCCTGTGCATACGAAAGCCATGCCTGTATATTTTCTCCAGCGGGACATGCACTGTTGCAGGGAGGCATAAAATCCATATAAACCGGGCGACGAGACCTGTTGGGACCGGTACCTTCTGCATGGGTGAGCAGGTCAATGGGTTTGGTAATATCTGTTGAAGCCATGATCAAAATTTTAAATGGCGTAATTATTTGTTTACGAACCGGTGGTTAATTGCAGCAAAATATGGCCAATACTTAAAAAGGAAGGTGACATAGTTCAAGAGGAAGGCTGATTCTTATCAGCCGGGGAAATAATATACCCGCTGCTGCTGTCAGGAAGATTGACCCATATCGTTTTTAAGTATGCTTTTTATTATCATTAATGCTATTTTCGGAATATTTTTGGAAATGCCGGATTGGAGATGTTGAATCTGGCTTACTGACAAAAAAAAGAAACAACTGGGCGTGATGGGCGCCTTAATATGATAAGAAGAATTGACCATTAAAAAATAAATCATGAACCCTCAAAAAAGAAGTCTTGTAATTACGGCAATAGCCATACTATTACTTACCATGAATTTCAGCAGGTTAAAAGGTACGGAATGCATACGTCCTATTCATATTGTTACGCTGGTAACATTGGGTGCAGCAATTGGTGTACTGCTGATGAATATTATGTTGTTGATCAAAAACAGGAAGGATTAACTCTTTTTAAGCACTAGGTTTTTTAAATAATCTGAAGTTATCTCGTTCCCTTAATTAATGATAGGCCTTCCTGGTCTTTAAGTTGTTGAGCCAGTTGCTTTATATTTTATTGCTTTAATAAATTGTCAACCACAGTGCTTTGAAGATTTTTTGTTGCCAGGTAATCTCTTGTCTTGGTCAATTCGCTGATGTAGTTTTCTTTAAAATAGTATCCAGTTAAAGAATTTGGGTTGGTATAAACATTATTTAGCCACCTGGCATATTGATCAATAATAGCCAATCCTCTGGTTGAATTGCCAGCCTCAATAAAATAATAGGCCAGTGACCTTGCTACATTTATTTGCGATGAATTGAATTCCGGACAGATGGTTTCTAATTTTTTCAGCCAACTTTTAAGATTTACGATATCTTTCTTTTCTAAGTAGTGATTGAGTATTTTATAGAACAATGCAAAGAAAGTATTGTCTCCATCAGTAGATATCAGGGTACTGCCATTACTTAATACCGGTACGTATTTCTCTTTTATAAATTTTTCCAGAATCCTTATTTCAGCATTCTTTTCGATTTCTGAATTTATATCCCCGGCAATCAATTTGTATACAATACCCCTTTGCATAGTATTGTTTTCAAAAGGAGTATTATCGGTACTTGTGAAATAGACAGGGCGGGTATTAATATTATTTGCAATGATATCGAACATTGCTATGTCATTGATGAAGTAAGTTTTATTTAAGTTAAATACAATGCTTTTTTGCTTGTCTGAATTCGCAGCAGTGATTGTATTATTCTCCATTGTTAAAGAAGCCTTCAAATATGGATAGGTAGAATAACTATTGCCATCAATACCTGCCTGGGGAAATTTTTTGGTATAAATTGTATTTAAAAATTTTTTTAACGGAATTGCTCTTTTTGAATCATCCTCTTTTTTGTTTTCGACATAATATGCTACATCACTCAACTGGTCCTGTAAATAAGTATTTGCAATGGAGAGGGTCAATAATTTTTTTCTTTTGATCATGTCGATATAAACTGGGATCCCCAAAAGGCTGTTATTGATTACCAGGACATCTTTCCGGAAATTAAATTTTCCCTGGACATACCATAGCTGGTAAGTATCGTTATCTCCGTACGTAAAAAGGATAGCATTGGGCTCACAGGAATTAAGGTAGTTTTTAGCTTGTAAAATATATGCTTCGGCTAATGGAGCTTTTTCCAGATATTCTTTAGCCAATTCATCTTTTCCGCACATTAACATTTGATTGTATCCCAGCATATAATCATTAAAAACATTTAAGGTACTGTTACCTACAATTGTTTTGTAAGAAGGATTTATTTTACTGAGCTGCTCAGTTTTACTGATACAACTATCAAGGGCTTCTTTTATCTTACTGATCCTTTGTGAGGAGGGATATTCAAGTCGACCTAATTTCCTGAACAGGGTATCATTACTCGGTGTCATACCACCGTTTTGATACCACAAATAATTAAAGACAAGATTAGCGTAAGCTCTTCCTATTGCATCATACATGGTATCAGACATATTTTGCCTGTTGCTGAAATCATCTATCATTTCATTGCACCAGCCATTATAGCCATAATAGGGAACACGTTCAAATTTGTACCAATCAGAAATACCGCCATTCTGCAAGAGATATCTTTTAAGCAAACTGGTCATATCTACGTCTACTGCTTTATCGTAATAACTGCCCAGATCGTGGTATTTAGCTTCCTTATAGGAATAATACAATACTTCACGCAGAGTATTATCTGCCTGAAGTTTGTTGACTTGAAGGATATACCAACCATCTTTTTTCTTGGCAAAAACAGTGTAGTTCTCATAGTCTTCTGAGGGGATATAATTAGTACAGAAGTTTTTTATGACATCAATATATGAAGGAAGATTTTTCTGTGCCGATAATGATAAAGTGAAGATCATCATGGCTAATAACAAGATTATTTTTTTCATGAGTATAAATATAAAAAAACCATTACAATTTTTATAATGGTTCAGGGTTATGTAAGTGATTAATTTTATCCGATCTTTTCCAGTACAAGTTTTTTCACTTCGCTGAGTGCAATCCTTTCCTGCACCATAGTATCCCTGTAACGAATGGTAACCGTATTGTCTTCTTTGGTCTGATGATCGATAGTTACACAAAATGGGGTACCAATTGCATCCATCCTGCGGTATCTTTTTCCAATAGCATCTTTCTCTTCATAAAAACAATGAAAAGATTGTTTGCATTCATTCATTAATTCTTTGGCTATTTCCGGCAGGCCATCTTTTTTTAATAACGGAAGTATGGCCAGTTTTGTAGGGGCAATCTTTGCAGGAATTTTTAGCACCACACGGCTATCTTCTGTACCATCTTCTTTCGCCCATTTTTCTTCTGCATAGGCAAGACTGATGATGGTAAGAAATAAACGGTCCAGGCCAACAGAAGTTTCAACAACGTATGGAACGTAGTTCCCGTAAGGTTTTCCGGCTTCATTCAGATCATTATCAAAGTACTGAATTTTCTTTTTGCTGTATTCCTGGTGTTGTTTTAAATCAAAATCGGTACGGCTGTGAATGCCTTCCAGTTCTTTCCATCCGAATGGAAATTCAAATTCTATATCAAGAGCAGCATCAGCATAATGTGCCAGTTTAACATGATCATGAAAACGTAATTTTTCTGCAGGTATTCCCAAACTCTCATGCCATTTTTTCCTTTCTTCCTTCCAGAAATTATACCATTCCATTTGTGTGCCGGGACGAACAAAGAATTGCATTTCCATCTGTTCAAATTCCCTCATGCGGAAAATAAATTGCCTGGCAACAATTTCATTTCTAAAAGCCTTGCCTGTTTGTGCAATACCAAAAGGGATTTTCATTCTCCCTGTTTTTTGCACATTTAAAAAATTTACAAAAATACCCTGGGCTGTTTCGGGGCGTAAATAAATAGTCTCACTTTCTTCAGCTACGCTACCTATTTGTGTGCTGAACATTAGATTGAACTCACGAACGTCTGTCCAGTTGCAGGTTTTACTGATGGCACATTTTATCTTATTGTCTTCGATCAGTTTTTTTAATCCGGCAAAATCATTTTTAGCTAGAAGTGAATCCATCTCTACTAAAATTGCATCTGCTTTTTTCCATAAAGGATCTTGAATTGCAGATTCGGTATCTCCAGACTTAAATTTTTCTTTTGCTGCTTGTTTCAAATCATCAGTATATCCCTCAATCAAATGATCAACCCTGTATCTTTTGTTGCTGTCTTTGTTGTCTATCATCGGGTCGCTGAAATTATCAACGTGGCCGCTCGCTTTCCATGTAGTAGGGTGCATAAAAATGGCAGCGTCAATACCTACTATGTTATCATGGAGTTGGGTCATACTCTTCCACCAGTAATCACGAATATTCTTTTTTAGCTGGGCACCGTTCTGGCCATAATCATATACAGCCGCCAGCCCATCATAAATTTCTGAGGACTGAAAAATATAACCGTATTCCTTACAATGAGAAATGAGTTCCTGGAAATTGTTTGCTTCGTTTGCCATAATGCCGCAAATTTAAGCAATAATGCCAACTAAATTTTAAGCATATATTTGGCGGTAAAATTTGTAAGAACTAAAGTGAGTACACTCATCAACATCCCTGATAGCAAGCCCTCTGCGCTGGAAAGATTCGGCCTGTTCTATTTAAACCTTTTTAAAAAGAAAGATTTAACGCATCATGTTTTTGATTTTACTGATGAAGAGTTGGCAAAAAAAATAAAAAGAATTACCCGGAAAGGAATAATACTTTCTGCTGTCACCGGAATTGTGCTGGTGTTTCCTACGGTATGGGTAGATCATCATTTTACAGATAGCCACTGGCTCATTCATTACGGATGGGTGGCAGGAGTTACACTGTTATCAATTGCTATAGAATTTTACCTGCTTTTTATTATTGCATTAAAAGCTGTGTACGAAGTAAGTGATGTAATAAACATGCATGCCACGCAGGAAGATTTTTTACATACCGGTGTGTTTGGGGTAAAAAATATTTTAGCCCGTACCGCTTTGGAATTGCCAGACCCTGAATTAAAAATTCTGGGTATTGATCCCTTTAAAAGAATTTCGAAGAAGAACCTTTTGATATTGGGACTGATCTACAAGGCAAAAATTTTCGTAACCAATTTCGTATTAAAGTATGGATTAAAATTTACGGCAGGCGAAACAATCTTTGGCATACCCGTTTTATATGAAGCCTTGCCGGTAGAGGCTTTTTGGAACAGTGTTGTCCTGAAGAGAGTGGTACTTGAAGCCTGGTTGCGGCTGTTTGGTTTTGCATTGGCCAATCATATTGCCGATCATGTAATAAAAGAAAAATTGATCGAACAATTATCGCCCGAAGCAAAAACGGGTTGCCTCAGGGCTATTGGCAATGCAGTTGTAATGACGCAGAACTATCATCCCAACATGATCATTTTGTTATTACGTTTTCAGCAGTTGTTAAATATTACTGAAGAAAATAGATATGATGATTGGAATTTGTTTTTAGATACACTGAATAAAGTGAGTAAAAAAGAAAAGAATTTTTTGCTGGACCTTTTTACGATAGCTGCGGCATTTGATGGAAAGCTTTCCAGGCTGGAAGAAGATAGCTTAAAGGCTGCTTATAAGGAAGAGCATGATTTATATTATCCAAGATTATTGATGCTTACCGAACATTTAAAACACGGAAGGTTAAATGCGGCATATGCCTTATGTAAGCTGGACTTTACGGCAGGATAAGATCTATTTTAATTTTTCATTTTGCTGATGCCTTTCTACATCCCTCAGATTCTTCTTTTCATTTTTTTTTTGCAATACAAGGATCCCTTGGTACATTTTATCATTGTCAACCAGGAATTGATAAAGCCTTTCTCCGGGAGATTTTTCAAGCCAGATTTTTAGCTGTATGTCTTTAATATATTTTGGAGTATCCTTCATTCAGTAAATTAAAGGTATTTAATTTCAGCGTATTTATCCATTCTTGAATGTATATCTGGTCCAGGTCAGGTAGCAAAGAGAGTGCCTTTATATCTTCCATTTGTACAGCGCTTTGCAATTCCTGGATCCATATTAGTTTAGACAACAAGAGATCTTCCAGAGAAACTATGTATAGTTTCATTTCAAGAAAATCGATCAGCTGCTTCCTTGAAAATTCATTCTGCCTGTAAGGCTCATCTTTTAGAATTACAAAATCAGCTTTATAGCCGCTCTTATGATCAATAATATTAAACATTCCTTTTTTGTTTACAGCCTCCCTGACTGACTCTTCATTACAATAATAACCTTCATTAAATTGTTCCATAAGGTTTGCGACATCCTCTAGTTTCAGGTGAACAACAAAATCAAAATCTCTTGTAAAACGGGGTACCGTATAAGTACTCATAGCTACACTTCCCGAGAGCATGTAAGGGATTTTATTACTGTCAAAAAAATGAATCAATATTTTTAAAAAATCAAACATGCTGTAAGTTAACCTTATTTCAACTTTTCATTTTGCTGATGCCTTTCTGCATCCCTAAGATTCTTCTTTTCAAAACTCTTTTGTAAAGCATCAGTAAGATCAACGCCGGTTTGATTGGCCAGGCAGATCAGCACCCATAACACATCAGCCATTTCATCGCTCAATTCTTTTCCTTTATCCGTTTCTTTAAAAGATTGCTCGCCGTATTTTCTCACCATTAAACGGCTTAATTCACCAACCTCTTCCATTAATATCCCGAGATTAGTGAGTTCACTAAAGTATTTTACACCAACTGTTTTTATCCATTCATCAACGTTGGCTTGCGCCTGCTTAATAGTAATATCAGACATCACTCTCTGTTTTTTGTGTCAATAATAATTGTAATAGGGCCATCATTTAATAAAGATACTTTCATATCGGCCCCAAATTCACCTGTAAATATTTTTTTACCTAAGTCTTGTTCCAGTTGATTGATCATCTTCTCATAAAGCGGAATGGCAATATCGGGTTTACTTGCTTTGATATAAGAAGGCCGGTTTCCTTTTTTTGTAGAAGCCTGCAATGTGAATTGGCTTACCACCAGGATATCACCACCCATATCTTTTACTGAAATATTAGGTACTTTATTTTCATCATCAAAAATGCGGAGGTTTACTATTTTGTTGCTGAGCCATTCAATATCTTCATTGGTATCTGCATCTTCAATACCCATTAAAACAAGCAGCCCTGTTTTAATTTCAGATTTTATATTATTATCAATAGTTACACTGGCTTGTGTTACTCTTTGTATAACTGCTTTCATGTACTAAAGATAGCAAAGCAATTATAATTCACTTTACTCTCGATGCAAGCAACAAAAATATTGCACCCAATGGTAAGGGCAGCCAGAAAAAATCATATAGCTCACTTAAGTGACTGCTGTTTTTTCCAACCATGTACATAACAATAGCAGCAATAATACAGATCAATGCAAGAAGGGTGTATGTTTTTTTCTTATTCATGTTTTTATTTTTTATAAAGCTACGCTGCAGAATTTATGAATACAAGCAAGCGCTGTTTTTTTTGATATGGTGTAAACGAAAAAATAAATATTTAGGTACAATAATTGTTTCTGTGCTTTCATTCTTTCTTCATTTTTAAAAAGAAAATTTATAAGAGATTCAAGGCATTAATACCGGGGTTAAATTTATTTCGGAAAATACGGTTTGCAGCTCCCCAAAAATATAAAATGCAGTAAAATCAACCCATTGAAGTTTTACTGAAAATTCCAAGACTTTGTTTGGGAATTTTATTAATGAGGTGGGGAAAAATAAGCAAAAGCAATACCCGTTTGCATCTACAAAATTATCCACCTTTTTTTCCACAAGTGTTAATATTTAACGGTTTGTTTGTTCAACCGTAACAAATACTTTCGTTTGCTTAACAATTACTTAACCCACCAACTTAGAAGTTTATATAGTATGTCTAAAAAAATCCAATCTGCTAAGGGACTGCAGTTCTCCCGTCAATTCACAAAAGATGACGTTAGTCCTTTCGATATGTTTGAATACGATTATCGAACCTCTGTAAT
>JBDTUK010000094.1:0-12163 GCA_040007795.1 Ferruginibacter sp.
ACTTTTGTAAATGTTTTTCAATACAATCCCGGCGATGTTTTTTTCTGCACGGCAGATATAGGTTGGATAACGGGACACAGTTATATAATTTACGGACCACTGAGTGCAGGTGGTACATCACTAATGTTTGAAGGAATTCCTACCTGGCCCGATGCAGGAAGGTTTTGGGATATAGTAGACAAACACAAAGTAAATATTTTATACACGGCACCAACAGCTATAAGAAGTTTGATGAGTTATGGATTGGAACCATTAAAAGGAAAAGATCTTTCTTCTTTAAAAATACTCGGTACTGTTGGCGAACCCATCAATGAAGAAGCATGGCATTGGTATGATGAACATATCGGAAAGAAAAAATGCCCCATTGTTGATACCTGGTGGCAAACAGAAACGGGTGGTATCTTAATTTCAAACCTCGCCGGTATTACTGCATCAAAACCAACATTTGCCACTTTACCTATGCCCGGCATTCAACCGGTATTAATGGATGAAAAAGGAAACATAGTAGAAGGAAGCGATGCAGCAGCAGAGTGTTTAAAAGCCTCACCGCCAACTGGCGGAGGAGGTTTGTCGGGGGCCGGGAACCTTTGTATTAAAGCGCCGTGGCCGGGCATATTACGTACCACTTATGGTGATCACGAACGTTGCCGGCAGAATTATTTTACAGCTTATCCTAATTTATATTTTACCGGTGATGGTTGTTTAAGAGATGAGAATGGTTTTTACCGGATCACCGGTCGTGTTGATGATGTGTTGAACGTAAGCGGCCACCGCATTGGTACCGCCGAAGTGGAGAATGCCATCAACATGCACGCCGGCGTGGTAGAAAGTGCGGTGGTTGGCTATCCGCATGATATTAAAGGGCAGGGTATTTATGCTTATGTGATTTTCAACGGCCATCATGGCGATGAAGCTTCAAGAAAACAGGATATTCTGCAAACCGTTACAAGAGTAATTGGCGCCATTGCCAAACCTGATAAAATTCAGTTTGTTACCGGCTTACCAAAAACAAGAAGCGGTAAGATCATGCGGCGTATTTTAAGAAAGATAGCCGAAGGTGAAATGCAAAATTTAGGAGACACATCAACCCTGCTTGACCCAGGAGTGGTAGAAGAAATTAAACAAGGAAAATTATAATGAAAATTTTCTACAGGCATATTTTATTTATCTCTTTACTTTTCATATTAACTACCGGGCATGCAAATGCTCAAATGAAAAGTTGCTGTGAGCCTGATGGTGTTGTACTTGTTTCCACTATTAAACAAACACCCGGAACTTTAAAGATGGTGAAGATGCTTGACAGTATCAGCAAACATGCAAATCCCGAAGATTTTTATGTGATGAATACCCACCGGGCAGAATTATTCAAAAAAAAACTGGATACAGAAAAAGATCCGTACAAAAGGCTCGAGCTTTATTTTAAATACAGCAACGAACAATTAAATGCCGGTAATACAGATGAGGCCATTGGGGTAATAACCCAGATCATGACAGCTATGAAAATAACCGGCGACAATATCACCGCCGAAAACAGGTCATTCTTCGACCTGCTTGCCATTGCCTACATGAGAAAAGGTGAATTAGAAAACTGTGCAGCCAATCATAATGCACAGAGTTGCATCATACCCATACAGGGAGGCGGCATTCACAAATTAACTTCGGGTTCAGATTCAGCCACAGCAATATATAAGATGATACTTAATAAATTTCCGGATGACCTGCAATCGAGATATTTACTGAACATCGCTTACATGACACTGGGTAAATACCCCGTCGAAGTGCCCAAACAATGGCTGATTGAATCGGATGTATTTAAACAAAATAATACAGGCAACATTGTATTGAAAGATATAGGAAGTAAGAAAGGAGTTGATATGAACGGCATATCAGGCGGCTGTGTGGTTGAAGACCTGGATAACGATGGCTTGCTGGATATTATGGCATCATCTTATGGCCTTAGCGACCAGGTAAGATATATGCACCAGCAAAAAGACGGAACTTTTAAAACAGAAACAATATCATCCGGATTAGTGGGCATAACAGGAGGATTAAATCTTATTCATGCAGATTATAATAATGATGGCTTTGCCGATTTTGTGATACTAAGAGGTGGCTGGTGGGGCAAGAATGCAAAATTCCCCTTCTCACTAATAAAAAACAATGGTAACAATACTTTTGAAGATGTTACTATTGAATCAGGTCTTTATTCTCCTTATCCAACGCAATCTGCCAGCTGGGGCGATTTTAATAACGATGGGTGGATAGATCTTTTTGTAGCACATGAAAATTATCCCTGCCAGTTGTTCATCAACCACAAAGGAAAGTTTAAAGATGAAGCAGCTAAGTATGGATTGAATATTACCACATTTGCAAAGGGCTGTGTATGGGGCGACATCAACAACGATGGCTTCCCCGATCTTTATATTTCTGCTTTGGGTGCACCCAATAAATTATGGCTTAATAAACCAGGTGCAACTCCGGGCGAAAGAATATTTGAAGACATAAGTAGATCTGCAGGTGTTGAAGAACCCTTCTATAGTTTTCCAACATGGTTCTTTGATTTTGATAATGACGGATGGCTTGATCTTTTTGTTTCGGGGTATGACACAAAACGTTTTTCTCAGGTGGGTGGAGATGCTGCCCGTGATATGTTGGGTATGCCTGCACTAGGAGAGTTGCCAAGATTATATCACAACAATGGCAACAATACATTTACTGATGTTAGTGCAGCGTACGGTGTTAATCATGTGAACTATGCTATGGGTTCCAACTTTGGGGATATTGATAATGATGGCTGGCTTGATTATTACCTGGGTACAGGAGCGCCGGAATTTACCAGTATTGTGCCCAATAAACTCTATCATAATTTAGGTGGTAAAAAATTTGAGGACATTACTTACGCAACAAATACAGGCCATATTCAAAAAGGCCATGGCGTGGCATTTGCAGATATTGATAATGATGGCGACCAGGATATTTATGAAGTAATGGGAGGCGCTGTGGAAGGTGATCGTTTCAGGAATGTGCTTTTTGAAAATAGTACTGTCAACGGTAATCATTGGATAAAATTAAAATTGGAAGGTGTAAGTTCTAACAGGGCTGCCATCGGTGCAAGAGTTAGAATTAAAGTAAGATTAGCTGATGGCAGGTTTCAGGATTTCTATCATACTGTTTGTACAGGAGGAAGTTTTGGTTCTAAGCCATTAAGAATTGAAGCCGGCCTTGGTAATGCAACAGGTATTGAAGAGATAGAGATCAAATGGCCCAATGCAAAACAAACATCAGAGGTTATTAAAAATGTTTCGATGGATACACTTGTTAAGATTAAAGAAGGTATGGGAAAGCAATAAGTCAATCGGAACATCTTATTTTCTCTAAAATTTAATTTCCTTAATTACATTTTCGCAGGCAACCAGTTTCATTTCGCCCTCACGATAAACAACTCTTTCATCATCTTCATTATCTATTTCAATTTTAAACTTATAGATACCTGACTTTAACTCATACAAACATTCCAATGCGTTTGGTAAAACTTTCATGGTAAGTACATTGGCTTCATAGATATTGCCATTCCGTTTGAACAAACTTATGTACAAGCCTTTATCAGTGCTGTTCTTAAAACTCAGGTCACAAACGCTTTTAAGTGAGCAACTGTCTTTTTTCTCAACAATATCCCGGGGATACATCGCATACTTCGGCGCTTTAAAAACCCGTACTAATTCAACGAGCGTTTTACCGCCTTCAATAATATTTGATGCTGTATTGTTTTGTGATGATGCATTAAAAGTAATTAATACAACAACTGGTAATAGTAACTTTCTCATAACTGTAAGTTTTATTCCCGGGTGTGTAATAAGGATGCAGTTACTTTTCGTTTTACATAAATTAAATTCATTCAAAATAAAAAAGGAGCGCCATGATGGCGCTCCTTTTTATCATTTATATAAATTCTTAAAATCCAAAAAGTTCCTCCAGGCTTAATTTTTTTAGTTCTCCAAATTTCTTCATGGCTTCTTCACTCACTTTTTTATCACTGGCAACAATACAGTAAGTGTAAGCCTTGCCTGCAATGTATTGCTTATGAAAAGCAGCCACATCATTAACAGTAAGTTTATCAACAGCTGCATAAATATTTTTACGGATATCGTAATTAATACCTTTGCGCTGGTTGTTCAGGTAATTGGTGATAATGGCATCCTGCGTTATCCTTTCAGTTTCAATATCTTTTTTGATACCGTCTTTTGAAAAAGCAAGGTTCTGTTCCAGCTTAGGCAGATCGTTAAGCAGTTCATTCATTGAAACTACAGCTTCATTGAATTTATCGGCCTGGCTGCCAACATAAGCAATAGTAAAATAAGGGTCTTCCTTTTTTTCCGGCGTAACAAAACTGGCGAAGGTAGAATAAGCCAGTGCCTTACTTTCACGGATGGTTTGAAACACAATAGCTCCCATACCACCACCAAAATAATTATTAAATAAGTCTATCACCGGTTGTTTATCTGGTGAATAGCCGGTTGTGTTCCTTATCCACCTGATCTCACTCTGCACCATATCATAGTTGGCAAACAATACCTGGTTAGCCGTTTGTTCAGCAGCCTTAAAGCTTGCTGCTTTAGGTGCAGCAGTAAATGTTGCAGGCGCTTTGTGTAGTGTAGCTAGTCCTGTTGAAAGTTGTGCCAATGGTTTGGGGCCATAATATAATATGGTATGACTGTATTTATTCAGATCATGTAATGCACTCACCAGTTCCCCTGAATTGGCATTATTGAGATCATCATTTGACAAGACATAATTATAAGGATTGTTAGCCCCATATCTTGCATAGTTTGTCAGCGCATTCATGATCTGGCCCTTATTGATCTTTGCATCTTTCCTTGCCTTTGCAATTCTTGTTTTTAAAGATTTCAATGCTTCTTCATCAGCTTTGCAATTGCTTAACAGGTTTTCAAACAGGCTTACGGCTTTGTCAAAATTATCCTGCAGGCCTTCAATAGTAACGGTTGTAAATTCAGGCCCTGCTGCTATGTTGAAGCTACAGGCTATTTTATAAAATTCTTTGGTGATGTCTTCTGCACTCATTTTATCTGTTCCTAAAAACTGCAGATATTGAGCTGCCAAGCCGAGTTTTTTATTGTTCCAGTTACCCAGGTCATAGCGATAACGCAGGCGAAATATGCTGTTGCTCTTATTCTGTACATACAACACAGGAACATTACCAGCCTTGCCTTTCTGCATATCCTTATTATAATCTATCCACACAGGTTTTACAACTGTAGCAGGCATTTTATTAACCGCCTTAACAAAATCACTCTGGCTGTCACGGTTTGTTTCAACAGGTGTAATAGGCGGCTTCTCTACTTTCACAATTGTTTTATCTTCTCCCTTATGTTTGTACACACATACATAATTATCCTGGAAATATTTATTGGCAAAATCAACAATATCCTTTTTTGTAAGTTTGGAAAGCATATCTACATAAGCTACCTGTTCTTTCCAGTCAAGCTCAGAAGTAAATGCATCCATTAATGCACCGGCTCTTGCACCATAGGTTTCAGTAGCATATATTTTTGTCTTTTTCTGGTTATTGATAATTGAAGTGATCAGGTTGTCATCAAAATTCCCTTTTTTAAGATTGCCAATTTCTCCTAACATCAGTGACTTCACATCTTCAAGCGACTGACCCAAAGTTGGTGTGCCCCTTAATATCATGGCGCTGTAATCAATTAAAATATCTGCAGAAGCAGATGCCCTCAACAATTTTTGTTTTTTTACCAGGTTCAGGTCTATTAAACCTGCACGCCCGTTGGTTAGCACCTGGCTCACGAGGTCAGCTAATAAAGCATCTTTACTTTTATTGCCCGGCAGGCGATAAGCAATGCTGGTACCTTCTGCATCAGGACCATATACATCTTTCACTATTGGTGATGTGATGGGCGTCTCAGGCTCAAATGTATATTTGGGAACGGGCTTGTTTTCCATGTAAGAAAAAGCGGCATCAATCTTTTTGATCATTTCATCAGCATTAAAATCGCCACTCATGATAATACCCATATTGTTGGGTACATAATAAGTATGAAAATACTTGCGTATCTCTTTCAATGAAGGGTTCTTCAAATGTTCTACCGTACCAATAGTAGTTTGTTTGCCGTAATTATGATTTTTAAACAACTCAGCATAGATCATTTCAAAAACTTTTTCACCATCGTTATCTAAACCACGGTTCTTTTCTTCATAAACCGCTTCCAGTTCAGTATGAAATATCCGCAGTATCGGATTACGGAAACGTTCGGCCTGTAATTTTAAAAATTTATCTGTTGCATTTACCGGTATATCTTCTGTATAAACTGTTTGCTCAACAGAAGTAAAAGCATTGCTGCCCTGTCCGCCCATTGACGCCATCATTTTATCATACTCATTGGCAATGGCATATTTGCTGGCTACACCACTTACAGAATCAATAACATGATAGATCGCTTTTCTTTTCTCTACATCTGTTGTATGATTATACTGTTCATACAATTCATCAATTTTATCTAATTCAGGTTTTTCTTTGGCCCAATCCAATGAACCAAATTTATCTGTGCCTTTAAATAACATGTGTTCCAGGTAATGCGCCAGCCCGGTATGATCAGAAGGATCTGTTTTGCTGCCCGCCTTTGTGGCTATATAACATTGTATCCGTGGATCTTTATTGGTAGCGCTTAGAATAACCGTGAGCCCGTTCTTTAAGGTGTAAAACCTTACATTGGCCGGATCATTGGTTACATATTTATAAGTATGCCCGCCTGATGTGGCTTCTTTCCAGGCATAGCCAGTTTGGGCAGATGCTGAAACCGTGGCAGCCAGCAACAATACAAAAAACAGCTGTTTAAAAAATCGCATACAAGGTTGTTTTAAGAGTTTAAAATGAAAGGCTAAAGTAATGATTCTGCAACTTATATTCACACCGCTAACAATATTCTTAACTTTACTTTTAAAAAATAACAAGCTACAATATGAAACAACTATTCAAGTTCCTTTTTCGCACCCTTGTTTTCCTGTTTGTTTTGGTTAATGTAATTGTGGCCTTTCATGCGTATAAGTTTACCCATTTTTACAATACTGGAGAGATCACCATAAAAAAGCCCGAAGAAAAATCAGGCTGGGATAAAACCAAAGAAATGCTGTTTGGCATTAATGCTACGAAGAAAAAAAATACAATTGTAACCGACTCCTCATTTCAAACCATTTATTTAAAAACAAAAGACAGCCTGAAACTGGAGGCCTGGTATATTCCTGTTGATAGTGCGGTTGGTACAGTTTGTCTTTTTCACGGGCATGGCGGTAATAAATCAGATGTATTTGCAGAAGCTTCTGCGTTGGGAAAGATGAGATATAATACGCTCCTGCTTGATTTCAGGGCGCATGGCAACAGCGAAGGAAATACCTGTACGATTGGATATGATGAAACAGAAGATGTAAAACTTGCTTATGATCATATAAAAAATAAAGGTGAAAAAAATATTGTGCTTTGGGGTATATCCATGGGAGCATCTACCGTGATCAAGGCGATAAAGGATTACCAGTTGCAGCCACAGAAAGTAATTTTAGAAATGCCCTTTGGTACCATTGAAGATGCAGTTAGAGGCCGTTTAAAATTGATGGGACTTCCTCCTCAACCTATCGGCACTTTACTTACTTTCTGGGGTGGAACCGAACATGGCTTTTGGGCTTTTAATATGAAACCGCAGGAGTTTGTAAAGAGCGTTACCTGCCCTATGCTTTTACAATGGGGGCAAAATGACCCAAGGGTTACTAAAGCTGAAGAAGATATTTTATTTAGCAACATTCCAAACTCAAATAAAAAATTTGTGGTGTACGAAAACGCTGCACATGAAAGTCTTTGTAAAAAAGAACCTGAAAAGTGGAAAACCGAAGTTGCTGCTTTCTTAAAATGATCCACCCTAAAAATATATCTATATTAGATTATACTTATAATCTTCCGACTGACAGGATTGCCTTACACCCGTTGGAAAAAAGAGATGCATCAAAACTGCTGGTATTTAAAGATGGTAATATACAGCAGGATATTTTCAAACACATTGATGATCACCTGCCTCCGGACAGTTTACTCATTTTCAACAATACCAAAGTAATTAAAGCCAGGGTACGTTTTCAAAAAAGCAGTGGTGGAATCGTCGAGATCTTTTGCTTAGAGCCTTATGAAGATATTAATGAGTACAGTACAATTATGAATAAGAAAGGTTCTGTAAGGTGGAAGTGTATGATTGGCGGTGCCAGTAAGTGGAAGCAAGGTGAGTTAAAAAGGAATTGGGAATTAGGAATTGGGAGTGGAGAATTGAAAGTAAAATTACTTGAGAAATTTTCGGATGCTTACGTGGTTGAGTTTTCCTGGACGCCAGCTGATCTCAGTTTTGCTGAAGTGTTGGAACGGTCCGGTGAAATTCCTTTGCCGCCATATATAAAGAGAAAACCGGATGATGAAGATACAGAACGCTATCAAACCATTTATGCACAAGACGAAGGTTCGGTAGCGGCACCAACAGCCGGGCTGCATTTTACCAAAGAAATTTTTAATCGCCTGGCAGAAAAGAATATTCAAACGGGTTTTGTAACACTGCATGTAGGTGCCGGGACTTTTAAGCCAGTGAAAGCTGCAACTATGCAGGATCATGAAATGCATGCAGAGTGGATTGATGTGAGTGCAGAAATGATCGAAAATCTTTTACTGAAGTTAAACAAAACAATTGTTGCTGTTGGTACTACTTCATTAAGAACACTGGAAAGCATTTTCTGGATGGGCGTTAAGACTACTCTTGATCCAACCATAAAACAACTGCAGCTTAATCAATGGGAAGTATATGAAGAACCACTGAACAATTGTAATATACCAGTAAAAGAATCTTTATCATCTTTACTAAACTGGCTGAAGAAAAATGACCATCAAAAATTACTTACCCAGTCTCAGATATTAATAGCACCCGGATATAGTTTTAAAATAACCGATGCCATTATTACCAATTTCCATCAACCACAATCTACTTTGCTTTTATTGGTTGCTGCTGCAACAGGTGAACACCTGCCTACCGGACAGGCAGGCTGGAGAAAAATTTATGATCATGCTCTGCAAAATAATTTTCGTTTCCTCAGCTATGGAGATGGCAGTCTTTTATTCATTAATAAATAATATTATCGCACATTAGTTTTGTCTGCATTAATTTTATAAAAACTATTATCACATTTTTATATGGCATTAAAAGAAATTATACGGTCATTTTTTAATAATACCGGTATTTATATTGGTAAGCGGCCCACATTTAAAGGCAAAGCAAACTTCAGCATTGATGGATTGCATTATGGTTTCTCTTTTCCCTCAGCTAATTATACGCCCTGGCAGGGAGATATTGCTTTCATGAATATTTACAACCAGATAAAAAATAATACGCTCGTTGATATTTACCGCTGTTACGAACTCTGGCAAATGGTACATAAAATAAATACGCTGAACCCGAATGCTGCCATCCTTGAAGTAGGTGTATGGCGTGGTGGAACAGCAGGCATTATGTCACAGCAATTATCTAATTTAAAAAGCACAGCCACTTTATATCTTGCTGATACTTTTTCGGGTGTAGCTAAAGCAGGAGCCAATGATAGTTTTTATACCGGTGGTGAACACAGTGATACCAGTCAGTATATTGTAGAAAATGTTTTGCAACATAAAAGTCAATATCAACATTATAAGATCTTAAAAGGAATTTTTCCGGAGGATACAGCGCATTTAATTTCTGCAGATGAACAATTTGGCCTTTGCCATATAGATGTTGACGTTTACACTTCTGCTAAAGATATACTGGAATGGGTTTGGAATAAACTAATACCGGGCGGAGTTGTTGTTTTTGATGATTACGGATTTCATAGCTGCACCGGAGTAACAAAATTGGTGGAAGAGTACCGCAGCTATACAGACAGGCAGATTATACATAACCTGAATGGACATGCCCTGATGATAAAACTTAAATGAGTTGAGATTCTTATTGCTTAATAGTAACCGGCGTTCCTATAGGTATATAACTAAAGAGGTCTTTCATCTCGGTATATTTTACTGAAACACAGCCGTCAGTCCAGTTATAGAAGTTATCAATGGTCCACTCTTCTTCTGGCCTGGTTGCATGTATAGCTATACCCCCACCGATCTTAGCATTCCTGGGTAGCAACCCTTTTGATTTTCTTTCGCTGAATTTTTGAAAACTTTCATTATTGGGATAATTCAGTAATAATTCCGGGCCCCACTTAGGGTGAATTTTTTTCAGGATCACTTTAAAGGTTCCGTCCGGGGTTTTTTTATCTCCTTCTCTCATTTTATCACTCAGGTCCTTACTGCCAAAAACAATGGGATAGGTTGCATACCAACCTTCATCATCATACACTTTTAATTCGTAATCACTTTTATCAACAATGATATAATAAGGGTTCTCAACGCTGTCTTTTATAACAGGTTTCACTATTTTGGCTGATGCTGCTTTTTTTGCAGTTGACTTCTTTTTCTTCTTTATAGGAATAAAAGACAGCAATGCAATTGCTGCAAAAAACATAGTAAGTTTAAAAATACCCGGAACCTTCATTTAGTAACAATTTTTCTTTTTATTTCAAACGACGTGCCACATAAAAATATTTTATTCTGCCGATAAACATTAACAAATTATACGAAATGTGGAAAAATAAAAAACCTTCAGCCTATGCTGAAGGTTATATGATAAACTCACCCCTCACCCACATTGGTAAAAACCGCTGTGGGTAAAGGATCGAGTGAGAGAGTATTTTTACCAATTGCTGAAGCGGAGTCCTACGGTATAGGGCCTTATATCAAGGCTTTTTTCATATATAGAATTGGGACTGTATGATCCGTATAACCGGATCGGGCCAAGGCCTACTTCTGCTACATAAGAAAACTTAAATTTCTCGAGGGCATAATCTCCTTTATTCTTCCACTTTCCCCTTTCATCACTTTTTTGTTTGTTGCGCTGGCTATACAGGTAACCAGCACTAACACCCACGCTGAGGCTAACCCCTCTTTTATTACCCGGGTGGGATGCAAAATTTAACATCAGTGGTACGGTCAGGTAATCAGCGGCCAGTTTATTCTTGGAAAAAGAAATAGAATCCCTGAAAATAAATGCTGCATTGGTTTGTGTATTTGCAGTATATGGCACAAGCCCTCCTTCTTTATAACTGATATCAGATTTGTAGCGGTAATTATTCAACTCAACACCTAAACCATATTTAAGGTTCACATGGTGCTTTATTAAATTAAGCTTTTGCATAAAGACCCAGATGTTTACATTAATACTTTTCCCGGTCCTGAGTTTAAAATCATTTTTATCCAGGGCAGGATAGCCCGGCCTGTTTACCAAATAAGAGCCTGCTGTGCTGTAATTGGTTTTATCATCATAATTAGAAAACCCGAGGTCAAGTACCCACCAATTGGTACTGATATTACGTTTTATTTTGGGCTCGTGGTTTCTGCTCATGTGAATACCCTTGCTCTTACCATCTTTGTTCTTTCCTTCTTTTACAATGACCATGCCTCCAATTCGGATGGTATCTTTCTTTTCCTGGGCCGTTGCGGTTACGCAAATAATTGCTGTTGCTAAAAGTAATGTTAGCCTTTTCATTTGTTTAATTTTAAGTGATTATTTTAATGCGATCTCAAACCCGGCCACTTTTAATCCATCGCCGGTTTTAATGTTGGTGGTGCGTTCCACTATTCTTTTTGCTTTACGCAAAAGTCCACCAAGCATTGTTCGTTTTCCTTTCGATTCATCTATGTCAAGGAAGCGACCATTATTCTCCCCGGTAGTTTTATTTACTACAGGTATAGCAGTAGTTGTTAAGTCTGTATTGCCTATATTAACGTCAGCAATTACAGGATTGGTTATTCTTTCATTCGGGTTGCTTTTAGCAATAATATCATTGATTCCGGAACCAGTAATGTTATTGCCATTTTCAGGTATTACGTTATTGCGTACAATTTCGTTACTTACTTTGTTGTTAATATTTTCAAAATAAGGCTTAGGCAAATTATTAGTTGGTTTTGAGCTTTCTTTCTGTACAGCTATATTATCTTTTTGTTCAGTAGTATTTTGCTTAATAATTTTTTGAGCCG